>NZ_KB899923.1 GCF_000378465.1 Elioraea tepidiphila DSM 17972
CGGGCGACGTCGTCGTGCTCGACAATCTCGGCAGTCACAAGGGCGTCGCCGTCCGCCGCGCCATCCGCGCCACCGGCGCCCACCTGCTGTCCCTGCCGCCCTACAGCCCGGACCTGAACCCGATCGAGATGATGTTCGCCAAGCTCAAGACCCTGCTGCGAAAGGCCGACGAGCGATCCATCGCCACCGTATGGCACCGCATCGGCGCCCTGCTCGGCGAGTTCTCACCCACCGAATGCGCCAACTACTTCCGGCACGCAGGCTATGCTTCACCGTAAATGGATCAGGCTCTAAGCATCCGGCTCGGGCGCCAAGGCGCCTCAGCCGCAGAGGATGGAGCGATGAGCGATCGTGACGTGGTGGTGCGGGCGGGGTTCACGCGGCGGCTGCTGGACCGGCTGCCGGAGCGGGCGGTGCCGGTGCTGAACGGCATCGCCTTCGTGGCGCTCGCGGCCGCGCTGCTCGTGGTGCTGCTCGCCTGACCGGGGGACGGTCGTTCAGGTTGCCGCCCAGAAGAACAGCTTGCCCGGATGGCGGTTGTTGCGGATCGGCGAGCCGTCCGCGACCATGCGGCTGCCGTCGAACAGATCCCAATGGTCGCCGCTCGCGAACACCGAGATCTCCGGCGTATCGGCGCGGAAATCGAGCACGCCGGCGACGAAGGAGGTGAGAACCGCGTTCGCCTTCTTGTCGCCCTCGGTCTGGTAGCAATCCTCGAGATAGAGCACGCCGCGCTTGCCCTCGACGCGCGGCCAGACGACGCTCGATCGTCCCTCGACATCGGCTGCGCCGAACTTCGCCTGCACGCGTGGCAGCAGTTCGGCGGCACGGATGAAGAACAGGTCCAGGAACGTGTCGTTCAGCCCCGGCCCGCCGTTGCCCGCCTTGCGTGCGCCGACCTGTGCCCCCGGCAGGTCGGCGAGGGTGGCATCACCCTCCTGCTTCGATGGCTCTATGCCGAGCGCATAGCTCATGCAGACGGCACAGCGGTTGATCTGCGGAAAGGCCTTCGCGGCCCAGGGCCGCACGGTCGCGAAACGGGTCTGGAGCTTGTCCCAGGCAATCGGGATCGACATGGCCGGTCGGGGTCCTCGTCAGGTGGTCGTGGTCATGCGGGTGGTGGTGGTCGAGGCGATGGTGGCGCTGGTCGGTCGGACAGGATTACCCGGCAAGCCCATCATGCAGCAGCTTGATCCCGGCGAGGAGGAGCAGCGTGAACACCGCGCGATAGAAGATGCGGTCCGAGATCCGCCGCGCGAGCCAGATGCCGAGCAGCACGCCGGCCGGCGCGGTCGGCAGCAGCACGGCCGAGGTCGCGAGATTGCCGCCATGCAGCTGGCCGAGCAGGGCATAGGGGACGAGCTTCACGTAGTTCACCAGGGTGAAGAACACGACCGTCGTTGCATTCAATCGCAGGCGCGACAGGCGGCGCGGCAGCAGATAGACCGCGAGCGGCGGCCCGCCGGCATGCGCGAGCGTCGAGGTGAAGCCGGATACCGCGCTCCAGAACAGCCCCTTCATCGGCGCCTCGCCCGCAGGCGCGTCCGTCGCGCGCACGAGCCGGCTGCGCAGCGCAGCATGCAGGACGAACGCGACCGCGATCGCGCCGATCATCGCCTTCACCGCGCGGTCGGAGAGTTCGCCGAACGCGATCGCGCCGAGCATGATGCCGATCAGCGCACCCGGCGTCAGGATCGCCATGGTGCGGCGGTCCCAGTCGCGCCGGTAGGCCCAGACGCCGAAAAGATCCATCGCACACAGGATCGGCAGCACGATGCCGGCGGCCTGCGGCGGGGCGATCACCAGGCTCATCGCGGGCACCGCGAGATTGCCCCCGCCCGAGGCGAAGCCGCCCTTGCTGATGCCGGTCAGCAGCAGCGCGGGCACGGCGAGCAGGTAGAACAGCGGGTCGGTGATCGGGGTCATGACGGGCGGGACGGTGCGGTGTATCGCACGGAACGCCCGAGGCGTCGCCGTGGGCTGGACCGGTCCCGGGACGTCGTGGCTAAGGGGTCGTCATTCCGGACGCCGTGTGCGTTCCGGCGAGGGTCGGCGTGCGGCGTGCGTCGGCACGGCGTGGCCAGCAACTGGCAGCGGCGACGATCACCCCGCCGAGCAGCATCAGCCCCGCCGGAACCAGCCACTTCATCCGGTAAAGGTGCGGCTCCAGCGCGCTGTGCCAGAGCCCGAAGGCCCGCAGACCGGAGTGGTAGCTCTCGCGCCCGAGCGGATCGATATGGTTCGTCGCGCTGTCGAGATACGCGTTGACGAGCATGTCCTCGAAGGCGGCCAGGATGTCCGGTTCGAGGGGGAAAGACCGGATCACGGGGCCGTAGGCCTCACGGAGGAGGTCCTCGCGCTTCTGCAGGGTCGGCAGATCGTAGGGGATCACGATCCCCAGATCAGGGTCGAAGATATGCCAGACGCCCGAGCCGATTTCCGCCGTAACCACGACGTGGCCGAACAGCGTCACCATCCGCGCATCGATCCTGCGCTCCCGCAGGATCCCGACCAGCGCCGACGAGACGTGTCCGCACGTTCCGACTCCGCGTTCGATCGTTTTCCACGGATCCCAGAAGATGTACTCGGCGAAGGCCGGATCAACTTGGCCGAGCAGGCGGATCAGCCAATTCTCCCAGGCCGGCACGACGATGCGGAACTCGCGAAAACGCGACTCGGTCCAGAAATGCAGCACCGATCCGGCGATGGCGTCGTTCGCGCGGTTCGCGAAGCTGAGCGGCGTGTCGTCAGCGCGCCATTCGAGCAGTTGGGCCGCCTCCTCGTAGCTGTATCTCAGATCGCCGGGCCCGTAGTTGCTCTGCATCTCTGTCAATGTGGGTGAGCGCAACGGCATGAAGAGGCCGACGAGATTGGCACCCATGAGGAGGGCCCCGGGGACGAGCGGGATGACGCCGACGACGGCCACGGCACGGCGCGCCGTGGTCGCAAAAGCGGCCCCAAGCCCGAATATGACCGGCAGGGCGAGCACGGCGATCAGCAGTTCGGGGGTTGCGCGTACCGGATAGCGCACGAAGGTCGGCTCCTGAGCAACTCTCGGGTCGGCGTTGTCGGGCCTGCTCCATGTCAGATAGGTGTTCCCGGACGCGCACCGACCGGAGCCGTGACGTGCAACCTGAGGCGCGTCGGCAGTGCAGCGATGCCACGATCCCGAAATGAGTACCTGAAGCGCCGCTGCTTCGGGGGGCGCGACCGTGAAGAAGGGGGCGTAGAGCGTCGGGATGGGATTTCGGTATGCCAGCCCGCCGCCCGCGCTGGTCTCGGTCGGGTCCAAAGGCTCCGTGACGCGGATCAGGTCGAACCGCGTCGCCATCAGCACCAGTGTCGCCACGACGCCCGCAACGGCGAGCGTCGCGAGGGTCCGCCGGAGGAGATTCATCGTCTGCCCGGACGGTTGCACACGTCCAGGAGGTATCGGCTCGCGGCAACGCAACGGTCAAGCGGCGTCCGCGGGACGTCGGGATGTCGGTTCACCGATGGCTCTGCGGGCGGAGATCGCGGACACTGATCGTGGTTCACCCACCCATGACCCTGCACGACCCGCTCTGGCTCGCCGTACTCGCCGCCGCGATGGCGGTGACGGGGCTGGTCGCCGGGTTGCTCGCCGGGCTGTTCGGCGTCGGCGGCGGGATCGTGATCGTGCCGGTGCTGTCCTATGTGCTGCCGCCCTTGGGCATCGACCCAGCGATCCAGCAGAAGCTCGCGGTCTCGACCTCGCTCGCCACCATCATCCCGACCTCGATCGTCTCGGCGCGCAAGCACCACGCCAAGGGGGCGATCGACATGCCGCTGCTGCGCGGCCTGATCCCCTCGCTGTTCGCCGGCACGCTGGTCGGCGCGGCGCTGATCGTCGTGCTGCACGGTGAGGCCCTGACGCTCGTCTTCGCCTTCGTCGCGCTACTGGTGGCGGTCAATCTCGGCATGACCGGGCTCGATTGGCGACTGCGTGACCGCTTCCCGGACGGCGCGGCCCGGCACGCGATCGGCGCGGCGATGGGTGCGGTTTCGGCGGTGATGGGGATCGGTGGCGGCACCGTCGGGGTGCCGACCATGAGCATGTTCGGCACGCCGATCCGCAACGCCGTCGCGACCGCCGCGGCGTTCGGCATCGTCATCTCGGTCCCGGCGACCGTGATCGCGATCGCCGGCGGCTGGGGCGAGCCGCGCATGCCGCCCTACAGCCTGGGCTACGTGAACCTGATCGGCTTCGCGCTGATCGCCTCGGGCTCGATCCTGGCAGCACCCTGGGGCGCGCAGCTCGCCCACACCCTTCCGCCCCTGCTGCTGAAGCGCCTGTTCGCCCTGTTCCTGATGCTCACCAGCGTGCGGATGTTCTGGCGCAGTCTGGCGTGAGGCCCGGTGGCCAACGGCTCGACCTCTGGCAGGCGGGCGTCGGCGCGCAGGGCTCGTGTGGCGAGCGCGCGCCGAGGAAAGACAACGCCCTGTGCACGAGGGTGAAGCATTCCGGCGCGGGGTATGGGCCGATCAGGCGGGGCGTGGCCAAGTCGTCGGCGATGCGCTATCGGATGCGCCAGGCGGCGACGGCAGAGGACAAGGGGAGAGCCATGTCGGTGGTGCGCGCCGTGGCCGTGGCGTTCGCTGCGGCCCTGGTGTCGGTCGGAGGGGACGGCATGGCGTTCGACGTTCAGGGGCATCGCGGCGCGCGCGGGCTGGCGCCGGAGAATACGCTCGCGGGATTCGCCCGCGCGCTCGAGATCGGCGTGACCACGCTGGAGATGGATGTCGCGGTGACGGCCGACGGCGTGGTGGTGGTGAGCCACGATCCGGCGCTGAACCCGGACATCACGCGCGGACCGGACGGGCAGTTCATCGCGCCGCCCGGCGCGCCGATCCGCTCGCTCACCCTCGATCAGCTCCGGCGTTACGACGTCGGCCGGATCCGGCCCGGCAGCCGCTACGCTGCGCTCTATCCCGAGCAGGTGCCGGTCGACGGCGAGCGGATCCCCACCCTGGCGGAAGTGCTCGCGCTCACCCGCCGGCTCGGCGCCGAGGCGGTCCGGTTCAACATCGAGACGAAGGTGTTTCCCGACCGGCCCGGCCTGACGGTCGCGCCGGAGGAGATGGCCGCGCGTCTGGTCGCGGTGCTGGACGAGGCGGGCGTCGTGTCGCGCGCGATCGTGCAGTCCTTCGACTGGCGTGTGCTCGCGTGGTTCCAGGCGAACCGGCCTGATGTCACGCTCGCCTGGCTGACCTCGGCCCATGGCGGCGCGGACACCGTCTCGCCGCGTGGCGGGCGGCCCTCGCCGTGGCTGGCCGGGCACGATCCGGCGGCGCATGGCGGCTCGGTGCCGCGCATGGTCCACGCGGCGGGCGGGCGGCTCTGGTCGCCGGACCACCGCAGTCTGAGAGAGGATGAGGTGGCCGAGGCGCGGGCGCTCGGCCTGACGGTGATCCCCTGGACCGTGAACGATCCGACGGCGATGGACCGGCTGATCGCCTGGGGTGTGGACGGGATCATCACGGACTATCCCGACCGGCTGCGCGCGGTGCTGGCGCGTCGGGGCATGGCGCTGCCGGCGCCGGTCCCGTCAGCCCGCTGAGGGGTCCGCGGGGCCGAAGAAATTGGCCGCCGAGGTCAGCCGCGTCATCAGCGCGCGCATGGCCGGCGCCTCGTAGCCGCGCTCGGCCGTCAGCGCGCCCATCGGACAGAAGAACTCGTGCGCGTGCGGCACCTGGCTGCGCGCGAACGGCTCGTAATGCTTGTCCTTCAGCCCGTAGAGCACGCGGATGTCGCGCACCGGCAGGCTGAGCGGGCCGGTCGGTTCGGCCTTGAGCACGCCGGTGAGCCGCCAGCGCGGCGTGGGATCGTCCGCCATGGCCGGGGCGAGCAGCCAGGGCAGGGGGCAGACGGCGAGCAGCGAATGGGTCGAGGGGGCGAAGCGGCTGCGCTTGTCGAGCAGGTTCTGGAACGACGAGCAGGCCTCGACCGCGACCACGTCGCACCAGGGCTCGTCCGGGGTGCCGCCGAACTGCAGCCACATCCCGTCCGGCAGGGTCTTCAGTCGGTCGGTGCCGGGCAGCTTCAGGAAGGGCGAGACGGCGGCGGCGGCGTCGGACGGGCGGCCGCGCAGGACCCTCGGCGGACTGCTCATCCTCGCCCATAGGCCGGGCGGGTGCTGAGGCCATTTGCGCAGCTGATGCCGCACCAGCGCATCCAGGCTTGCGTACCGCTCCATGAGTCCAGCCTCCTCGGACGGGCACTGACTACAACTGTCCTCAGTTTGTGGACAACCGTGAGGAAAGTGCAAGTGGGAAGAATCAACCTCTGATAGAAATTTCACGGTACGTCCAACATAGGCCTGGTCGCTCAAATCCCTTCAGCCGTGGGTTATCCACACCGCGAGATGCCTTCGCGGCAGCCGTCAGCAAGGAAAAGCTGGAACATCCTGGGGATAGCGTGAATGGGTCGCTATCCGAACGTCATGTTCGCCAAAAACGCGAGTCCGCGTCAAGCAGAACACGCCAATGGTGCATGTCGTGAGTCAGGCTCATCGGATGGGACGTGATTCCTTGTGACGGTCTGTGCCGCGACCCCCGAACGCAGCGCGCCGCCCGAATGGGCGGCGCGCCGGCAGTCCAGGAGCGCGCGATCAGCCGCGCGCGTCGATCGGCGTGACGTCGCGCGCGGTCGCGCCGGTGTAAAGCTGGCGCGGACGGCCGATGCGCTGCGAGGGGTCTTCCATCATCTCCTTCCACTGGCTGATCCAGCCGACGGTGCGCGCCACCGCGAACAGCACGGTGAACATGCTGGTCGGGATGCCCATCGCCTTCAGGATGATACCGGAATAGAAGTCGACATTCGGATACAGCTTGCGGCTGACGAAGTAGTCGTCGTTCAGCGCGATCTTCTCCAGCTCCATCGCCATGTCGAGCATCGGCTCGTCCTTGATGCCGAGCTCGGCCAGCACCTCGTGGCAGGTCTGCTGCATGATCTTCGCGCGCGGATCGTAGTTCTTGTAGACCCGATGGCCGAACCCCATCAGCCGCACATGGCTGTTCTTGTCCTTCACCTTGGAGATGAAGTCGGGGATGTTCTTCACGCTGCCGATCTCGGCCAGCATCTTCAGCACGGCCTCGTTCGCCCCGCCATGCGCCGGGCCCCAGAGCGAGGCGATGCCGGCGGCGATGCAGGCGAAGGGGTTGGCGCCGGTCGATCCCGCGAGCCGCACCGTCGAGGTCGAGGCGTTCTGCTCGTGGTCGGCGTGCAGGATCAGGATGCGATCCATCGCGCGCGCCAGCACCGGGTTGATCTGGTAGGGCTCGGCCGGCACCGCGTTCAGCATGTAGAGGAAGTTCTCGGCGTAGCCGAGATCGTTGCGCGGATACATGAAGGGCTGGCCGATCGAGTACTTGTAGGCCCAGGCTGCGATGGTCGGAACCTTCGCGATCAGACGGAACGCGCTGATCTCGCGATGGCGCGGATCATTGATGTCCAGGCTGTCGTGGTAGAACGCGCTCATCGCGCCGACCACCGCGGTCATCACCGCCATCGGGTGGGCGTCGCGGCGGAACCCGTCATAGAACCGGCGCAGCTGCTCGTGGATCATGGTGTGGTAGGTCACACCCTTCACGAAGGTCTCGTACTCCGACTTCGTCGGCAGGTCGCCGTGGAGCAGCAGATAGGCGACCTCCAGGAAGCTGCTCTTCTCGGCGAGCTGCTCGATCGGATAGCCGCGATGCAGCAGGATCCCCTGATCGCCGTCGATGTAGGTAATCTTGCTTTCGCAGGCGGCGGTGCCGCCGTAGCCCGGGTCGTAGGTGAACACGCCGAGATCGGCGTAGAGCTTGCGGATGTCGAGCACGGCCGGGCCGATCGTGCCCGGCAGCAGGGGCAGCGTGGTGGATCGGTTGGTGCCATCCAGCGTCACCGTGACCGTCTGGGTGGCGGGCTTCGACATCTCGTTCATGGCGGCCTTCCGCGTCGGCGCCGGCGCTCGAGCGCCCGCGCTCCTGGCATGGATTGATGGCCGCACCATACGCCGAGCCCTCGGGGCGGGCAATCTTCTGCACCGCAGCATTCGCGCGGAGCGTGGCTCGACAGGCGCCTCCGCTGGGCTAAGCTCACGTCATGATGGATCGCGTGGTCCATGGCGGGCGGCGAATTCGCTGCCCGGTCCCCGACCGGGGGGCCGGGCCGCGTCTCCTTGTCACTCGCCTGCCAGGATCATGCCATGACCGCCCTCGATCACGACCGCCCTGCCGATGACGTCCTGCGCGTCCGGCGCTTCACCGTCCTTGCCGATGCCGAGCCCGGGCTTCTGCCCCGGCTGATCGAGCCGTTGGCCAAGCGGGGGCTCGTCCCGCGCCGCCTCGAGGTGGTCGCCGAGGACGCGACCATGCGCCTGAGCCTCAGTGTCGAACTCGATGGCGGGGCCGCCTCGCTCCTCGGGGCCTCGCTGCGTGCGATCGTCGGGGTCAGAACCGTGCTGGCCGAGCCGGCCTGAGCCTGCTCACACCCGCGGCACCAGCCGGAGATAGACGGGCTTGAGCAGGAACGGGCTCAGGAACAGCGGGAACTGGCAGAGCGCGAAGAAGATCAGCACGTCGAAGCCGGTCTCGGGCGGCATCACGGCGAGATAGAGCGCCATGTTGCGGTTGCCCGAGAGCAGTCCCGTGGTGAGCGCGATGCGCCGTCCGAACGGCAGGAACGCCCCTGCCGTGGCCGCGTTCAGCCCGAAATTGCCGACGAAGGCGAGCGCGATCCCGCCCAGCACGAAGGCCGGCCGGTCGAGCAGCGTGGCCAGGATCCCGTCCATCACGCCGAGCCCGTAGAGGCAGACGAGCAGCACCGCCGCGCCGTCGATCGCGCGGCCGTAGGGGGTGAGCCGATCCTCGCCGGCGATCCGACGGACGGTGAGGCTGATCAGTAGCGGCAGCCCCACCACCAGGGCGAGCCGCGCCGAGAGCCCGCCGATCGTGAGCGGGAGGGCGACGCCGAGCAGGCCGAGCGCCAGCGGCGGCGCGGTGAACGGAACCGCGAGGGTCGAGAGCACCGACGCCACGAGCGAAAGCTGCGGATCGAGCCCCACCAGTCGCGCGAAGGCCGGCGCCGAGGTCGCGGCACAGCCCGTCGCCATGATCACCACCGCGGTCGCGAGCGGTCCCTCGAACCCGGTGAGGCGCACGATCGCCCACACCAGCACGGGGCAGGCGAGCATCAGCCAGGCGAGCAGCCCGACCACCAGCCAGGGCCGCCGCAGATAGCCGAACACCGCGGCGAAATCGACGCGCAGCAGCACCAGGGTCATCAGCCCCACCACCGTGGGTGTGATGATGAAGCGGAAGGCGCGCGCGAGCGGGGGCACGAACAGCCCGACGAAGATCGACGCCGCGAGCAGCGCGGCGCCGCGATAGGCGCAGAACTCCAGGACGCGGCGCAGCATCAACCCGGTCGATCGGCCCTTTGCGGGGGAGCGATCGTGTTCTATAGGGGCCGCCATGCCCGCGCTACCTGTCCTCGTCGCGGCGCTGCTCCTCGCCGGCGCTGCGCCCGCCCATGCCTCCTGTTCCGATCCCGCCGGGCCGGGTGTGGACTGGCGACGCTGCCTGCTCGACCGGCGCGACTTCCAGCAGGCCGACCTCACGGGCGCGGTGCTGCGCGACGCCTCGCTTCAGCGGGCCGACCTGAGCGGCGCCAGGCTCGTGGATGTCGAGGGCTCGGATGCGCGGTTCGTCTCGGCGGTGCTGGCGGAGGCGGACCTGTCGCGCTCGAACTTCCGCAACGCCGATTTCTCGCGCGCGGACCTGACCGGGGCGAAGCTGGTCGAGACCGATCTGCGCCGTGCGCGGTTCTTCAACGCCAATCTCCAGGGCGCGGATCTGACGGGGGCCAATCTCGCCGGCGTCGATCTCACCGGGGCGCAGCTCTCCGGGGCGAAGTGGATCGACGGGGCGCGCGTCTGCGGCGAAAGTTCGATCGGCGTCTGCCGCTGATCCTGGCGCCGCCGCGGCGCGGCTCGTCTCGCGTGTCAGTGTTGACCGTCCCTAGACCGGCGTGCCGTAGTGTCGACGAGGACCCGAATCGCGCCTGCGGCGCTACGGGGAGGGATCAAGCGATGGCGACAGCCGTCGACGATATGCGCGCGGCGACCGCGGGGCGAACCTTCGGCACGATCCTCGCCGATCCGCCGTGGCAGTTCCAGAACCGTACCGGCAAAGTGGCGCCCGAACACCGGCGGCTTTCGCGCTACGGGACGATGACGGTCGCCGAGATCGCCGGGCTGCCGGTGGCGGACCTCGCGGCTTCGGTCGCGCATCTGTATCTATGGGTGCCGAACGCTCTGCTTCCCCAGGGCTTGGCTGTCATGGAGGCCTGGGGATTCACCTACAAGGCCAACATCGTCCGGCACAAGATCCGCAAGGACGGTGGTTCCGACGGCCGCGGGGTGGGCTTCTATTTCCGCAACGTCACGGAATTGCTGCTGTTCGGCACACGCGGCCGCAACGCACGCACACTCGCGCCTGGCCGGCGTCAGGTGAACCTGATCGCCACCCGCAAGCGCGAGCACTCGCGCAAACCGGACGAGATCTATCCCGTCATCGAGGCGTGCAGTCCGGCCCCCCGGCTTGAGCTTTTCGCGCGCGGTGTGCGGCAGGGCTGGACCGCCTGGGGCAACGAAGCGTCCCCCGACTATGCGCCGCGTTGGCCGACCTACGGCTACAACTCCGCCACACAGGACAGTCAGCGGGAACTGTTCGGCCGCGGCTGAGCATGCCGATGGCCGGTGCCGTTCCTCCGGACCCTCCGTTGTTCCAGTCGCTGCGCGCGCGAGGCTTCGACTTGGCCTTCCGATCCCACGCGGAAGCGATCCTGCGAGTCGATTTCCCCGACGCGGCCGACGAGATCGAGACCGCGCTGCCTGGCGTCTCCATCCCCGCAGCTGAGCTGATCGCCAGCGGCGGCGGCGAGGCCAAGGGGACGCAGCGCCTGCGCCACGCCTTGGCCGTGATCGGCTGGCGCAAGCGCAAGTTCATCGTCGAGAAGCGCATAGACGGCGTGCCGAGCGAGAGCCAGACCCACGAGGTCGATCACGTCCGGACGACCCCGAGCGGCCATTACCTCGCGCTCGAGATCGAGTGGAACAACAAGGATCCGTTCTTCGATCGCGATCTTGAGAACTTCAAGCGCCTGCACGCGGATGGTGCGATCTCGTGCGGCATCATCATCACCCGGGGACGCACGCTGCAGGACGGACTGCGCGACATCGTGCGCCGCTTCATCGCCAGGCACAGCATCGGCGAGTTGGCCCAGTTGGCCCCCTGGGGCTACAGGCCAACACCCCGTCAGACCGAGGCGATCAGGCGGCGTGCGGACCGGCACGGCTTCGCCGACGCGGTCGCCGACGTTTTCGTGTCCGACACGTTCGGCGAAGCCACGACACACTGGCGCAAGCTTGAGGAGCGCTTGGCGCGTGGGGTGGGAAATCCCTGTCCGCTGGTGCTGATCGGACTGCCGGCAGGCGTCGTTGCTGTCGATTGAGTCCGACCTTTGCCGCTCCCGAGGATGACCGACTTGACGCAGAATGAGCGCATGATCGGCCACCCGGCCATCCCCGAGCCCTACCCGTATCTCGCCCGGCTGAACCCCGAGCAGCGCGAGGCGGTGGAGACGCTCGACGGCCCCCTGCTGGTGCTCGCCGGCGCCGGCACAGGCAAGACGCGCGTGCTCACCACGCGCTTCGCCCATCTGCTGCTGACAGGCCGCGCGGCTCCGGGCCAGGTGCTGGCCGTCACTTTCACCAACAAGGCCGCCCGCGAGATGCGCGAGCGCATCGCGGCGATGATCGGCCGCCCGGTCGAAGGGCTCTGGCTCGGCACCTTCCATTCGCTCTGCGCGCGCATGCTGCGCCGCCACGCCGAACGCGTCGGGCTGCGGTCGAACTTCACCATCCTCGACACCGATGATCAGCTCCGCCTTCTCAAGCAGGTGATGGAGGCCGAGCGGATCGACCCAAAGCGCTGGCCGGCGCAGGGGATGATGGCCGAGATCCAGCGCTGGAAGGACCGCGCGCTCACCCCCGCCGCCGTCACCCCGGCCGAGGACAGCGGCTTCGCGGGCGGGCGTGGGCGCGACCTCTACGCGGCCTATCAGCGCCGGCTGATCGAGCTGAACGCCGCCGATTTCGGCGACCTGCTGCTGCATGTGACGGAGCTGCTGAAGCGCGAACCGGACGTGCTGGAGGAGGTGCACCGCCGCTTCCGCTACATCCTGGTGGACGAATACCAGGACACCAACCTGATCCAGTATCTCTGGCTGCGCCTGCTCGCGCAGAAGCACCGCAACATCTGCTGCGTCGGCGATGACGACCAGTCGATCTATTCCTGGCGCGGGGCGGAGATCGAGAACATCCTCCGCTTCGAGCGCGACTTCCCAGGCGCGAAGATCGTGCGGCTGGAGCGCAACTACCGCTCGACCGCGCCGATCCTCGCCGCGGCCTCCTTCCTGATCGCGCACAACGAGGGCCGGCTCGGCAAGACCCTGCGTCCGGCTGGCGCGAGCGGTGAGGGCGAGAAGGTCGAGGTACACGCGCTGTGGGACAGCGAGGAGGAGGCGCGCGCCGTCGGCGCGCGCATCGAGGCGCTGCGGCGTGACGGCCATGCGCTTGCCGAGATCGCGATCCTGGTGCGCGCCGGCTTCCAGACCCGCGCCTTCGAGGAGCGCATGATCACGCTCGGCATCCCGTATCGCGTGATCGGCGGCTTGCGCTTCTACGAGCGCGCCGAGATCCGCGACGCGATGGCGTATATGCGCGTGCTGCACCAGCCCTCCGACGATCTTGCCTTCGAGCGGATCGTCAACGTGCCGAAACGGGGGCTCGGCGATGCGGCGCTGCGCGCGCTGCACGAGACCGCGCGGCGCGACTCCGTGCCGCTGGCGATCGCGGCCGATCGCGTCGCGCAGTCGGACGCGCTGAAGGGACGGCCGCGCGCGGCGCTTGCGCAGCTCCTGCGCGACTTCGAACGCTGGCGCGCGATGCTCGACCGCGAGGGTCATGTGGCGACCGTCGCGGCGATGCTCGACGAGTCCGGCTACACCGAGATGTGGCGCCAAGACAGATCGCCCGAAGCGCCCGGGCGGCTCGACAACCTGCGCGAGCTGCTGCGCGCGATCGCCGATTTCGAGACACTCGCGGGCTTCCTCGAACACGTCGCCCTGGTGATGGAGAACGACGAGGCCGCCGAGGGCGACCGCGTCTCGCTGATGACGCTGCACGCGGCGAAAGGGCTGGAGTTCGACACCGTGTTCCTCCCCGGCTGGGAGGAGGGGCTGTTCCCGAACCAGCGCGCGCTCGACGAGGGGGGCGCGAAGGCGCTCGAGGAGGAGCGGCGGCTCGCCTATGTGGGTCTGACGCGCGCGCGAAGCCGCGCGGTCGTCTCCTGGGCCGCGAACCGGCGCATCTACGCGAACTGGCAGTCCTGCATCCCGTCGCGCTTCCTCGCCGAACTGCCGGAGGAGCACGTCGCGCGCGCGACCGCGCCGTCCGTCGCGATGCGCGTGACCCCCGGTGCCGCGTCGGTCTTTCCCGCCATCGGCTTCGGCGGTGCGGGTCGCGGCCGGGTGATCGAGGCCGGGGCCTGGGAGGTCGAGCCGCGTCCGGAACGGAGCGAGCGCTTCACCCGCGGCGATCGCGTGTTCCACCAGAAATTCGGTTACGGGACGGTCGAGCGCGTGGACGACGACAAGCTCGACGTCGCCTTCCCGACCGGCGTGAAGCGCATCCTCGACCGTTTCGTGGAGAAGGCGTGAGCGTGCTGCCGCGACTGTCCGTGACGGTGCCGGAGCGCGCCGTGCCGGCGGTGGTCGCCGCCTTCGAGACCGCCTGCGAGGCCGTATCGTTCCTTCGCCTCGACGAGAGCTGCGGCACGTGGTCGGTGGAGGGCATCCTGCGCGATCCCGGTCGCCGGGCAGACCTCGACACCGCGCTGGTGCTCGCCGCATCCGCCTCCGGCATCGCGGTTCCCGAGGTCGCGACCGGCGAGGTCGAGGCCGAGGGCTGGCTCGCGCGCACGCGCGAGGCGTTCCCGCCCCAGCCGATCGGCCGGCGCTTCCTGATCCGCGGCACGCACGACGCCGACGCGACCATGCCGGGCCGCATCGCGCTGACCATCGATGCGGGCCTCGCGTTCGGCTCGGGCGAGCACGCGACCACGCGCGGCTGCCTGATCGCGCTGGAGGGGCTCAGGCGCTGCGGGCCGGTCGCCGACATCGGCACGGGATCGGGCGTGCTGGCGCTGGCGGCCGCCGCGCTGTGGCGCGTCCGCGCGGTCGGCGTCGAGCTCGATCCCTGGGCGGCGCGGGTCGCGGCCGAGAACGCGCGCATGAACCGCCTGCACCGCCTGGTGGAGCTCGTACCGGGCGATGCCTGGCGCGCCCGCGCGATCCGCCGTCGCGCGCCCTACGCGCTTGCCTTCGCCAACATCTTCGCCCGCCCGCTCTGCGCGATGGCGCAAACGACCGCGCGCAACCTCGGCCGCGGCGGGCGCGCGGTGCTCTCGGGCTTCCACCCGGCGCAGGCGCGCATGGTCGAGGTCGCGCACCGCCGCGCCGGGATGGTGCTGCAACGGCGGATCGTGGTGAACGGCTGGGCGACGCTCGTTCTCCACAAACGCTGAGGGCGGAGCCGTCGCCGGCTCCGCCCTCGATGGTCGTCCGTCACCGCGCCGGTCAGGCGGCCTTGGCCACCGCGACATTGCTGTTCGCGGCCGTCAGCGGCATCGCCGGCCGGCTCGCCGGCCTCGCCGCCAGCTCGCGGGTCTTGGCGAAGTCGGCGTCGAACACCCGGGCGAGATCACCGCGGGTCAGGCCGATATCGGCCAGCTCGCGGTCCGACAGCGCGTTGAGGTGCTCATACACCGCCCGGCGCTCCGGGTAGGTGATGATGAAGTTCGCGATGCTGCGCAGCGCCCGGAAGAGCCCGGTCACGGCGTCGCGGATGGCGCGGCCGATCGCCTCGTCACGCGCGCGGATCGCCGCAAGCCGGATCTCCTCCACCTGCTGGGCATGGCGGCTGGGGGTGAGGCTCATCAGGAGGGCGGTCTCCTCCTTCGTGATGCGGGCATCCATCGTCTTGCGTCCTGTGTGCGTCGGAGGTCCACTCCCGGCCTCGGGGCTGATCCCCTGGGCTGTGTCCCTCGCTCTTCGCAGGTGCAACATAGGCTGTCTCATCATGTGCAACATGCGGGAACATCCGTGGTCCGTCATGCGCTAAACGCATGAATTCTTAGGAGCTATGAAACACACGTGAAACCCGAGCGTCGTCTGGCCGAGCTGCGCGCCGCCCTGAAGCGCCGGAACCTCACCGGCCTGCTGGTCCCCCGTGCGGACGAGCACCTGAACGAGTACATCCCGGCCTCGGCCGACCGGCTGCGCTGGCTGACCGGCTTCACCGGCTCGGCCGGGCTCGCGATCGTGCTCGCGGACAGGGCGGCCATGTTCACCGACGGGCGCTACCAGCTTCAGGTGCGGGCCGAGGTGGACGCCGCGCACTTCGAGATCCGCCATTCGATCGAGCAGCCCGCCGAGGCATGGCTCGCCGAGGCGCTGAAGCCCGGCGACCGGCTCGGCTATGACCCCTGGTTGCACGCCGAGGAGGCGTTGGCGAAGCTCCGCCGCGCCGTCGAGGGGGCGGGGGCGGCGCTGGTGCCGGCCGAGCCCAATCCGCTGGACGAGGTCTGGACCGACCGGCCCGCCCCGCCTGCGAGCCCGGTCGCGCCGCACCCGGCCGTGTTCTCGGGCGAGGACGCGGCCGCCAAGCGCGTGCGCATCGGCGAGGCGGTGGCGAAGGCGGGCGCGTCGGCCGCCGTGCTGACCGCGCCCGACAGCATCGCCTGGCTGCTCAACATCCGCGGCGACGATGTGCCCTACAACCCGGTGGCGCTGGCCTTCGCGATCCTGCGCGCCGACGGGCAGGTGAGCCTGTTCCTCGACCCTGCGCGGATCGACCCGGCGACGCGCGCCCATCTCGGCAACGGCGTCGCGGTGGAGCCGCGTGCCGCGCTGGCCCCCGCGCTCGACCGGCTGGGGGCCGCGCGCGAGGCGGTACTCGTCGATCCCCGCACGGCGCCTGCCTGGTTCGCCGAACGGCTGCGGGCGGCCGGCGCGCGTCTCGTCGCGGAGTCCGATCCGGTGGCGCTGCCCAAGGCGACCAAGAACACGGTCGAGCAGGCGGGCGCCCGCGCGGCGCATCGGCGCGACGCGGTCGCGGTGTGCCGGTTCCTCGCCTGGCTCGACCGCGAGGCGCCGACCGGCGCGCTGACGGAGGTCGAGGCGGCCGAGCGCCTGCTTGCGTTCCGCGCCGAGGGCGAGCGGTTCCGCGGCGAGTCCTTCCCCGCGATCAGCGGCGCGGGGCCGAACGGCGCGATCATCCACTACCGCGCGACCGGGGCGAGCAACCGGCGCATCGTCGCGGGCGACGTCTATCTGAGCGACAGCGGCGCGCAGTATCTCGACGGCACCACCGACGTCACGCGCGCCGTGCTGGTCGGCGACCCCCCCGCGGACATCGGCGAGATCCGCGACCGCTTCACCCGCGTGCTGAAGGGACATATCGCGATCGCGACGTTGCGCTGGCCCAAGGGTGTCGCAGGCCCGCATGTGGAGGCGATGGCGCGCCGTGCGCTGTGGGACGTGGGCCTCGATTACGACCACGGCACGGGCCACGGCATCGGCTCCTATCTCTCGGTGCACGAGGGGCCGACGGGGCTGTCGCGCGCGGCCCGGCCGATCCCGCTCGCACCGGGAATGATCCTGTCGAACGAGCCCGGCTTCTACGCGCCGGGACGCTGGGGCATCCGGCTGGAGAACTTGGTGCTGGTGGTCGAGGCACCGTTCGAGGGCGCGGCCAAGTCGTTCCTCGGCTTCGAGACGCTGACGCTCGCGCCGTTCGACCGGCGGCTCATCGAGCCGGCGCTGCTGATTCCGTCGGAACGGTCCTGGATCGATGCCTACCACGCGCGCGTGGCGCACGAGGTGGGCCCCCTGCTCGATCCCGCCGACCGGATGTGGCTCGCCGCCGCCTGCCGGCCGCTGTGATGCCTTCCGCACAATGGCCAAGCCTTTGTGCGGAAGGCATCGCGCGCAGGGCTGGTGTGGCGGCTGCGCGCCAAAGGAAACCTCATACCCGCCGCACGAAGGTGAAACCTTCGTGCGGCGGGTATGATCAGCGCGCCAGGGCAAGCCGCGCGGCGAGCCCGACGAAGATCGCGCCGGTCGCGCCGTGCAGCCAGCGCACGCCGGGCCCCGCGGAGACACGCGCCGCAACACGGTCCGCGCCGACGATCACCGCGGCGAAGAACGGCACGGAGAGCAGCGGCAGCAGCGGCCCGAGCAGCATCATCTGCAGCCAGACGGGTCCGCGCGCGGGGTCGACGAACTGCGGCAGGAAGGCCAGGAAGAACATCGTGACCTTGGGGTTGAGCAGGTTGGTGAGCATCCCCTGGACGAAGGCGCGTCGCGCCGGCGGCGCAGCCGTCAGCGCGCTGCGATCACGTCGGAACGCCGCGCACAGCGCGAGGACACCGAGCCAGAGCAGGTAGGTGGCGCCGACCAGCCGTACCGCCTCGAACAGCACCGGCGATGCGGCGACCGCCGTCGAGACGCCGAGCGCCGCGAGCGTGATGTGCACCGATGCGCCGGCATAGATTCCGCAGGTCGCGGCCCAGCCGGCACGCCGGCCACGCGCAAGCGTCTGACCGAGCACGAACGCGGTGTCGGGTCCGGGGACCACGACCATGACCGCGCAGGCGACGAGATAGGTGGCCAGCACCGCAGGCTCGATCGGCATCGGTCCATGGTGCCGCAAACGCCGCGGGATCGTTGATGATTCTTGTGATGAGTCCGATCAGGCGCGGTGATGCGCGACGATCCCCGATGCCGTCAGCATGCGATCGAGCAGCCGTTTCGTCGCCGGCACGCGCGGGTTGAAGGCGTGGCGCAGCGCGAGCATGCGCTGCGCCTGGGCGAGGCGGCCCGTGCGCAGCAGCGCGTCGATCAGGATCTGATCGAACAGGTCGCGCTGGGCGTGGCTGCCGCCGATCTCGTGCATCCGCGGCAGGGTGGGCGAGAGGTCGCGCACGCAGGCCTCGACATCGCCGCGTGCATGGGCGGCAAGCGCGCGTGCCGCCGGCAGCGCGACTTCGGCCCAGGCGGCCCGTGTCGCGGAGTGTGCCGTCGACGCGGTCGTTGCGATCCCGTCAAGCACCGCCTCCGTCTCCGGATGTGCGGCGCGCGCGAGCCCATAGACGAGATGCAGGTCGATGAACGGCTCGACATGGCGTTGCTGCGGCGTCGCGAGATGCGGCGCGAGCGCGCCCCAACGGTCGCCGACAGCCACACCCAGGAGTTCGAGCCGCGCGAGCAGCGCCACGGCCCCTGCCTGGATCTGCCCCCAGGATTTCTCCAGCGCCCAGACGCGCGCGTCGTAGAGCGCGAGCGCTTCCTCCGTACGGTCGCGGTCCAGCAGGAACAGGCAGTAGTGCCACCAGTTGTGCGTGACGATGAACGGGTTGCGTCCTTCCCAGGTCGGCGCGAGCGCCCGGAAGGTCTCGATCCCCTCCTCGGCGCGGTCGGTGGTCAGCAGCACATGGGCGAGCGCATGATGCGCCCAGGCCTCGTCCGCGCGCAGGTCCATCGCCCGGCGCGCGCTCGCCTCGGCCTCCGCGAGCGCGTGGCACTGCTCGTGGCCGAACGCAAGCATGCCGTGCAGGTAGGCGACGCTGCGGTTGGCGTTCGCCGCGAGAGCGGGCAGGCGCAGCAGTGCGAGCGAGTCGCCGCGGTTCAGCGCGTGATAGGTGCCGAACTTCACCGCGACGAGATCGCGCGGGAACGCGCGCGCGCTCTGCTCACAGACGGCGAGCGCGGTCGCGCTGTCGCCCTCCGCCCAGGCGCGCGCATGCGCGACCGCGAGGCGCTCCCGCTCGGTCGCGGCAGCCGCCTCGGCGCGCGCGAGGTAGCGCCCGGCTCGCGCGCGGCCCTTCTGCGTCTCGGTCAGCATCCAGAGGGACGCCGCCCAGGCATGGGCGAGCGCGCAGGACGGATCGGCATCCGCTGCGGCGACGATCCGGCCGATCTCGGCACGGTAGCCGAGGAAGTCCTCGGCGAAGGCATCGAGCGCGGCCATCGAGGCCGGATCGCCGGATGCCGCGTAGCCGGTGCCATCGCGCGTCATGCGATCGCTGCCATCTCGCGCCATTCCTGCTCGGTCAGGGTGCGCACACCGAGCTCCGCCGCCTTCGCCGCCTTGGAGCCGGCATCTGCGCCGACGATCACGAAGTCCGTCTTCTTCGACACGCTCTTGGTCACCTTCGCGCCGAGCCGTTCCGCCATGGCCTCGGCCTCGTCGCGCGTCATGGTCGCGAGCGTGCCGGTGAACACGACGGTCTTGCCCGCGAAGGGGCTTTCGATTGCGGCCTCGGGGGCGATCGGCTCCGGCGTGACCTCGCGGGCGAGATCATCGAGTGCCGCGAGATTGCGCGGCTCGGCGAAGAACTCCACCAGCTCCTCGGCGATCGCCGGGCCGATCCCCTGGATCGATCCGAGCTCCTCGCGCGCCTCGGAGCCGACAATGCGCGCGGCGATCATCTTCGCGCGCCACTCGTCCAGCGTGTGGTAGTGGCGCGCCAGCAGCTTGGCGTTCGCCTCGCCGATGCGGCGGATGCCGAGGGCGAAGATGAAGCGATCGAAGGGAACGCGGCGTCGCGCCTCGATCGCATCCAGCAGTTTGGCGATCCTGCGTTCGCCCCATCCCTCCCACCCGCGCATCGTCGCCGCGTGGCGGTGCAGGCGGAAGATGTCGGCCGGCGCTTTCACCAGGCCCTCGCGGAACAGGAGCTCGACGTTCTCCTCGCCCAGCCCCTCGATGTCCATCGCCCGGCGCGAGGCGAAGTGCTTCAGCCGCTCGACCCGCTGCGCGGGGCAGATCAGCCCGCCGGTGCAGCGGCGCACGGCCTCGCCCTCGTCGCGGATCGCGTGGCTGCCGCAGGCCGGGCAGGTGGTTGGGAACACGAAGGGTTTCGCGTCCTTCGGCCGCTTCTCCTTCACAACGCCGACGACCTGGGGGATCACGTCGCCGGCGCGCTGGATGATCACCGTATCGCCGACGCGGACGTCCTTGCGCGCGATCTCGTCCTCGTTGTGCAGCGTGGCATGCCGCACCACCACGCCACCCACATTCACCGGCTCCATCACCGCGCGCGGGGTCAGCGCGCCGGTCCGCCCGACCTGGATCTCGATCGCCAGCAGCTTCGTCGTCGCCTGCTCGGCCGGGAACTTCCACGCCACCGCCCAGCGCGGCGCGCGGCCGACGAAGCCGAGCCGCGCCTGCCAGTCGAGCCGGTCGAGCTTGTAGACCACGCCGTCGATGTCGTAGCCGAGGCTCGCGCGCTTCTCCGCCATGGCGGCCTGGAAGGCGGCGGCATCCGCCTCGCTGTCGAGCAGGCGCGAGAGCGGGTTGGTGCGGAAGCCCCACGCCTTCAGCCGCGCGAGATAGTCCCAGTGCGTCTCCGCCGGCGCCTCGCTTGCCGCCCCCATCGCGTAGGCGATCAGCCGCAGCGGACGCGCGGCGGTGACGCGCGGGTCGAGCTGGCGGACGGAACCCGCGGCGGCGTTGCGCGGATTGGCCGGGATCACCACCGCCTCGCCGAGCTTCTCGCCGCGCCTGCGCCGCTCCTCCCGCTCGGCGGCGGCAGCGGCCTGCGCGTCGCGGAAGGCCAGGAAGTCGGCCTTCTCCATGAACACCTCGCCGCGCACCTCGATGCGCGACGGGAACGTGCCCTTCAGGCGCAGCGGCAGGTCCGCGATCGTGCGCAGGTTCGCGGTGACGTCCTCGCCCTCGATGCCGTCGCCGCGCGTCGCCCCGCGGATGAACACGCCGTCCTCGTAGAGCAGGTTGATCGAGAGCCCGTCGATCTTCGGCTCGCCGACGAAGCGGAGAGGCTCGTCCGCCGGCAGGCGCAAGAAGCGGCGGATGCGCGCGCAGAACTCGGCGAACTCGCCCGCATCGAACACGTTGTCGAGCGAGAGCATCGGCTCGCCATGGCGCACCTTGGCGAAGGCCTCCGACGGCGCGGCGCCCACGCGCTGCGAGGGGCTGTCGGCACGCACGAGGGCCGGGAAGCGCGCCTCGATCGCGGCGTTGCGCGCCTCCAGCGCGTCGTACTCGGCATCCGAGATCGCCGGCGCGTCCTGGCGGTAGTAGAGGTCGCGGTGATGCGCGATCTCGGCGGCGAGGCGGGCGAGCTCCTCGGCAGCCTCCTCCTCGGTGAGCGCCTCGACCGGCTTGCTGCGCGGCGGTGTCATGCCGCGTCCGCCAGCACCGTGAAGGCGCGATCGGTGAGGATCATGCCGGTGAAATGCTCCGCCGTCATCGTCACGGGCGGTGCGTCGCGGCCGATGCTGTTGATGCCGTTGAACAGCGCCGCGACCGTATCGGCCTCGCGGTCGCGCGCGCGCCGCCCGGCGATCCGCCTCACGCCACCCCCGCCAGCAGATCGGCGGCGGCGGCGCGTGCGGCTTCGGTGATGCGGCTGCCCGCCAGCATGCGCGCGATCTCCTCGCGCCGCGCCGCCGCATCCAGCGTCTCGACGCGCGTGACGGTCGATCCCTTCGCCGTCGCCTTGCTGACGCGCCAATGGCCCGCCCCCTTGGCCGCGACCTGCGGCGAATGCGTCACCACCAGCACCTGCACGCCGCGCGCGAGTCGCGCGAGCCGCTCGCCGACGGCGGCAGCGGTCGCGCCGCCGATGCCGGCATCGACCTCGTCGAACACCAGCGTGGGCACGGTGCTGCCCTTCGCCAGCACCACCTTCAGCGCGAGCATCAGCCGCGCGAGCTCGCCGCCCGAGGCCGAGCGTGCGAGCGGCGAGGGGGCCTGGCCTGGATTCATCGCCACCAGGAACTGCACGCGATCGGCGCCATCCGCGCCCCACTCGGCCTCGTCGCGCGCCACGATCTCGGTCACGAAGCGCGCCTTCTCCAGCCGGAGCGGCGGCAGTTCCTTCATCACCGCGCGGTCCAGACGTTCGGCCGCCTCGCGCCGCGCGGCCGAGAGCGCGAGTGCCGCTGTCCGGTACGTCTCGCGCGCCGCCTTGGCCGCCTCCGCAAGCCCGGCAAGACGCTCCTCTCCCGCATCGAGGGCGGCGAGGCGGTCGTTCATGTCGGCGAGCAGTGCCGGAAGTTCGGCAACCGAGGTCTGATGCTTCCGCGCCGCCGCCCGCAGCGCGAACAACCGCTCCTCGGCCTCCTCCAGCGCGCGCGGATCGGGACCGGCATCGGCAAGCAGGCGATCGAGCATCGCCTCGGCATCGGCGACGCTGTCCTGCGCCGTGCCGAGCGCCGCCAGCACAGGGGCGAGATCCTCCGCCGGCGGCAGCCGCTCCAGCGCGCGCACGGCGTTGCGCAGGGCGAAGGCGACGCCGCGATGGCGTGTCAGCTCGTCACGCGCGGCGGCAATCGCCTCGACGCGCTTCTCGTTCTGCTGCATGCGCCGCCGCGTCGCATCGAGCCGCGTCTCCTCGTCCGGCTCGGGCGCGAGCTTCGCGAGTTCGGCGACCGCATGGCGCAGCCAGTCCTCCTCGCGCCGCGCGGCCGCGATCGCGGCTTCGGCCTCGGCGCGCGCGCGCTCGGCGGCACGCCAAGCCGCATGTGCGCCGGCCAGGCGCGCGCAGTCGGGCTCCAGCCCCGCGAAGGCATCGAGCAGGCCGAGATGGGTCGCCGGATCGGCGAGCCCCACCTGGGCGAACTGTCCTTCGACCTCGACCAGCGTCTCGCCGAGCCGGCGCAGCAGGGTCACGCTCACCGGCTCGTCGTTGATGAAGGCGCGCGAGCGGCCATCGGCCTGTACGACCCGGCGCAGCGTGAGCGGAGTCTCGGCGGGCAGGCCGTGCTCGGCCAGCAGCGCGAAGGCGGCGTGGCCGGCAGGCGGCTCGAACGCCGCCGTGACCACGGCCTGCGCCGCGCCCGCGCGCACCAGCCCGGCCTCGGCGCGCACGCCGAGCGCGAGGCCCAGGCTGTCCAGCAGGATCGACTTGCCCGCGCCGGTCTCGCCGGTCAGCACGGTCAGGCCAGGGCCGAGCGAGAGATCGAGGCGGTCGATCAGCACCACATCGCGGATCGAGACAGCGACGAGCATCCGTGCCGTGCCGCCGCGCGCGCGTTCAGAAGATCGCCGCCCACCAGCGCGCGAGCAGGCCCGGACGGTCAGCGTCGGCCGGCGCGGCGCCCGGGACGAGGAGCGCGTAGCTGTCCTGGTACCAGGGCGAGCCCGGGAAGTTGTGGCCCAGCACGGCAGCGGTGCGTCGCGCCTCCTCGGTCAGCCCGAGCGCGAGATAGGACTCGGTCAGCCGGTGCAGCGCCTCGGCGACGTGATTGGTGGTCTGGTACTCCTCGACCACGCGGCGGAAGCGGTTGATCGCGGCGAGATAAAGCCGGCGGTTCTGGTACCAGCGGCCGATCACCATCTCCTTGCCGGCGAGATGGTCGCGCGCGAGGTCGATCTTCAGCCGTGCGTCGCGTCCGTAAGGCGTGTCGGGGAAGCGGTTCACCACCTCGGTCAGCGCCGCCAGCGCCTGCTGCGTCAGCCGCTGGTCGCGCTCCACATCGGCGATCTGCTCGTAGTAGGAGAGGGCGCGCAGGTAGTAGGCATAGGCGATGTTCGGGTTCGCCGGGTGCAGGCGGATGAAGCGGTCGATCGCGCCGATCGCCTCGGTGTAGTTGTTGCGCATGTACTGCGCATAGGCGGCCATCAGCTTGGCGTTGACGGCCCAGGACGAGTAGGGGTGCTGGCGCTCGACCTCGTCGAACAGCGCCACCGCGCGGGCGAACTGCCGCGCCTCGAGCGCATCCGCCGCCTCGTTGTAGATCGACTCCACCGGGCGGTCGCGCGTGATCAGCGGGTCGTCGGCGGCATCGCGGCTGCCGCATGCGACCGCGAGCAGCAGCACGAGCAGCAGGGCGACAAGGGGATGGCGGCGCGGCATCGGCGCGGGGCGCGTTCCGGTGATCACGGCAGGCCGCTTATACCACGCGGGCGCGGGCGTCGAGAGCGCCGCGACCAGCCGCGAGGTCGCGGCGGGCGGCTCAGACGGGCGCGGCTGCGGCCGCGGCGATCGGCGCCGAGGCGCCGTCGCGCACCGACGCGCCGGGCAGCGCATCGACCAGGCGGTAGTTCGCGGGATCGGCGAACAGCGCGCGCAGCGCAAGGTTGTTCACCCGATGGCCGGCGCGCCGCGCCACCACCTTGGCGCGCAGCCGATGGCCGGCCAGGGCGAGGTCGCCGACCGCGTCGAGCAGCTTGTGGCGCACGAACTCGTCGGCGTAACGCAGCCCGCCCGCGTTCAGCACGGTGGCACCCCGCAGGACCACCGCATTCGCGAGACTGCCGCCCAGCGCCAGGCCAGCCTCGCGCAGCGCCTCGATCTCCTCGGCGAAGCCGAAGGTGCGCGCACGGGCGAGCTCGGCCTTGAACGCGCCGGGGGTCAGGCGGATCGCGCGCGACTGGCGGCGGATCGCGGCCGAGGCGAACTCGATCTCCATCTCGATGCTGAGCCAGGGCGAGGCATCGGGCAGGAGTGTCACGAAAGCGTCACCCTCCTCGACCCGCACGGGGCGCAGGATCTCGATCACCTGCCGCGGCGCGTCCTGCACCGCGATGCCGGCGCACTCGATCAGGAACACGAAGGGCGCGGCAGAGCCGTCCATCACCGGGATCTCGGGTCCGTCCACCTCGGCGACGACGTTGTCGATACCCGAGCCGGCCAGCGCGGCGAGCAGATGCTCGACCGTGCCCACCTGCGCGTCCGGGCGCCCCGGGACGCCGAGCACGGTCGAGCGGCGGGTGTCCACCACGTGGTCCCAGCGGGCGGGGATCGTGACCGGCCCACCCGGCAGCCCGGTGCGGCGCACCACGATGCCGCTGCCCTCGGGGGCCGGGCGCAGGGTGAGCGCGACCTTCCGGCCGGAATGCAGGCCGATCCCGGTGCAGCCGATCGGTGCCTTCAGCGTGCGCTGCGCGGGCAGCGAAGCCTCGGCCATCCAATCCTGTGGGGTGATCTGCACGGCAGGTGGGTCTCCAGGGAGGTGCGATTCGGGTCTATCCGCACCGCAACACGGGCGCACCCTATGCGCCCGACTCCCCGGCCTCAAGTCAACCTTCGTTTCTCCGTGTATCACCGAATGCCCTGATTTTTCCACATTTTCGACCACCCGACGCCCCGGTTGGCCCTAGCACGTCCGACCAAAAGAAACCGGCCCGCACGCCGTGCGGGCGCGCGGGCCGGACCGGGAGCGCACGCGGGGTCAGTTCGCCTGGCGACGCAGGAAGGCCGGGATGTCGAGGCCAGCCTCGTCCGTCGAGGCATGCCGGGGCGTGGCGCGCGGCACCGGCTCGCTGACGGGCGAGAGGATCGGCTCGGCCCGCTGGGCGGGAGGCGCCGTGCGCGGTGCCGGCTCCGTCTCGCCGCCGCCCATCAGCCGGGTCATCCGCTGGAACAGGCCGCGCCCGACCGTGCCCGCGGGCGCCGGTGCCGGCGCGGGCGCCGTCTGGGGCTGCGGCCGGGGGTCCGCCTCCAGGGGCGTGAACAGGGTGCGCGCCGGTTCGGCCGGCGGCGGGGCCGGGGTGGGCTGTGGTGCCGGCTCGGCCGCCGCCACCGGCTCGACCAGGGGCGCCGCGGCAGCCGCGATCGGCGCGGGCTGGGGCTGCATCACCGTGTTGCCGACCACCACCTGGGCGGGCGGCGCGACCACGGCGGCGGAAGCGGGAGACGGCGCGATCGGCCGTGCGACCGGCGCGCCGGCGACCGCCACCAGGGAGGGCCGCGGCCGCGCGGCGGCCGCCGCCTCCATGCCGGTCGCCACCACCGAGACGCGGATCCGGCCGGCCATGTCGTCGTCGATCGAGGAGCCGAAGATGATGTTCGCCTCCTCGTCGCCGACCTCCTTGCGGATCCGGTTCGCCGCCTCGTCCACCTCGAACAGCGTCATGTCGGGCCCGCCGGTGATGTTGATCAGCACGCCCTTCGCGCCCTTCATCGAGGCCTCCTCGAGCAGCGGGTTGCTGATCGCGCTTTCGGCGGCGCGCGTCGCGCGGTCGTCCCCCTCGGCCTCGCCCGTGCCCATCATCGCCTTGCCCATCTCGGCCATCACCGAGCGGATATCGGCGAAGTCGAGATTCACGAGGCCCGGATGGACGATCAGGTCGGTCACGCCGCGCACGCCCATGTAGAGCACGTTGTCGGCCATCTTGAAGGCCTCGGCGAAGGTGGTCTTGTCGTTCGCCAGCCGGAAGAGGTTCTGGTTCGGGATCACGATCAGCGTATCGACATACTGCTGGAGTTCCTCGATCCCGGCATCGGCCGAGCGGCGCCGCTTCAGCCCCTCGAACTCGAAAGGCTTGGTCACCACGCCGACGGTGAGGATGCCCCGCTCGCGCGCCACGCGCGCCACCACCGGTGCCGCCCCCGTGCCGGTGCCGCCCCCCATGCCGGCGGTGATGAACACCATGTGGGCGCCCGAGAGATGCCCCGCGATCTCCTCCACCGCCTCCTCGGCGGCCCCCCGTCCGACCTCGGGTCGGCCCCCGGCGCCGAGTCCCTGGGTCAGGTGCGGGCCGAGCTGGATCTTCCGGTCCGCGCGGCTGTTCAGCAGGCTCTGCGCGTCGGTGTTGGCGACGATGAACTCCACCCCGTCGAGCGACGAGGCGATCATGTTGTTCACCGCGTTGCAGCCGCCACCGCCGACACCGATCACGGTGATGCGCGGCTGGAAGTCGTTCATCGCCTGTTGCGGAACCGTCAGGGTGATCGCCATGGGGAAGTCTCCTCGCTGGGGCGTCGGGGTTCGGGGTTGGAGGCGCTGCGCATGGCTCAGAGCCGCTCGCGCAGCCAGGTGAACAGGCGCCGGACGGGACCGGGCGGGCCGGCATGGCCGACGGGGGCGAGATCGCGCGCGATCTGCCCTTCGGTCGCGGCCCAGATCAGCAGGCCGATCGCGCCGGCGAAGGCGGGGCCGGCGGCGCTGTCGGGCAGGCCGCGCAGCACCGGCGGACGGCCGAGGCGGACCTGCTTGTCGAGCACATGGGCAGCGAGCTCGCGCACGCCGATCAGCTGCGACGCGCCGCCCGTCAGCACGACGCGCCGCCCGGCGAGCCGGCCGAGCCCCGCATCCTCGAGCCGCGCGCGCACCAGCTCGAAGGTCTCCTCCAGCCGCGGGCGGATGATGCCGACCAGCATCGAGCGGGGCACCTTGGCGATCGCGTGATCGTCCTCGCCGACCAGCGGCACGGGCAGCAGCTCGCGGTCATCCTCGGGCGCGGCACCGGTCGAGCCGTGCAGCGTCTTCATCCGCTCCGCGTGCGCGATGGTGGTGGAGAGCCCGCGCGCGACGTCGTTGGTGACGTGATGGCCGCCCACTGGGATGACGTCGGTGTGCTGCAGGTGCCCGTCGGCGAACACGGCGAGGCTGGTCGTGCCCGCCCCCATGTCCACCACCGTCACGCCGAGCTCGCGCTCGTCCTCGACCAGCGTCGCCAGCCCGCTCGCGAACGGCGCGGCGACGAGGGATTCGATCTCGAGATCGCAGCGCGCGAAGCAGGCGGCGAGGTTGCGCAGCGTTGCCACCGCGGCATCGACCACATGCAGCCGCGCGGCAAGCGTCTCGCACACCATGCCGCGCGGGTCGCGCACGCCGCTCGTGCCGTCCACCGTGTAGCCGAGCGGGATCGCATGCACGACCTCGCGGCTCTCGGCATAGGCGCGGGCGCGGCCTTCGGCGACGATGCGGCGGAGCTCGTTGTCGCCCACCGCCTGTCCGTGCAGCGGCATCTGCACGTTGAAGTGCCGGCTCTCGGGCTGGCCGCAGGAGAGGTTGACGACCAGCTCGCGCGCCTGGAGGTCGGCCTGTTCCTCGGCCTGCGCCACCGCCGCGCGGATCGCTCCCTCCGCCTGGTCGAGATCGACCACCGAGCCCGCGCGCACGCCGCGCGAGCGCTGATGCCCGACCGAGAGCACGCGCAGCATGCCATCGCTCTCGACGCGGCCGATCAGGCAGGTGATCTTGCTCGACCCGACATCGAGCACGGAGATCGGGCCCGAGCGGCCGCGATAGCGCCCGCGCGGTGTCGCCGGCTGCACCGGCGCGGCCTCGAACCCGCCCAGGGGGCGGCGCGGGATCTCGTTCATCCGCGGGTCCTCCGCTCCGGCGCGGTCTGGCGCGGCTCGGGCTGCTCGCCCGGCACAGGGCGCAGCACCATCCGGTCGGGCAGGCGCAGATCGACCGCGATGAGCTGGCGATCGAGCACCTGGTTCTCCTGATGCAGCGCGATCAGGCGTTCCAGCGCGGCCGCCTCGTGCCCTTCCGGCAGCAGCACATCCGCGCCCGAGGCGAGGCGCAGGTTCCAGCGCCGCTGGTTCACGCGCACCGCCGCGGTGACGCGCCGCTGCACCTCGGGATACATCGCCAGCACGCCGAGCAGCGTCGCCGCCTCGTTCGCCGCGCCCTCGCCCACGACGAGCGGCAGGGCGGCGAAGCGCTCCACCGCATCGCGCACGATCACGCGGCCCTGACGATCGATCAGGGCGAAGCGGCCGCGGTTCTGCCAGATCGCGAAGGGCGTGCGCTCCGCGATCACGAGATGCACGTGGCCGGGGAAGCGGCGCTGCACGGCGGCCTGTTCGACCCAGGGCAGCGCCTCCAGGCGCGCGCGGATCGCCTCGGGCGAGACGTCCAGCATCGGCTGGCCCTGGGCGAGGCCGCTCGCGGCCAGAATCTCGGCGGCGTCCGCGTGTGTGCGTCCCTCTACGGTGACACGCGCGACGACCAGCCCGCCGGAGGCCGTGGCGGCGATGATGCGCTCGCGCACCATCTCCGCGAGCTGGCCGGGCAGGCCGGAGCGCCAGGCGATCGCGCCGGCCGCGAAGGCGACGAGCGCGATCGCGCCGAGGGCCGCCGGCTTGGCGAAGCGGCGCGACCGGCGCAGCCAGAGCCTGAGCCGCCCCGGCCGGCGCGCCTCGCTGCGCGCGTTCAGGCGCCGCATCGTGCCTGCTCCACCATCCAGGCGCAGAGCGCGGGGAAGGCGATGCCGAGATGTGCCGCCTGTTCGGGCAGGAGCGAGGTCGGCGTCAGCCCCGGCTGGGTGTTCACCTCCAGCAGCACGAGCCGGCCGGGCTCGCCCTCGGTGTCGTCGTAGCGCAGGTCGGCGCGCGTGGCGCCGCGGCAGCCGAGCGCCTGGTGCGCGCGGAGCGCGATGTCGAGCGCGGCCTCGTAGGCGTCCGGGTGGATCTCCGCCGGCAGCACATGGCGCGAGCCGCCGGCCGCGTACTTGCTCTCGTAGTCGTAGAACGCGCCGGCGGCGGCGATGATGTCGGTGACCGCGAGCGCGCGGTCGCCCATCACGCCGACCGTCAGTTCGCGGCCGGGGATGTAGGTCTCGGCCATCGCGTGCGCGCCGTAGCGCCAGTTGCGCACGATCTCGGCGCGGCGGTTGTCGCCGTTGCGCACGATCTCGACGCCGACCGACGAGCCCTCGTTCACGGGCTTGACGACATAGGGCGTGGGCAGCGGGTGCGCTTCGGTGAACGCCTCGCGCGTGACCAGACGGTGCCGAGCGATCGGCAGCCCAGCCGCGGCGAAGACGGATTTCGCCGCCGCCTTGTCCATCGCCAGTGCCGAGGCGCGCACGCCGGAATGCGTGTAGGGGATCTCCAGCCAGTCGAGGATGCCCTGGATGCAGCCATCCTCGCCGAAGCGGCCGTGCAGCGCGTTGAACGCCACATCGGGGCGCGCGGCGGTCAGCGCGGCGATCAGCGCGCCGAGATCCCGCGTCACCTCGATCGGCATCACCTCGAACCCGGCCTCGCGCAGCGCCGGGATCACCTGCCGGCCGGAAACAAGGCTCACCTCGCGCTCGGCCGAGATGCCGCCGTAGAGCACCGCGACACGGGTCATGGCACGACCTCCGCGAGCCCGCGGCCGGGGATGCCGATGCGGCGGATCTCCCACTCCAGCGTCACGCCGGTCGCGGCATGGACGCGTCGGCGGACCTCCTCGCCCAGCCCCTCGATGTCGGCGGCCGTCGCACCGCCCAGGTTGAGCAGAAAGTTGCAGTGCTTCTCGCTCACCTGCGCCCGGCCGCGGGTGAGCCCGCGGCAGCCGGCCGCGTCGATCAGCTCCCAGGCCTTCGCGCCTTCGGGGTTCTTGAAGGTCGAGCCGCCGGTGCGCGCGCGCGTCGGCTGCGTCGCCTCGCGCGCGGCGCGGATGCGCGCCATCTCGGCGCCGATGGTCGCGGGATCGCCCGCGCGGGCGCGGAAGCGCGCGCGCGTCACGATCGCGCCGGGCGGCAGGCGCGCGCTGCGATAGGCGAAGGCGAGGGAGGCCGCGTCGAGCCGGACGCGCTGGCCGTCGCGCGTGACGATCTCGGCCCAGTCGAGCACGTCCTTCACCTCCGCGCCGTAGGCGCCGGCGTTCATCGCCACCGCGCCGCCGACGCTGCCGGGAATGCCGGAGAGGAAGGCCAGTTCGTCGAGCCCGGCCTCGGCGGCGGTCTCGGCCACCGTGACGTCGAGCGCGGCCGCGCCCGCCACCACCCCGTCCGCCTCCACCGCGATCGCACCGAAGCCGCGCGCGAGCCGCACCACCACGCCGGGCACGCCGCCGTCGCGCACGATGAGGTTCGAGCCCGCCCCGATCACCGTGACCGGCACGGCCGGGTCGAGCGCGGCCAGGAACGATGCGAGGTCGTCCTCGTCGGCGGGGCGGAACAGCACCTCGGCCGGGCCGCCGACGCGGAACCAGGTGAACCCCCCGATCGGCGCATCGGCGGCGAGCCGGCCGCGCACGCGCGGCAGACGCTCGATCAGATGGGGCGTGCGCGCGGCGGGCATCATGCGCTGCCACCATTGGCGCGGCGCGGGATGGCGGCCTGCAGTGCCGCAAGCTCGCCCGGCAGCGCGTTCGCCCAGCTGGTGATGGAGCCGGCGCCGAGGCAGACGACATAGTCGCCGGGCCTGGCGATCGCGTGCACCATCTCGGCGAGCTGCGACGGATTGGGCAGCGCAACGACGCTGCGATGCCCGCGCGCCAGCAGCCCGTCGACCAGCGCGTCGCGATCGACGCCCGGAATCGGCTGCTCGCCCGCCGGATAGACATCGGCGACGATCACCGTCGCCGCGTCGTTCATGCAGGTGCAGAACTCCTCGAACAGCGAGGCGAGCCGCGTGTAGCGGTGCGGCTGCACGACCGCGATCACCTCGCGCGCGCCGGCCTGGCGCGCGGCCTTCAGCACCGCCGCGATCTCCACCGGATGGTGGCCGTAATCGTCGATCACGGTGATGCCGCCGACCTCGCCGGTGCGGGTGAAGCGGCGCTTCACGCCCTTGAAGCCGAGCAGCGCGGTGCGGATCGTGTCCTCGGAGAGCTCCATCTCGACGCCGACCGCGATCGCGGCGAGCGCGTTCTGCACGTTGTGCGCGCCCAGCATCGGCAGGCGGAACGGCTTCAGCCGGCGCGTCCGCCCGGCATGGCGGTCGGAGACCACCACCTCGAAGGTGGCGCCGAGCCGGTCCATCACCACCTTCTCGGCGCGCACATCGGCCTGCGGCGAGAACCCGTAGGTGACGATGCGCCGATCGGAGAGGCGGGGGATCATCGCCTGCACCTCGTGATGGTCGAGGCACAGCACCGCGAAGCCGTAGAAGGGGATGTTGGCGACGAACTGGGCGTAGCCGTCCTTCATCGCCTCGGCCGTGCCCCAGTGGTCGAGATGCTCGGGGTCCATGTTGGTGACGACGGCGATCAGCGCGGGCAGGCGCAGGAACGACCCGTCCGACTCGTCGGCCTCGACCACCATCCAGTCGCCCGCGCCGAGCCGCGTGTTCGCGCCATAGGCGTTGACGATCCCGCCGTTGATCACGGTCGGGTCGAGATGCGCCGCCTCCAGCACCGCGGCGATCAGGCTGGTGGTCGTGGTCTTGCCATGCGTGCCGCCGATCGCGATCGACCACTTCAGCCGCATCAGCTCGGCGAGCATCTCGGCGCGGCGCACCACCGGGATGAGGTGCTGGCGCGCGGCGACGACCTCGGGGTTGTCGCGCTTCACCGCGGTCGAGACGACCACCACCTGGGCATCGCCCAGGTTCTCGGCGCGGTGGCCGATCATCACGCGCACGCCCTTCTCGCGCAGGCGCTTGACCGTATAGCCCTCGGCGATGTCGCTGCCCTGCACCGTGTAGCCGAGATTGTGCAGCACCTCGGCGATGCCGGACATGCCGATGCCGCCGATGCCGACGAAGTGGATCGTGCCGATGGAGAGGGGGAGCGCGCGCATCAGGGAACCTCCGTCGGCGCCAGCACCAGCACCGCATCGGCGAGCCGCGCGGCGGCGTGCGGCGCGGCGAGCGCGGCCGCCGCTTCGGCCATGCGGGCGAGCAGCAGGGGGTCGCCGAGCAGCGCCGCCAGACGTGCCGCGAGCGCGGCCGGTGTCAGTTTCGCCTGCGGATGCAGTTCGGCCGCGCCCGCGTCGGCGAGCGCGCGCGCATTCGCGGTCTGGTGATCGTCGATCGCATGCGGCAGCGGGATCAGCAGCGATGGCCGGCCGGCACAGGCGAGCTCGGCGACCGTCGAGGCGCCGGCGCGCGCGATCACGAGATGCGCGCGCGCGTAGAGGGTGGCGACATCGTCGAAGAACGGCGCGAGCCGCGCCGAAACGCCCGAGCCTTCGAGCGTGGCGCGCGCGCGGTCGAGATCCTCCGCGCGGCACTGCATGGTCAGGCGAAGCCGGGTGCGCAGCCCGTCCGGCAGGGACGCCACCGCCGCCGGGACGAGATCGGCGAGCGCGCGCGCGCCGAGGCTGCCGCCGAGCACCAGCAGATGGAGCGCCGCGTCGGGTGCGGGCATCGGGTAGCGGTTGCCGGCCAGGGCCGCGATCTCGGCCCGCACGGGGTTGCCGATCACGCGGGCCCGCGCGCCGGCGGGAATGCGCATGGTGGCCTTGGTCGAGAGCGCAAGCAGGTCGGCGAAGCGGGCGAGCGACCGGTTGGCGCGGCCGAGCACCGCGTTCTGCTCGTGCAGCACGACGCGGGGGCGGCGCGCGCGGGGCAGCAGCCGCGCGGCGAGCACGGGCGGGATCGAGGGGTAGCCGCCGAACGCCACCACGGTCGCGGGCGCGAGGCGCGCGAGCAGGCCGCGCGTCTCGATGACACCGAGCGCGAGTGCCGCCAGCGCACCGGGGAGGCGTGCGAGACCGCGCCCCGCCACACCCTCGGCGCGGATCACATGCGTCTCGACGCCCGCGAAGCCGGGGCCAAGCCGGGCGGCGGTCCGCGCGTCGGTGAACAGCACCGGCCGCTCGCCGCGGCGCGCGAGTTCGCCCGCCAATGCCTCGGCGGGGAAGAGGTGGCCGCCCGTGCCGCCGGCGGCGATCGCGATCGGTCGCAGCATCGCCCCCCTCATGCGACCTCGCCCCGCGTGCGCCGACGCGTCAGCGCGAGCAGCATCCCCATGCCGAGCGCGACCGCGAACACCGACGATCCGCCATAGGAGATCAGCGGCAGCGTCATGCCCTTGGTCGGGATCAGGTGCACGGTCGAGGCCATGTTGACGAAGGCCTGCAGCCCGAACTGCGCGACCAGACCGGTGCCGGCGATCACCACGAAGGGATCGGTCTCGCCCATCAGGCGGAACAGTCCCCGCAGCACCACCACCGCGAACAGCGCGACGATCAGCAGGCAGGCGAACAGGCCGAACTCCTCGCCCGCCACCGCGAACACGAAATCGGCATGCGCGTCCGGCAGCACCGACTTCACACGTCCCTCGCCGGGACCGCGCCCGGTCAGCCCGCCATTGGCGAAGGCCTCGAGCGCGCGTTCGACCTGGTAGTTGTCGCCGGCCGCGGGGTCGAGGAAGCGCAGCACGCGGCTCTGCACGTGCGGGAACAGCATGTAGGCGAAGACAGCGACAGCGGCGACCACCCCGCCCAAGAGCGCCACCCAGATCGTGCGCAGCCCGGCGACGAACCACTGCGCGAGGAACACCGCCAGCACCACCGCCGCCATGCCGATATCCGGCTGCATCTTCAGCGCGGCGAGCACGAGCCCGAGCAGCAGGCAGGCGATCGCCGCGCCGGGAAAGCGGGTGCCGCGCATCCCTTCCGCGAACAGCCAGCCCGCCACCACGGCGAAGCAGGGCTTGAGGAACTCCGAGGGTTGCAGCGACAGGCCGGGCAGGGCGATCCAGCGCCGCGCGCCCTTGATCTCGGGCCCGACCACCGAGGCCGCCGCGGTCAGCGCGAGCGCGATGATGAAACCGACGAAGGCGACCCGGCGCACGCCGCGGGGCCCGAGCAGGCTGACCGCCAGCAGCAGCGCGAGGGCGAGCGGCAGGAACACGAGCTGGCGGCGGACGAAGGCGTACATGTCGAGCCCGATCCGTTCCGCCACCGCCGGACTCGCCGCGAGCGTCAGCAGCATGCCGATGCCGGCGAGCGCGAACAGCGCCGCCAGCATCCAGCGATCGACCGTGAACCACCACCGGCCGAGCCGCGTACCGTCGTCCCGCGCGAGCGCGATCATGCCGCGCGCTCCGGCTTGAGCCGCGTGACGGCCGCGCGGAACGCCGCGCCACGCGCCTCGAAATTGGCGAACTGGTCGAAGCTCGCCGCCGCCGGCGAGAGCAGCACCACGGACGGCGCCTCGGCGCGCGCGGCGGCGAAGGCGGCCGGCACGGCCTCGTCGAGCGTGAGAGCGATCTCGTGCGCGACCCCGTGCGCGGCGAGCGTGGCGGCGAAGGCGGGCGCCGACTCGCCGATCAGGAAGGCGCGGGCAATGCGCGGGAACAGCGGCGCAAGCGCGGCGATGCCCCCTTCCTTCGCGCGACCGCCGGCGATCCAGAACACGCGCGGGTAGCAGGCGAGCGCGCGCGCGGCCGCATCGGCGTTCGTGGCCTTGCTGTCGTTGACGAACACGACGCCCTCGCGCTCGCCCACGCGCTCCTGCCGGTGCGGCAGGCCGGGGAAGGAGGCGATGCCGGCGGCGACATCCTCGGCCGGGATGCCGAGTGCCAGGGCAAGGGCGGCGGCGGCGGCCGCGTTCTGGGCGTTGTGCGACCCCGGCAGGGTGGGGTGGCGCACCAGGCTGGCGATGCGCTGCGGGAAGGCGCCGCGCGCGTCGATCAGCCGCGCGTTCTCGACATAGACCCCGCCCGGAACGGCCGTGCTCCCGCTGATCCGGATCAGCGCGGCCGGGCCGGCGGCGAGCTCGTCCGCCATCGCCCGTCCGACCGCGTCGTCGATGCCGATCACCGCCGTGCAGGCGCGGTCCTGACGGTCGAAGATGCGCCGCTTGGCCGCGGCATAGCCCGCCATGTCGCCGTGGCGGTCGAGATGATCGGGCGAGAGGTTGAGCATCGCGGCCGCATCGAAGCGGATACGGGCGATTCGCTCCAACATGTAGGACGACATTTCGAGGGCGTAGACGCCCTCCGACCCCAAGATCTTGAGGGCGAGCGCCGGGGTGCCGAGGTTTCCGCCCGTCTCGTGCGGCCGCCCGGCGCACGCGAGGATGTGGCCGAGGAGCGCCGTGGTCGTGCTCTTGCCGTTGGTTCCCGTCACGCCGGCGAAACGCGCGGCCGAGCCCGTCGCACGCACGGCGCGGAACAGCAGGTCGGCGTCGCAGACGATGGGCGTGCCGGCAGCCTGCGCGCGCGCCGCGACCGGGTGCGGCGCGGGCAGGCGGTGCGGGATGCCGGGCGAGAGCAGCAGCGCATCGATCGCCGCGAAATCGGCCGTGGCGAGATCGGCGAGCGGCACGCCCGCCTCCGCCGCCTGGCGCCGGGCCGGCTCGGAGTCGTCCCAGGCGAGCACGCGCGCGCCGAGCCGCATCAGCGCCTGCGCGCCGGGCAGCCCGGCCCTTCCGAGGCCCATCACGGCCACGGTCTCGCCGGCGAAGGGAGCGTCGCCCGCCATCCCCTCACCTGAGCTTCAGGGTGGAGAGGCCGACCAGCGCCAGGATCATCGCGATGATCCAGAACCGGATGACGATGGTCGATTCCGCCCAGCCCTTCTTCTCGAAGTGGTGGTGCAGCGGCGCCATCCGGAACACGCGCTTGCCGGTCAGCTTGTACGAGACGACCTGCACGATCACCGACGCCGTTTCGAGCACGAACAGCCCGCCGACGATCATCAGGACGATCTCGTGCTTGGTCGCGACCGCGATCGAGCCGAGCGCGCCGCCGAGCGCGAGGCTGCCGGTGTCGCCCATGAACACCATCGCCGGCGGCGCGTTGAACCAGAGGAACCCCATGCCCGCGCCGATCAGCGCGGCGCAGACCACGGCGAGCTCGCCCGCGCCGGGCACGAAATGCAGCTGGAGATAGTTCGCGAACACCGCGTTGCCGGTGAGATAGGCGATCAGCGCGAACACGGCCGCCGCGATCATCACCGGCACGATCGCCAGCCCGTCGAGCCCATCGGTCAGGTTCACCGCGTTCGAGGTGCCGATCATCACCACCGCGCCGAAGGGGACGAAGAACCAGCCGAGCTGGATCAGCACGTCCTTGAAGAACGGCACGGCGAGCGCGGCCTCGAGCGGCGGGCGCGCGATCCACATGATCCAGACGGCCGCCAGCGCGCCGAGCCCGCCCTGCACGGCGAGCTTCGCCCAGGCCGGCACACCCTTGGTGTTGCGCTTGGTCACCTTCAGGAAGTCGTCGGCGAAACCGAGCAGCCCGTAGCCCACGGTGACGACCAGGACGGCCCAGACATAGCCGTTGCGCACATCGACCCAGAGCAGTGTCGAGACCAGGAGCGCGATCAGGATCAGCACGCCCCCCATCGTCGGCGTGCCGCGTTTGCCGAGCAGATGCGCCTCGGTCATGTACTGCTCGCGCATCGGCTGGCCCTCGGCCTGGATCTGGCGCAGGCGGCGGATCACCGGCCCGCCGAGCGCGAAGGAGAGGAACAGCGCGGTCATGCACGCCGCCCCCGACCGGAAGGTCAGGTAGCGGAACAGGTTGAAGAGGATGAACTCCTCGGCGAGCGGGGCGAGCGCGACGAACAGCATGACCGGTCACCGTGTCGCGCCGGCAAGGCCGCGGACGATCAAGCCCATGCGGCTGCCGAGCGAGCCCTTCACCAGCACGAGATCGCCCGGCCGGAGCGAGGGCTTGAGGAACGCCAGCAGCGCCTCGCTGTCCGGGGCGTGCGCGCCGCGCAGGCTCATCGGCAGCGCCTCGTAGAGGTGGCGCATCAGCGGCCCGCAGCAGAACACGACATCGATGCGCGCGGCGACGATCGGCTCGGCGAGCGCACGATGCTCCGCCTGCGCGCGCGCACCGAGTTCGAGCATGTCGCCGAGCACGGCGACGCGCCGCGCCGCGAGCGCATCGCGCAGCACGGCGAAGGCGGCGCGCATCGACGGCGGCGAGGCGTTGTAGGAATCGTCGAGCAGGATCGCCTCGCCGCCCGTAACGCGGATCGGCAAACGCTGGCCGCGCCCCGCGCCCGGGGTCAGCTCCGCGAGCGCCGAGGCCGCCGCGAACGGGTCGGCGCCGGCGGCGAACACGGCGGCCAGCACACCCATCGCGTTCAGCGCGGCGTGGCGGCCGGGGAGTGCCAGGCGGAACTCGATCTCCTGGCCGAGCAGGCCGGCGCGGACGAGACCGCCGAACCCCTCGGCGCGCCAGGAGAGAAGCCGGACATCGGCGAGCGGGTCCGTGCCGAAGGTGATGACGCGCGCGATGTCGCGCGCCTCGGCGGCGGCCTTGAGGCGTGCGAAGTGTCGGTTGTCGCGGTTCAGCACCGCCGCGCCGCCGGCGACGAGCCCGTCCATGATGCTCGCCTTCTCGTCGGCGATCGCCTCTTCCGACTCGAAGAACTCGATGTGCACCGGCTCGACAGTGGTGATGACGGCCACATGCGGCGCGGCGAGGCGCGCGAGCGGGGCGATCTCGCCCGGGTGATTCATGCCGATCTCGGCCACGCACCAGGCGGCATCGCGCGGCAGGCGCGCGAAGGTCAGCGGCACGCCGATCTGGTTGTTGTGGCTGGCGGCCGCGGCGTGGGTCGGACCCTGCGCGGACAGCACGTGGCGCAGCGCCTCCTTGGTGCCGGTCTTGCCGACGCTGCCCGTCACAGCGATGACCTGCGCGGCCGCGCGGACCCGTCCGGCGCGGCCGAGACTGTTCAGCGCCTCGGCGGTATCGGCGACCATCACCAGGGTCGGGTTGTCCGGGCGCTCGTCCGGCATGCGCGAGACGACTGCGCCGGCCGCGCCCTTGCGCAGCGCCTCGGCGACGAAGGCGTGGCCATCGCGCCGCTCGCCCTTCAGGGCGATGAACAGGTCGCCCGGTTCCAGGCTGCGCGTGTCGATCGCGACACCGCTCGCGCTGAACGGCGCAAGTGCCTTGCCGCCGGTGGCCGCGGCGATCTCGGCCGATGTCCAGAGCGCGCTCATCGCGCGATCCGCGCGACTTCCTCGCGCGCGACGGTGGCGTCGTCGAAGGGAATCACGCGATCGCCGACGATCTGGCCCTGCTCGTGGCCCTTGCCGGCGATCACGGCGAGATCGCCGGCGCCAAGCCCTGCGATTGCCGCGGCGATCGCGGCGCGGCGGTCGCCGATCTCCTCGGCGCCCGGGCAGCCGGCGCGCACGGCGGCGCGGATCGCCGCCGGATCCTCGCTGCGCGGGTTGTCGTCGGTGACGATCGCGCGATCGGCCGCCGCCGCCGCCGCGCCCATCGGCGCGCGCTTGCCCGGATCGCGATCGCCGCCCGCGCCGAACACGATGGTGATGCGCCCCGTCGCATGCGGGCGCAGCGCGCGCAGCACGGTCGCGATCGCGTCCGGCGTGTGCGCGTAGTCGACATAGACGGCCGCGCCGTTCGGCAGCACCGCGACGCGCTCGACGCGGCCGCGCACGCCGACGAGGCGCGGCAGCCATGCGAGAACATCCTCGGCAGGCGCGCCGGTGGCGATCGCGAGCGCGGCCGCGGTCAGTGCGTTGTCGGCCTGGAATCCGACCAGCGGCAGAGCGAGCGCGTGCGCGCGCCCGGCGTGACGCAGCGTGATCGCGGTGCCGTCGGTGCGCGGTTCGGCGCCGATCACCTCGATGAACCCGCCGCCGGGGCCGACCGTCAGCAGGGGCAGACGGCGCCGCTCCGCCACGACGCGCAGGGCCGCCAGCGCCTCCTCCGGCAGGGCGGTGTGCGCGACCGCGGGCGCGCCCTCCGGCAGCAGCGCCTCGAACAGCCTGAGCTTGGCCGCGAGATAGGCCGCCATGGTGCCGTGGTAGTCGAGATGGTCGCGCGTGAAGGTGGTGAAGGCCGCGGCCGCGAGACGGACGCCGTCGAGCCGCCGCTGCTCCAGACCGTGCGACGAGGCCTCCATGGCGGCGTGCGCGATGCCGGCCCGCGCGAGTTCGGCCAGCGTCGCGTGCAGCGCCACCGGATCGGGCGTGGTCAGCCCGCCGCCGGGCCTTATCCCGGGCGCGATGACGCCGAGCGTGCCGAGCGAGGCGGCACGGCCCTGGTGCAGCCCGGCCCAGATCTGGCGCAGGAAATCGACCGTCGAGGTCTTGCCGTTGGTGCCGGTGACGGCGGCGATCGTCGCGGGCTGCACGGCGTGGAACACGGCCGCCATCAGCGCGAGGCGCCGGCGCGGATCGGCATCCGTGATCAGCGGCCGCGGCGGCACGCCGGGCGGCCAGACCGTGCCGTCGGGGGCGAGCACGGCGGCGGCGCCGCGCGCCACCGCCTCGGCGATGAACTGCCTGCCGTCGGCGCGCCTGCCGGGCAGGGCGGCGAACAGATCCCCGGGGCGCACCGCGCGGCTGTCGGCGGTGAGGCCGGTCACCGCGAAGGCGGCGAGGCGCGCGAGATCGAGCGTCTCCTCGCCGAGCCGCGCCGGGGCGATCACGCCGTGCATGAGCTCACTGAGCCGCAACGCGGCGCTCCGAGCCGGGCAGCGCCGCCTGGCGCTGGCCGGTCGGCGCGGCGGCGGGACGGGGCGGGGCCTGGCCCGGCAGGGTGATCGCCAGCGCCGAGCGGATCGCGTCGGTCTCGGGCTCCGGCACCAGGCCGAGCAGCGGGCCGATCCGCTCGATCACCTCCTTGGCCGCCGGGGCCGCCACCCAGCCGCCGGTGGCGAAGCCGTGCGTGTCGCGCTGCGGCTTCGGCTCGTCGATCATCAGATAGACGACGTAGCGCGGCGCGTGCGCGGGGAAGATGCCGGTGAAGGAGGAGATGCGCGCATCGCGCAGATAGCGGCCATGGCTGCCGACCTTCTGCGCCGTGCCGGTCTTGCCGCCGACGAAATAACCGGGCACGTCCGCGCCCTTGCCGCTGCCATGCGTGACGGTCAGGCGCATCAGCCGGCGCAGCGTCGCCGAGGTGTCGGCACGGATCACGCGTTCGCCGAGCGGCGGCGGATCGTCCGGATCGCGCGCGAGCAGCGTCGGCGGATGGAGCACCCCGCCATTGACCATCGCCGCGGTGGCGGTCGCGACGTGCAGCGGCGTCACCGAGATGCCGTGGCCATAGGCGATGGTCAGCGTGTTGATCTCGCGCCAGTTGCGCGCGCTGGGCGCGAGCGGCAGCGCGGTCTCGGGCAGTTCGATCGGCAGGCGCCGCGTCATGCCGAGCTTCTCGAGGAAGGCGCGGTGCCGCGGCACGCCGACCTCCAGCACCATGCGCGCGGTGCCGATGTTCGAGGAGTAGGCGAAGATCTCCGGCACCGTCAGCCAGCGGTTCTTGCCGCGGAAGTCGCTGATCGTGAAGCGGCCATAGGTGATCGGCCGCGAGGCGTCGTAGCCGCCGGTGATCCGCGTGGTGCCGAGATCGAGCGCCATGCCGGTGGAGAGCAGCTTGAAGGTCGAGCCCGGCTCGTAGACGCCGACGGTGATGCGGTTGAAGCGCGCCTCGGCCGGTGCGGTCGCGATCTCGGCCGGGTCATGGTCGGGCAGGCTGACCATGGCCAGCACCTCGCCCGTGTTGACGTCCATCACCACCGCGGCGCCACCGATCGCCTCGAACCGCGTGATCGCGCGGCCGAGCGCCTCGCGCAGCACGTGCTGCACGCGGATGTCGAGCGAGAGCCGAAGCGGCTCGCCGACGCCCTGGCGCAGCCGCGCGTCGAACTGCCGCTCGACGCCGGCGATGCCATGGCCGTCCACATCCGTGCCGCCGAGCACATGCACGGCCGCATGACCCTGCGGATAGACGCGGCGCTCGGCGCGCTGGAAGTGCACGCCCGGAATGCCGAGCCGGTTCACCGCATCCTGCTCGCGCGGGGTGAGGTGCCGGCGGATATAGACGAACTGGCGGTCACCCTCGAGGCGCGGGGCGAGCAGGGCCGGGTCGATGTCGGGCAGCGCGGTGGCGAGCTTGCGCGCCGCCTCCCAGGGATCGGCGATCTCGCGCGGATTGGCGTAGAGCGCGGCGGTGGGCAGGCTCGCGGCCAAGAGCACGCCGTTGCGATCGACGATCGAGGCGCGCTCCACGCGCGGCTCGGCGGCGATCACGGCCTGCGGGGTGGTGGGGACGCGCGGCTGACCCTCGGCGAGCAGGCTGACATCGACCACGCGCGCGGCGAGAGCGAGGAACATCAGCCCGAACGCGCCGGCGCCGACCGCGAGGCGGGCGCGCGCAGTGTCGAGCTGGCTGCGCCGCCGCCCGTCCGAGGTGCTGACGACCGGCACGTGCCGCGGCGGAACAAGCACCGGCGGGGGCGGGACCGGCGGGGGGGCGCCGGCGGTCATCGCGGACCTCCGGCCGCGCGCGGCACCGGCGGCGGCAGGGCGGCGGAGGGCGCGCCGAGCGCGGAGACCGCGGCCGGCGGCGCGGCAGGCTCCGGACGCGGCGGCAGCGCGGCCGTGCGCACTGGCGCGGGCGCTTCGGCGAGTGCGGGCCGGGGTACGGCCGGCACGGCCGGGGGCGGGCGGTCGCGCGCGGGCGCCGGGCGATCGGCCTCCGGCTGGGCGACCGGGCGGGCCGCGATCTCGCGGCGCGCGGGTGCCGGCGGCGGCGTCTCGCGGGCCGGGGCGGCGGGTGCGGCCGGGACCGGGCGCGCGATCTCGCGTGGCGGCTCGGCCGGGAAGGGCGGCGGCAGCGGCAGCGTCGGCGTGCCGGCGGCGGCGATCGCAACGGCACCCGGTTCGCGCGGTTCCGTTGCCGGCGGCTCCACTGGCGCTGGCCGATGCAGCGCGACGCGCGCGGCGATGTCGGCGGGGCGGGCGAACTGGTCGGGCCGCATCGGCGCGAGCGCGAGGTGCCGCTGCGCGAGATCGCCGATCCGCGCCGGTTCGTTCAGCAGCGACCATTCCGCGCGCAGCACGTGGATGCGGTCCTGGGTGGCGAGGATGCGCCGGTTCACCCCGGCGAGCTCCTCCTCCAGCGCCTGCACGTCGTGCTTCACCTGGTAGAGGAACAGCCCCGCCAGCACGACGAGCCCGGCCCAGACGAGGGTGGAGGCGCGGATCATGCGGCCACCGCGGCGAGCCGCTCGGCGGCGCGCAGCCGCGCGCTGCGCGCGCGCGGGTTGGCCGCGGCCTCGTCCGCGCCGGGCATCAGCGGCTTCGGTGTCAGCAGGCGCAGGCGCGGGACAGGCCGGGCGGCGAGAGCGGCGGGGTGATGGCGCGAGGCGCCGGGCGCGCGGCCGGCGGCCTCGGCGAAAGCGTGCTTGACGATCCGGTCCTCGAGCGAGTGGAACGAGACTGCGACGATCCGCCCGCCCGGGGAGAGGAGCCCGATCGCCGCCGCGAGCCCCCGTGCCAGCTCATCAAGCTCCTCGTTCACGCAGATTCGCAAGGCCTGGAAGCTGCGCGTCGCCGGATCGATGCCGTCCGCGGCGCGCGGGACGGCCGCGCGCACGATCGCGGCGAGGCGCGAGGTGGTGGCGATCGGCGCCTCGGCGCGGGCGCGCACGATGGCGCGGGCGACGCGGCGCGCGTGGCGCTCCTCGCCGAAGCGATGGATCAGGTCGGCGAGGGCGCGTTCGTCGAGGGTGTTGACCAGATCGGCCGCGCTCGCGCCGCTGCGGCCCATGCGCATGTCGAGCGGACCCTCGGCGCGGAACGAGAAGCCGCGCGCGGCCTCGTCGAGCTGGAAGGAGGAGACGCCGAGATCGAAGGCGACCCCGTCGAGGGCGCTCACGCCGCGCGCGGCGAGCAGGTCGACCATGTCGCCGAACCGCCCCTCGATCAGGTGCAGCCGGCCGGGATGGCGGGCGGCGAGCGCGGCGCCGCGGGCGATCGCGTCCGGATCGCGGTCGATCGCGAACACGGTGCAGTCGGCCGCGTCGAGGATCGCGGCGGTGTAGCCCCCGCCGCCGAAGGTGGCGTCGAGATAGAGGCCGCCCGCGCGCGGGGCGAGCAGGTCGAGCACCTCGCGCAGCATGACGGGCACATGGCCGGAGGCGGTCATGGGCGCGCACCCCGCGGCACGGTCAGGCCGCGCTCGCGCGCCCGCGCCACCGACTGGGGCAGGTGCTGCTGGGCGAGCCCCGGCTCCCAGATCAGGAAGATCCTGCCGAAGCCGACGAAGGCGACCGGCTTGCCTGCTTGCAGCCCGGCGTATTCGGCGAGCCGCTCGTTCAGCACGATCCGCCCCTCGGCATCCGGAGTGGCGGCCTGGGCGTCGGCGAAGAGAGCGATGGCCAGATCGTCGTGCTCGTCGGAGAAGGCGTCGAACTGGTCGAGCCGGCCCGCGAACTCGCGGAACGCGGGCTCGGGCCAGGCCTCGATGCAGGGCCATTTGTGGCTCGGGCGGAGCACCAGTTCGGTCGTGTCGAGGCGGGCGAGAGTCGTGCGGAACGCCGCTGGAACCGAGACCCGGCCCTTGCTGTCCAGCCTGTTCGCATGGGTGCCCAGGAACTGGCCCATCCGGTCCGTGCAGCCCTTTCCTCCATGCCCGGCGGGACGGGACCGCCCCGCATGCGCGTTCCGGGGCCGTGGGGCGGCGGGAACGGCGGGCCACGACGCCGCCGCGCCATGGTCAGAAATGGGATATCATGGTCAATCATGGGCGTCAACGGAAACAAGCCGGATTGTCTTGGGATTTCCGGGGTTTGTCTTGGCCGCGGGCAATGATGAACAGGGGGTTTACGGTCCTCGCGCGTCGGGCATGGGACGAAGCGGGCGATCCGCCAAGTATTCACGATTTGTTCTCGATCTCCAGCGGCGGAGGAACGGGGTCAGGCGGCCTGTAAGCCGGGTTCTGTCCGGGGTGTCGCCACCCCTGGACGGCCATTCGTCTGGGACGCCCGTTGCCGGACGCCTCGCGCGACCCACCCGGGCGGGATGCGCGGGAACGCGCCTGCGGCCGGCCTTTGGGGTCGCCGCCGCCCGCCCCTATTCGGTCTTGCTCCCGGTGGGGTTTGCCGTGCCGTCCCCGTTGCCGGGGCCGCGGTGCGCTCTTGCCGCACCGTTTCACCCTTGCCGACGGGCCTCGCGGCGCGCCGGCGGTCTGTTCTCTGTGGCACTGTCCCTGGGGTCGCCCCCGCCGGGCGTTACCCGGCACCGTGTTCCCGTGGAGCCCGGACTTTCCTCACCCCCCGGCCTTTCGGCGGTGGAGGGCGCGGCCGTCCGGCCGCCTGACCCGGTTGCGGATGTGTGACGGGGAGGGGTGCGGGGTCAAGGCCCGCGGATGCGCCCTTCCGCCATGGCAGCCACGCGACCCGCCGCCCATCGCGTTCGCCCGTCCGCCACCCCGTCGGCGCGGTGCGGCGCCCAGTGGCGCTGGAAGGCCGTGACCACCGTCGCGAACGCGGCGTCGGCGGGGCCGACGGGAGCGAGCTGGTAGCCGATCCGCCGCAGCGTGGCCCGGAGCGCGCGCACGCCGTCACCCTCCTCGCCCGGCGCGATCGGCGGCACCTCGTCGACCGCCGCCGGCGCCTCGCCCGGCCAGAGCCCGATCCCCGCAGCGGCGAGCCGCGCCCAGGGGAACAGCTCGCCCGGGTCCTGCTTGCGGCTGGGGGCGATGTCGCTGTGCGCGACCACGTTGCGCGGCGGGATCGGATGCCGCGCAAGGATGGTGCGGCAGAGCGCGATCACCGCGGCGACCTGCGCCTCGGAGAAGCCGCGATAGCCCCACTCGTGCCCCGGATTGACGATCTCGATGCCGATCGAGCGGTCGTTCAGCCCGACATGGCCGCGCCACCAGGACACGCCGGCGTGCCAGGCGCGTCGCGTCTCGGGAACGAGCGCGAAGATCCGCCCATCCTCCTCGACGACGTAGTGCGACGAGACCTTGGCCGCCGGATCGCACAGCCGTTCGATGGCTTCCGTGCCGCTCTTCATCCCCGTGTAGTGCAGCACCAGCATGTCGATCGGCACGCCGTCGGGACGTGCATCGTGGTTCGGCGACGGTCGGTCGATCGGTTCCGGGAGCGGGCTCATGGCGCGTCGGTGATCGCAGTGTTGGCGGAACGCCCTGCGCTCCGCCTTGACACCCGCAATCGCCCGCGCGTGCATGGGCGTCAAGGACGGCGCCAGTCCGTCGGACATCGAGGAGGAACCGCAGCCCCCATGCGCACGCCGTCCGAGGTCAATCTCTCCGCCGACGACCTGCTCGGCCTCTATCGCCGCATGCTGCTGATCCGGCGTGTCGAGGAGCGGCTCGGCGAGGACTTCAAGCGGGGCGACCTGCCGGGGCCGGTGCATCTCTATATCGGCGAGGAGGCGGTGGCGACCGGCGTGTGTGCGCATCTGGCCGATGCCGACTGGATCGCCTCCACGCATCGCGGGCATGGGCATTTCCTCGCCAAGGGTGGCGATCCGAAGCTGCTGGTCGCCGAGGTCTACGGCCGCGCGGGCGGGGTGTGCCGCGGCATGGGCGGATCGATGCATGTGGCCGATTTCTCGAAGGGGATCCTCGGTGCGAACGGCATCGTCGGCGGCGGCATCGGGCTTGCGGTCGGCGCCGCACTCGCCGCGCAGCTCGACCGCAAGGGCGCGGTTTCCGTCGTGTTCTTCGGCGATGGCGCGGCCAACCAGGGCGTGCTGATGGAGGCGCTCAACGTCTCGGCCCTGTGGAAGCTGCCGCTGCTGCTGATCTGCGAGAACAACGGCTTCTCCGAGTTCTCGCCGACCGAGACCGTGACGGTCGGTGCGATCGCCGATCGCGCCAAACCGTTCGGCGTGCCGTCCGCGGCGGTGGACGGCAACGACGTGATCGCCGTCTGGCAGGCGGCGAACGCCGCGGTGCGCCGTGCGCGCGCGGGCGAGGGACCGAGCCTGATCGAATGCCGCACCTACCGGCTGCGCGGCCATGTCGAGAGCGAGGGTTCGTTCATTCAGGAGCGTTACCGCGCCGACGAGGAGGTGGCTGCGTGGGCTGCGCGCGATCCGATCGCGCGACTCGCCGCCTACATGGACGAGCACGCGCTCGCGCCGGCGTCCGCGCGCGAGGCGATCGAGGCGGAGATCGCCGCCGCCGTCGCCGAGGCGGTCGCCTACGCGACCGACAGTCCCTATCCCGCGCCCGACCAGGCGCGCCAGTTCATGTTCGCCTGAAGGAGCGCGCGATGGCACGGCGGCGGATGATCCAGGCGATCAACGAGGCGCTCGCCGAGGAGATGGCGCGCGATCCGCGCGTCATCCTGTTCGGCGAGGATGTCGAGATCAGTGTCATGGGCGATACGCGCGGCCTGCGGGCAACGTTCGGGCCGGACCGGGTACGCAACACGCCGATCTGCGAGACCGTGATGACAGGCATGGCCGTCGGCGCCGCGGCGGCCGGCTACCGCCCGATCTGCCACATGATGTACGGCAACTTCCTCTACACCGGCATGGACGCGATCGCGAACCAGGCTGCGAAGCTGCGCTACATGACCGGCGGGCAGATCAAGGTTCCCGTCGTCTACATGGGCGTATTCGGCGCCGGCCGCTCCTCGGCCGCGCAGCATTCGGACGCGATGCATCCGATGTTCATGAACCTGGGCGGCATCAAGGTGGTGCTGCCGGCCTCGCCCGCCGATGCCAAGGGGCTGCTCAAGAGCGCGATCCGTGACGACAATCCGGTGATCTTCCTCCAGGCGGCGGGCCGCGGCGGCGAGGCGGGGGACGTTCCGGACGAGGAGTACACGATCCCGCTCGGCGTGGCCGAGGTGAAGCGGGCCGGCAAGGACGTCACGCTGGTCGCGATCGGTGCGATGGTGCGCCCGGCCATGCGCGCGGCCGAGACCCTCGCTGGCGAAGGGATCGAGGCCGAGGTGATCGACCCGCGCACGCTGATGCCGCTCGATGAGGCGACGATCGTGGCGAGCGTGCGGCGCACCGGGCGGCTCGTCGTCGTGGACGAGGCGCGCGACGTGTGCAGCGCTGCGAGTCACATCGCCGCCGTGGTGACGGAAGCGGCCTGGGACGCGCTCAAGGCCGCGCCGAAGCGCGTGACCGTGCCGGATGTCGCGATCCCGTATTCGCCGCCGCTCGAGAAGGCGCTGCTGCCCGACCCCGAGCGCATCGCCGCCGCCGTGCGTGCCACACTCGGGCGCTGAGCCATGAAGGCCGCGCTGAAACTGCCGCGCATCTCGATGAACATGGAGGAGGGCACGATCACGGCCTGGCGCAAGCAGCCGGGCGATGCCTTCACCCAGGGCGAGATCCTCTACGACATCGAGACCGAGAAGGCGACGCTGGAGGTCGAGGCGCCGTGCGACGGCCGACTCGTCGAGATCCTGGTCCCCGCGGGGGAGACCGTGGAGGTCGGTGCGGAGGTCTGCCGCATCGAGACGTGAGGGCAACGCCCGACACAGTGCAGCCGCGACGAGTCCATCATGAGCCGACGCTTCGCTGATCGACGCGCCCTGGTGACGGGCGGGGCCGCCGGGATCGGCCTGGCCACCGCGCGGGCGCTTGCGGCGGAGGGTGCACGCATCGCGCTGCTCGACATCGACGCCCCACGGCTCGATGAGACGGCAGCGGAGCTCCGCGGCACGGGCGCGGAGGTGCATGCGCTCGCCGCCTCGGTCGCCGATCCCGACGCGGTGCGCGCGGCCTTCGCCGAGCTCGATTCACGCTGGGGTGGGCTCGACATCCTGGTCAACAACGCCGGCGTGATCGGCAAGCGCGCCGCCCTCGATCTCACCGACGAGGCATGGTCGCGCGTGATGCGCATCAACCTCGACGGCGTGTTCTACTGCGCGCGCGAGGCTGGCCGGCGCATGGTCGCGCAAGGCTCGGGCGCGATCGTGAATCTGGGCTCGATCTACTCCCTCGTCGCGGCCCCGGAACGGCTTGCCTATTGCGCGTCCAAGGCCGCGGTCGCGGCGATGACCAAGGTGCTGGCGATCGAGTGGGCCGCCCATGGCGTGCGCGTCAATGCCGTCGCGCCGGGCTATGTCGAGACCGACCTGATCGCCGCTGCCGTGCGCGCCGGCGAGATCGACACCGTGCCGCTCGCGCGCCGCACGCCGGTCGGACGGCTCGCCCGACCGGATGAGATCGCACGCGCCATCCTGTTCCTGCTCGACCCCGCGAACGCGTACGTCACCGGCCACATGCTCGCGGTGGATGGCGGCTGGACCGCCTATGGCTACGTGTGATGCCGGGGTCACGTCGACGCCGGCATCGCGCGCGGGGCTGGTGGGGCGGCCGCGCGCGACCAGACGGGTGGATCGAATGATCGACTTCACAGGCAAGGCCATCGTGATCACCGGTGCGGCGAACGGCATCGGTCGCGCGACCGCGCTGCTGCTGCATCGACTCGGTGCACGGCTGGTGGCGGCGGATCTCGATGCGCGGGGTGCGGCGATCGCCCCCGATGTGCTCGCGGTCGAGGCGGATGTCGCGACCGATGGCGGCGAGCGCATCGCGGCTGCCTGCCGCGACGCGGGCCTCGTGCCCGACGGCCTCGTCAACGCCGCCGGCATCCACTTCCCCGGCGCGCTCACCGAACTGACCGACGAGGCCTGGCGGCGCATGATGGCCGTGAACCTCGATGGCACCTTCAAGGTCTGCCGCGCGATCGTGCCGCTGATGGCGGACGGCGGGTCGATCGTGAACATCGCCTCGCTGGCTGCGCATCGCGGTAGCCGGAACTACGCGCACTACGCCGCGACCAAGGGCGCCGTGATCAGCTTCAGCCGCAGCCTCGCCGCCGAGCTCGGACCGCGGCTGCGCGTGAACACGGTCTCGCCCGGCGTGATCCTGACGACGATGGTGGAGAAGTTCCTGCCCGAACGCGGGCCCGACTTCCTGAAGATGACGCCGCTCGGCAGGTTCGGTCAGCCCGAGGAGGTCGCATCCGTGATCGCGTTCCTGCTCTCGCCGGCGGCGAGCTTCGTCAACGGCGAGGTGGTGCACGTCAATGGCGGGCTCTACGTGGATTGAGCGTCACAGCCCGCGCTCGCGCTTGATGCGCGTCCAGGCATTGTTGATCTGCGCCACCCGTCTGGTCGCGTGCTCGATGAAGCGCGGCGGCACGTTCCGCGAGGCGAGCGTATCCGGGTGATTCTCGCGCATGAGCTGCCGCCAGGCCGCGCGTACCTCCTCGTCCGACGCGGTGCGCGCCACGCCGAGGACCTCGTAGGGGTCGGGCTCGTCCGGCTGCGGCCGCGCCGATCCGCCGGAGCGCGCGCGCTCCCGCTCGCGCTCGCTCATGCCCAGCCGCCGCGCGACTTCGTCGATGAAGCGGCGCTCGGCCGCGTTGATCGGCCCGTCCGCGAGCGCGATCTGATGCAGGCTCGCGAGCACATCCTCGAGCACGGTGCGGTTGTCGGCGAAGGCTTCCGCCAGCTTGTCGGCGAAGGGCTCGAACCCGTCCGCACTCTGCCGCGCGCCATCCCACAGCTTGCCGATGTCCTTCGCCGCCTCGGACGGGAAGCGGAACATGCGCTTGAAGGCGTCGATCTCGGACCGCTTCACCGGCCCGTCCGCCTTGGCGAGCTTGGCGGCAAGCGCCACCACCGAGATCGAGAACACCGTCTCGCGGCTGCCCATCATCTGCGCGAGTTCGGCCATGCGCAGCGGGTCGGGCTTGCCCAGCAGATCGGCGGCGGCGCCGGCCGGGCCGCCCTTGGTGTCGGCGGCATGGCCGAGGGCGGCGCCGAGCACGGCGCCGAGCGGTCCGCCCATGGCGAACCCCGCCACCCCGCCGAGGATCTTGCCCCAGATGCTCAAGAACCGCCTGCCGTTCGCGTTCTGTCCCTGGCCGACGCTACCACGCGGCCCCCTGGCCGGAAACGCACGGCGCCGGTATCGGGCCGAGACGTCACCACTTGATGAAGACGGCGGCGCGGGCTGCGCTATGCTGGCCGCGGATCAGAGGAGGGATCGGGATGACAGTGATGACGCCGATCGCCACCGCGCGGCGCCGGGCCGAGACCGGGCTCGCCGCCCGGCAACTCGCGCGCGAGGGCTTCGCCGGCACTACCGCCGGCCTTGCGCCGGGCCATGTGCAGGGCAACCTCGCGATCCTGCCGCGCGACCAGGCCGCCGATTTCCTGCGCTTCTGCACCCTGAATCCGAAGCCCTGCCCCGTGATCGGCCTCTCCGAGCCGGGCGATCCGCGCATCCCCGCGCTCGGCGCGGATCTCGACATCCGCACCGACCTGCCGCGCTACCGGGTGTGGCGCGACGGCGCGCTGGTCGAGGAGCCGACCGACATCACCGCCCATTGGCGCGATGACCTCGTCGCCTTCGTGATCGGCTGCTCGTTCAGCTTCGAGGAGGCGCTGCTCGCCGCCGGCGTGCCGCTCCGCCACATCGCCTGCGGGTGCAACGTCGCGATGTGGCGCACCTCGATCGCCTGCGCACCGGCCGGCCCCTTCGCCGGGCCGATGGTGGTGTCGATGCGCCCGCTGCGCGCGGCGGATGCGATCCGGGCGATCCAGATCACCTCGCGTTTCCCGGCCGTCCACGGCGCGCCGGTGCATCTCGGCGACCCGAGCCTGATCGGCATCGACGACATCACGCGGCCCCACTACGGCGACGCCGTTCCGGTGGAGGCGGACGAGCTGCCGGTGTTCTGGGCCTGCGGGGTCACGCCCCAGGCGGCGATCGTCGCCTCGCGCGTGCCCTTCGCGATCACCCACGCGCCCGGCTCGATGCTGGTGACCGACCTCCTGAACGCCCAGCTCGCGGCGCTCTGAGGCGCCGTGTTGTCGATTCAGCGGGGCTGGCCGATCCTCGCCGGATCAATCCCCGTGGCGGTGCCATCAGCATGACCTGGCAGTTCTGGATCGATCGCGGCGGCACCTTCACCGACATCGTCGCCCGCGCGCCCGACGGCACGCTCTCGGCGCACAAGCTGCTGTCGGAGAATCCCGGCCGCTATCGCGACGCCGCGGTCGCCGGCATCCGCCAGGTGCTGGGCCTCGCGCCCGACGCGCCGATCCCGCCGGGGCTGGTCGAGGCGGTGAAGATGGGCACCACGGTCGCGACCAACGCGCTCCTGGAACGCAAGGGCGAGCGCACGCTGCTGCTGGTCAATCGCGGCTTCGCCGACGGCTTGCGCATCGGCTATCAGACGCGGCCGCGCCTGTTCGATCTCGCGATCACCCTGCCGGAACTCCTCTACGAGCGCGTGGTCGAGATCCCCGGCCGTGTCTTGGTGGACGGGACGGAGATCGAGTCGCTCGATGAGGCGGCCGCGCGCGCGGCCCTGCAGGCGGCCCATGACGACGGCATCCGCGCGGTCGCGATCGTGCTGATGCACGCCTGGAAGTTCCCCGATCACGAGGCGCGGCTCGCCGCGCTCGCGCGCGCGATCGGGTTCCCGCAGGTCTCCGCGAGCCACCAGGTGAGCCCGCTGATCAAGTGGGTCGGCCGCGGCGACACCACGGTGGTGGACGCCTATCTCTCGCCGATCCTGCGTCGCTATGTCCGCCAGGTGGAGGAGGAGCTCGGCGACACGCCGCTCTACTTCATGCAGTCGAACGGCGGGCTCGCGCGCGCCGATGCCTTCCAGGGCAAGGACGCGATCCTGTCGGGCCCCGCCGGCGGCATCGTCGGAGCCGCGCGCACCGCCGGCATGGCCGGGTTCGACCGCATCATCGGCTTCGACATGGGCGGCACCTCGACGGATGTGGCGCTCTACGACGACGGCTTCGAGCGCGCCTACGAGACCCTGGTCGCGGGCGTGCGCATCCGCGCGCCGATGATGGCGATCAACACGGTCGCGGCGGGCGGCGGCTCGATCCTGCATTTCGACGGCGCGCGCTTCCGCGTGGGCCCCGACAGCGCGGGCGCCAATCCGGGCCCGGCCTCCTACCGCCGCGGCGGGCCGCTGACGGTCACCGATGCCAATGTCTGCGTCGGCAAGATCCAGCCGCGGCACTTCCCCGCGATCTTCGGCCCCTCGGGCGACAAGCCGCTGGACGAGGCGATCGTGCGCGAGGGGTTCCTCGCGCTCGCCGCCCGGATCGCGCGCGACACCGACACGCCGCTCAAGGACCCGCGCGAGGTCGCCGAGGGCTTCCTGAAGATCGCCGTCGCCAACATGGCGAACGCGATCAAGCAGGTGAGCATCCAGAAGGGCCGCGACCCGAAGCACTTTGCCTTGCAGTGCTTCGGCGGCGCGGGCGGCCAGCACGCCTGTCTGGTCGCCGACGAGCTCGGCATGGAGACCGTGTTCATCCATCCCTTCGCGGGTGTGCTCTCGGCCTATGGCATGGGGCTTGCTGCGCAGTCGGCGATGCGCGAGGCCGCGGTCGAGGTCACGCTCGGCGCGGACGCCTTGCCGGGGCTGAAGGCGCGGCTCGACGCGCTCGCCGACGAGGCGAAGGATGCGCTGGAGGCGCAGGGCGCGGCGCGCGAGACGATCGCGGTCGCGCGCACGCTGCACATCCGCTACGCCGGCACCGACACGCCGCTGGAAGTGCCGTTCGGCGAGCTTCGCGGCATCGTCGCGGCGTTCACGGAGGCGCACCGCGCGCGGTTCGGCTTCGCGACCCCCGAGCGCGACCTGATCGTCGAGGCGGTGGCGGTCGAGGCGACCGCCCCGGGCGAGGCGGTGCACGAGGCGCGGCTTGCCGCGCGTACCGACAGCGCGCCCGAGGCGATCGACCACGTCTCGCTCTTCTCGGGCGGAAGCGCGCATGAGGCGCCCGTGTTCGACCGCGACGCGCTGCTCGCCGGCGACCGCATCCTCGGCCCGGCGTTGATCCGCGAGGCGAACGCGACGACCGTGGTCGAGCCCGGCTGGGCGGCCGAAGTCACGGCGTCCAACCACCTGATCCTGCGCCGCGCCACCCCGCGGCCCGCGCGCGTCGCGATCGGCACCGAGGCGCGCGAGGGGGGCGCCGATCCGGTGATGCTCGAACTGTTCAACAACCTGTTCATGTCGATCGCCGAGCAGACCGGTGCGGTGCTGCAGAACACGGCCCAGTCCGTGAACATCAAGGAGCGGCTCGACTTCTCCTGCGCCCTGTTCGACGCCGCGGGCGGGCTGATCGCCAATGCGCCGCACATCCCGGTGCATCTCGGCGCGATGGGCGAGTCCGTGCGCACGGTGATCCGCTCGCGCGGGGCCACACTCCGGCCGGGCGACGTTGTGGCGCTGAACAATCCCTACAACGGCGGCACGCACCTGCCCGACATCACCGTGATCACGCCGGTGTTCGACGAGCAGGGGCGCGAGATCCTGTTCTTCGTCGGCAGCCGCGGCCACCACGCCGATGTCGGCGGCATCACGCCGGGCTCGATGCCGCCGCTCTCGCGCACGCTCGAGGAGGAGGGCGTGCTGGTCGACGACTTCCTGCTGGTCGAGGGCGGGCGATTCCGCGAGACCGAGTTCCGCGCGCTGCTGACGGGCGCCCGCTATCCAGCGCGCAGCCCCGACGTGAACGTCGCCGACATCCGCGCGCAGGTGGCGGCGAACGAGAAGGGCGTGCAGGAGCTGCGCCGCATCGTGCGCCAGTTCGGCCTCGCCACCGTGCAGCGCTACATGCGCCACGTCATGGACAATGCCGAGGAGTCGGTCCGGCGCGTGATCGGCCGGCTGAAGGACGGCAGCTTCGACTACCGCATGGACAACGGCGATCTGCTGCGCGTGGCGGTGCGTGTCGACCACGCCGCACGCAGCGCCACGATCGACTTCACCGGCACGGCTGCGCAACGGAACGACAACTTCAACGCCCCGCCCGCGGTCACCCGTGCGGCCGTTCTCTATTGCTTCCGCTGCCTGGTCGGCGAGGACATCCCGCTGAACGACGGCTGCCTCAAGCCGATCACCATCGTGATGCCGGAGGGGTCGTTCCTCTCGCCCAGACCGCCGGCGGCGGTGGTGGCCGGCAATGTCGAGGTCAGCCAGGCGGTGACCAACGCGCTGTTCGGCGCGCTCGGTGCGATCGCCTGTTCCCAGGCGACCATGAACAACTTCACCTTCGGCGACGGGCGGTTCCAGTACTACGAGACGATCTGCGGCGGCACCGGCGCCGGGCCCGGCTTCCACGGCACCTCGGCAGTGCAGACGCACATGACCAATACGCGCATGACCGATCCGGAGGTGTTCGAACTCCGCTACCCGGTGGTGCTGGAGCGGTTCGCGATCCGTCGCGGCTCCGGCGGGGCCGGAAGGTGGCGCGGCGGCGACGGCGCGGTGCGGCGGGTGCGCTTCCTCGCGCCGATGACGGGCGTCATCCTCGCGAGCCGACGGAACGTTCCGCCCTTCGGGCTCGCCGGCGGTGCGGATGGCGCGGCGGGCCGGCAGTGGGTCGAGCGGGCCGGCGGCGGGATCACGCCGCTCACCGGCACCGACAGCGCGGAGCTGGCGCCCGGCGACGTGTTCGTGATCGAGACGCCGGGTGGCGGGGGGTATGGCGCGCCACCCTGACGCAACGCGCTTGTGGATAAGCCGCGCGTCTGGCAATCCCCGCGTGTGCGCCTGATTCTTCGCTCCACCCTCTGGCTGCTCGCATTCCTGGCCGCGGCCGCGGTGCTGGCAGCGTGGCTGGTGCCGCGCCACCTCGACTGGACCGAGTACCGCGCGGAGCTTCAGCGCCTCGGCGAGGCGCGACTGGGGCGCGAAGTGCGCATCGACGGCGCTTTCGCGCTCGAGATGCTGCCGCAGCCGCGGCTGACGGCGCGCGGCGTCTCGATCGGCGACGCGGGCGACGGGTTCAGCGGCTCGGCGCAGGAGATCCGGCTCGGGCTCGCCCTCGCGCCGCTCTTGAGCGGGCGGGTGGTCGTGACCGACCTGACGCTCGTCTCGCCGCGGCTGACGCTGGCCGGGCTGCCCGCGCCGCTCTGGGAGGTGGCGGGACGGCCGACGCCGCTCTTCGCCCGTGCCGAGGTCCGGCTCGAGAACGGCGAGGTGACGGTCGGGGCCATGCGCCTCGCCGGGGTGAACGCGCGTCTGACATCCGTCGCCGCGGGCGGTCCCTATGTCGCCGAGGGCCGGTTCGACTTCGCCTCCCGCCCGGTCGATTTCTCGGTCGGGCTCGGCCAGCCGGGCTTCGACGGTGCGGCGACGCTGGAGGCGACGCTCGCGACCCGCGGCGCGCGTCTCGCCGCCACGGGCATTGCCTGGCACGGCGGATTTGCGTTCTCCGGAACGATCCGCGCCGAGGGCACCGATCTCTCCGCGCTGCTGCCGGGACCGGCGCTGCCGTTCCAGGCCGAGGCGCGCGTCTCCGCCGAGGGCGGGGCGGCGACCGCGGATCAGCTCGACCTGCGCATCGGCGAGTCGCGCCTGACCGGAGCGGCCTCGCTCCGGCTCGATACCGCGCCGCGCCTGGACGTGGCGCTCGCCGCCGTGCGGCTCGACCTCAATCCCTGGGTGCGGCCGGCGCGCGGTCTCATCGCCGCGCCGCCGCTGCCGATCGGGCTCGATCTGTCGGTCGAGGCGGCGAGCCTGTTCGGCGGCACCCTGCGCACGCTGCGCGTGGCCGCCGTGGTCGCGGACGGGCAGATCGCGGTGAACGAGGCGACGGCGCTGCTGCCGGGCGGCGCCGAACTCAAGGTCGGCGGCAGCGTGTCGAGCAACGAGAAGGGCCCCCGCTTCGACGGCCTCGCGGATCTCGATGCCCCCGACCTGCGCGAGCTGCTTGCCTGGCTCGATGCGACGCCGGGCTGGGCCGGCCCCGCGGTCCTGCGCGCGCTTCGCCTCTCCGGCAGCATGGTCGCCGAGCCCGGGCACCTCAGGGTGGAGGCGGCCGACGGAACGACGCTCGACGGGACGAGCCTCGCCGGCACGCTGACGCTGCGGACCGACGCCGCGCGCCCTTCGCTCACGGCCGATCTCCGGATCGATCGTCTGGACCCCCAGCTCTGGCTCGCCGGCCGCCTGCCCACCCCCGACAGCCAGGCGCTCACCGCGCTGGATCTCGCGCTGCGGCTCGAGATCGGCGTGCTGCCGATCGGCAACCTGACTGCGCGCGACGTCGCACTGGACGGCACGCTCGAAGCGGGGCGGGCGACGATCCGGCGGCTCGCGATCGGCGATATCGCCGGCGGCCGGCTTGCCGCCTCGGGTGCGGGCAGCCTGGGTGCGCAGCCCCGGCTGACCGCGCTCGATCTGTCCTTCGCGGGCACGGATGTCGCGGGGCTCGTGCCCATCGTGCCCTGGCATGTGGTGGCCGCCGCACGGCCGATGTGGCTCGGCGGCTATACCCTGCGCGCCAATGCCAGGGCCGAGGGCGAGGCGCTGGCGATCACCGCGCTGGTCGAGGCGATGGACGCGCGGCTTGAGGCCACGGGCACGGCGGATGCCGATCTCGGCCGGGTGAACGGACGCGTCGCGCTGCGCCATCCGGGGGCGCCGCGGCTGTTGCAGGCGCTCGGCCTTGCCGACCCGGCCGGCTGGCTCGGCGAGGGATCCTTGACGCTGGTCGCCGAGGCGAGCACGCAGCGCACCGGGGGCGGCCGGCGGGTTGCCGTGCGGGCGAGCGAACTCGGCATGGGTGCGCTGCGCGCCCAGTTCTCCGGCGAGGTCGCGATCGACGGCGATGCGCGCCGCGCGGCGTTGACGATCGAGGCCGAGACCCTGCCCTTGCCCGGGATCGATCTCAGCGACCCGTCGCTGCTGCCGCAGGCGATCCTGCCCGGCTGGACCGCGGCGGTGGTGCTCCGCGCGGGCGCGCTCCAGCTCGGCGGCGCGCCGGCGCTGTCGCGCGTCGATGCGGCGGTCGAGCTCGCCGACGGTGTCGTCTCGATGAGCCGGTTCTCCGGCGCGCTCGGCGGCGGCACGATCCAGGGGACGCTGAGGCTCGATCCGGTCGACGGCGTGCTCGTGGCCGAGACCACGGTCGTCGATGCCGTGCTCGCCGGACCGCTGTTCGGGCTGGCCTATGATCTCGGCGGCGGGCAGGTGAGCGGCGAGGCGCGGCTTCAGGCGATCGGGCGCAGCCCCTTGACGATGCTCGCCTCGCTCTCGGGCGAGGGGCGGCTGACGGCGAGCGAAGGCGTGTTCGTCGGGTTCGATCTCGGTCAAGTGGCCCACGCGTTGCAGGCTCCGGTGCCGGTGGCCGAGGGCCTCGCCGCGCTGCGCACGGCCCTGATGGAGGGGGCGACCGAATTCGATCGGCTGGAGGCCCGGTTCACGGTCAATGACGGCGTGGTCTCGCTCGGTCAGTCGCAGCTCGCCTCCCCGGCGGGTACGGCGCAGATCCTGGGCGAGATCGACCTGCGCGGCGGCACGCTCGATCTCGGCATCACCTTCGCCCCGCTCGGCGCCGAGCCGCTGCCGCGCATCGCCCTGCGCGCGGCCGGCACGTGGCAGGCGCCGCTGCGCGTCGCCGAGACGGCGGGCGCGGCCCGGTTCCTTGCCGAGCGGGCGGCTCAGCCGCGGCGCTGAGCCTCGGCGAGCGCGAACACCCGCAGCGCCGAAGACAGTGGGATCGCGGGATCGGCGCGGCCTGCGTCGATCTCGGCGATCAGCGCGGCGAGGGCGAGCCCGCGACGTCTCGCGGCCGCTTCGAGCGCCGCCCAGAACGACGGCTCCAGGGCCACGGAGGTGCGGTGCCCCGCCAGGCTGACCGAGCGCTTCTCGAGATGCCGCGCGGTCATCCGCCGCCCGGCAGGATGATGCCCGGGCGCGTCATCTCCTCGGGGCGCACCAGCGCATCGAACTCCTCGCCGGTGAGATGCCCGAGGGCGATCGCCGCGTCGCGCAGCGTGATGTTCTCGGCGAGCGCCTTCTTGCCGATCGCGACCGCCCTGTCGTAGCCGAGCCGGGGGTTGAGCGCGGTCACCAGCATCAGCGAGTTGGCGACATGGCGCGCGATCTGCGGCTCGTTCGGCTGGAGCTTCTCGACCATGTTGTGCGCGAAGCCCTCGGCCGCATCGGCGAGCAGCCCGCAGGATTGCAGCACCGCATGGATGATCACCGGCTTGAACACGTTGAGCTGAAGATGGCCGTGGCTCGCCGCGACCGTCACCGTCGTGTGGTTGCCGATCGCCTGCGCGCAGACCTGGGTCAGCGCCTCGACCTGGGTCGGGTTGGTCTTGCCCGGCATGATCGAGGAGGAGAGGCCGTCAGCCGGCACGATCAGCTCGGCGAGCCCCGCGCGCGGCCCGCTGCCGAGCAGGCGGATGTCGTTGCCGATCTTCATCAGCGTGACGGCGAGGCCGGACAGCGCGGCGGAGAGGGCGACGAGCGCGTCATGCGCCGCCATCGCCTCGAACTTCAGCACGGCCGGCGTGTAGGCCCGGCCGCAGAGCGCGGAGAGGCGTTCGCAGAACACGCGGTCGAACGCCGGATGGCGGTTCAGTCCCGTGCCGACGGCGGTGCCGCCCTGCGGCAGCATGGCGAGATCGGCGCGCGTGGCGCGCACGCGGGCGATGGCGTGGGCGAGCTGCGCGGCGAAGGTCGCGAATTCCTGCCCCAGCGTCATCGGCACCGCGTCCATCATGTGGGTGCGGCCGAGCTTGACGATCCGCTCCCAGGCCTCGGCGCGGGAGGCAAGCGCGAAGCGCAGCGTATCGATTGCGGGCAGCAGCCGGTGCTCCACCGCCTCGATCGCGGCGATGTGCATCACCGTGGGGAAGGCGTCGTTCGAGGACTGGCCGCGATTGACGTGGTCGTTCGGGTGCACCGGATCGCGCGCGCCGAGCGGCCGGCCGAGCATCTGCGCGGCGCGGTTGGCGATCACCTCGTTCGCGTTCATGTTGGTCTGGGTGCCCGAGCCGGTCTGCCAGACCGGCAGCGGGAAGTGCTCATCGAGCCTGTTGGCCGCGATCTCGGCGGCGGCAGCGATGATCGGCTCGGCGATCGCGCGCGGCAGTTCGCCGAGCTCGAGATTGGCCTCGGCGGCGGCCTGCTTCTGCAACCCGACGGCGCGGATCAGCACGGGCGGGAAGCGTTCGACGCCGATCCGGAACAGTCGCCGCGCGCGCTCGGTCTGCGGCCCCCAGAGCTTGTCCGCCGGGATCTCGATCGTGCCCAGGCTGTCGGTCTCGGTGCGGGTGGCATCGGTCATGCAACGGTCTCCGGTGCGAGGCGGGTCGCGGCCCAGCGCGCGGCCTCGGCGACGACGGGGTCGGGATCCTGCGCAAGCTCCTGCGCGATCGCGCGCAGCGACGGATCGCCGCTGTTGCCGATCGCGATCAGCACGTTGCGCACGAAGCGGCTGCGCCCGCTGCGCTTGATCGGGCTGCCCGAGAAGAACGCCCGGAAGCCCGCATCGTCGAGGCGGGCGAGGGCGGCGAGCGGGGGTGCCTTGAGGTCGTCGCGCGCGTGCAGCTTCCCCTCGCGCGCGACCTGCGCGAACCGGTTCCACGGGCAGACCGCGAGGCAGTCGTCGCAGCCATAGATGCGATTGCCGAGCGCGGGCCGCAGCGCCTCCGGGATCGGCCCCGCGTGCTCGATGGTGAGATAGGAGATGCAGCGTGTGGCATCGAGCTGGTAGGGCGCGGGGAAGGCGTCGGTCGGGCAGATCTCGAGGCAGCGGCGGCAGGAGCCGCAGCGGTCGGCGTGCGGCGGATCGGGTGCCAGATCGAGCGTGGTGTAGATCTCGCCGAGGAACAGCCACGAGCCGTGGCGGCGCGAGACGAGATTGGTGTGCTTGCCCTGCCAGCCGATGCCGGCCTGCGCGGCGAGCGGCTTCTCCATCACCGGCGCGGTGTCGACGAACACCTTCAGCCCGGCGCCGAACCGCGCGTGCAGGAAGTGGCCGAGCAGCTTGAGCCGCCCCTTCACCACGTCGTGGTAGTCGCGGCCCCGCGCATAGACGCTGATCGTGCCGAGGTCGCGGCGCGCGAGCGTCGCCATCGGATCGCCGTCCGGCGCGTAGGACATCCCCAGCGCGATCACGCTGACGGCCTCGGGCCAGAGCGCCCGCGGGTGCGCCCGCTCAGCGACGCGATCCGCCATCCAGCCCATCGTGCCGTGCCGCCCGGCGGCGAGGAATGCGTCGAGCCGGGCGCGCGCCTCGGGTGGCAGGCTGGCGCGGGTGAAGCCGACCGCGTCGAAGCCGAGACGGGCCGCCTCGGCGCGGATGAGCGCCTTCGCGTCAGCCGCGGCCACGGTAGGGTGCGACCTCCTGGGGCGGAATCCACACGCCCTCGGGCGGCGCGCCCGTCTGCCAGAACACGTCGATCGGCATGCCGCCGCGCGGATACCAGTAGCCGCCGATGCGCAGCCATCGGGGTGTCAGCAGATCGACCACGCGGCGCGCCACCATCAGCGTGCAGGCCTCGTGGAAGGCGCCGTGGTTGCGGAAGCTGGCGAGGAACAGCTTCAGCGACTTGCTCTCCACGATCCAAGCGTCGGGGATGTAGTCGAGCACGAGATGCGCGAAATCGGGCTGGCCCGTGAGGGGGCAGAGCGAGGTGAACTCGGGGCAGACGAAGCGCACAACGTAGGAAAGGCCGGGTTCGGGATTCGGCACGCGCTCGATCACCGCCTCCGCGGGCGAGGCGGGGATGGTGCTCTTCCGGCCGAGCTGGGTCAGGCCCTCATAGCCCGTCATGCGTCGTCTCCCTGCGCCCACAGGGCCGCGAGCGCGGCCGCGTGGGCGTCCAAGCGACCGTCCAGGATGGCGGTGCGCAGGCCGCGCATCAGCGCCTGATAATAGTGCAGGTTATGCCATGTCAGCAGCATCGGCCCGAGCATCTCCCCGGACTTGATCAGGTGATGCACATAGGCGCGCGAGTGCCGCGCGCAGGCGGGGCAGGCGCAATCCGGGTCGAGCGGGCGCGGATCGTCGGCGAAGCGGGCGTTGCGCATGTTCAGCACCCCGCGCGAGGTGTAGGCGCGGCCGGTGCGGCCCGAGCGGGTCGGGATCACGCAGTCGAACATGTCGATGCCGCGCGCCACCGCGCCGACGATGTCGGCCGGCGTGCCGACCCCCATCAGGTAGCGCGGGCGGTCGGCGGGCAGCAGCGGCACCGTGACGTCCAGCATCGCGAACATCGTCTCCTGCCCCTCGCCGACCGCGAGGCCGCCGACGGCAAAGCCCTCGAAGCCGATCGCGGTCAGCGCCGCGACACTCTCGGCGCGCAGCCCGGGATAGACGCTGCCCTGGACGATGCCGAACAGGCCGTAACCGTCGCGCGGCACGAAGGCCGCGCGGCACCGTGCCGCCCAGCGCATGGAGAGGCGCATCGAGACGGCGGCCTCGGCCTCGGTCGCGGGGAAGGGCGTGCACTCGTCGAGCACCATGGTCACGTCCGCGCCGAGCGCGTGCTGGATCGCGACCGCGCGCTCGGGCGTCAGCCGATGCTCGGAGCCGTCGAGATGGCTGCGGAAGGTCACGCCGATCTCGTCGAGCGTGCGCAGTTGCGACAGCGACATCACCTGGAAGCCGCCGCTGTCGGTCAGGATCGGCCCATGCCAGTCCATGAAGCGATGGAGCCCGCCGAGGGACGCGATGCGCTCCGCGCCCGGGCGCAGCATCAGGTGGTAGGTGTTGCCGAGCACCATGCGCGCGCCGGTCGAGCGCACGGCCTCCGCCGTCATGGCCTTCACGGTGCCGGCGGTGCCGACCGGCATGAACACCGGCGTGGCCACGTCGCCATGCGCGGTGTGCAGCACGCCGGCGCGCGCGGCCCCGTCGGTCGCGGTCACGGTGTGGCGCAGCGTCATATCCGCTCCAGGAGCGTGGCGTCGCCGTAGGAGGCGAAGCGGTAGCCCGCGGCCAGCGCGTGCGCGTAGGCCGCCAGGATGCGCTCGCGGCCGGCGAAGGCGGCGACGAGCACCATCAGCGAGGTGCGCGGCAGGTGGAAATTGGTCAGCAGGAGGTCGGCGGCGCGGAAGTCGAACCCGGGCGTGATGTAGAGATCGGTCTCGCCCGACCAGGGCTGCACGCTGCCGGTCGCGCGCGCGGCCGTCTCCAGGGTGCGCAGGCTGGTCGTGCCGACCGCGACGATCCGACCGCCGGCCTCGCGGGTCGCGGCGATCGCCTGGGCCGTCTCGGCCGACAGGGTCGCACGCTCGGCGTGCAGCCGGTGCGCGCGCACGTCCTCGACACGGATCGGCAGGAAGGTGCCGGCGCCGACATGCAGCGTGACATGCGCGAGGCGGATGCCGCGTGCGGCGAGCGCCTCGATCAGACGCGGCGTCAGATGCAGCCCCGCGGTGGGGGCGGCGACCGCGCCGGGATGGCGCGCGAAGGTGGTCTGGTAGTCCTCCGCGTCCGCCTCGGTCGGGCCCTGCGCGCGGTCGATATAGGGCGGAAGGGCGAGCGTGGCGGCCGAGGTCGGATCGCCGGCGAAGCGCAGCCGCACGGTGCCGCCCTCGCGTGCGAGCACCTCGGCGGTGGTGGCGCCGAACTCGATCACGGTGCCGGGCTTCAGCCGCCGCGCGTTGCGCGCGAGTGCCGCCCAGGTGCCGTCGGGCAGCGGATGGTCGAGGGTCACGCCGACGCGCGCGCTGCCGGCCGTGCCTTCCAGCTGCGCCGGGATCACGCGCGTGTCGTTCACCACCATGAGGTCGCCGGGGCGCAGCACCGCGGGCAGATCGGCGACGATGCGATCCTCCAGCCCGTCGCGGCGCACCACCAGCAGGCGCGCGGCGTCGCGCGGCCGCGCCGGCTCCTGCGCGATCCGCTCCGGCGGCAGCGCGTAGTCGTAGTCGGCGAGCGCGAACACGTCGGGTGCCGGACCCTCAGGCGTAGGTGGCGATCTCGATCAGGTTGCCGTCGGGGTCGCGGCAATAGACCGAGGTGATCGGGCCGAGCGCGCCGTCCTTGGCGACCGGCCCCTGCTCGACCTTCACGCCGAGTCCGTGCAGGTGGCCGATCACCTCGTCGGGCGTGACCGTGACGATGAAGCAGAGATCCTGCGTGCCCGGCGCGGCGGCGATGCCGCTCCACCATTCCTGCTGGGTGGCCTCGACCGGGCGGAGGTTGATCTTCTGCCCGCCGAAGGCGAGGCCGGTGCGCAGGGACGGTCCGAAGGTGATCCGTTCCATGCCCAGCACCTTCTGGTACCAGGCGGCGGCGATCTCCACGTCCTTCACCGTGATCACCAGGTGGTCGAGGCGGTCGACGGCGAAGCGCATCACCCGGCCTTCGGCAGCTTCGCCGTGACCTCGATCTCGATCCGCATGGCGTCGGTCGCGAGGCCGGCGTGGATCAGGGTCGAGGTCGGGCGCGCCTTGCCGAGATACTTCCTGATCACGGGCCAGCACGGCTCCCAGTCCTCGCGCCTGGGCACGATGAAGAAGGCGCGCACCACGTCGTCGAGCGAGGCGCCGGCCTCGGCCAGGGCGGCGGCGATGTTGCGGAAGCACTGCTCGGCCTGGGCGACCACGTCGTCCTCGATCGTCATCCGGGTGTAGTCGTAGCCGGTGGTGCCCGACATCCAGACATACTCGCCGTCCACGACCGCGCGGGAGTAGCCGATCTGCTCCTCGAACAGGGAGCCGGAGGAGATGTGCTTGCGCATGACGAGGTTCCTGAGGTGGGCGCGGGAGGGGCACGGCCGTCGGCGCGACAAGCCGCGCCGGGATCCCGTTCGGGACCTTCCTGAAGGCCTCTTTCCTTACTCCAGCCCGTCGTAGAAGTCGTTGCCCTTGTCGTCGATGACGATGAAGGCGGGGAAGTTCTCGACCTCGATGCGCCAGACCGCCTCCATGCCGAGTTCGGGATACTCCAGCACCTCGACCTTGCGGATGCAGTCCTTGGCGAGCCGCGCGGCGGGCCCGCCGATCGAGGCGAGATAGAAGCCGCGATACTTGCGGCAGGCCTCGCGCACCGCGCGCGAGCGGTTGCCCTTGGCGAGCATCACGAACGACCCGCCGGCCGCCTGGAACTGGTCGACATAGCTGTCCATCCGCCCGGCCGTGGTCGGGCCGAAGCTGCCGGTGGCGTATCCCGCCGGGGTCTTCGCGGGCCCCGCGTAATAGACCGGATGGTTCCGCAGATACTCGGGCATGGGCTCGCCGCGATCGAGCCGCTCCTTGATCTTGGCGTGCGCGATGTCGCGCGCCACCACCATGGGTCCGGTCAGCATCACGCGCGTCTTCACCGGGTACTGCGACAGCGTGGCACGGATCTCGTCCATCGGACGGGTCAGGTCGATCGCCACGGTCTCGCCGCCGAGATGCTCGTCGGTCGTCTCGGGCAGGTACTTCGCCGGGTCGGTTTCGAGTTGTTCGAGGAACACGCCCTCGGGTGTGATCTTGGCGAGGATCTGGCGGTCGGCCGAGCAGGACACGCCGATGCCGACGGGGAGGGACGCGCCGTGGCGCGGCAGGCGGATCACGCGCACGTCGTGGCAGAAATACTTGCCGCCGAACTGCGCGCCGATCCCGAGCCTGCGGCTGATCTCCAGCACCCGCATCTCGGCTTCGAGGTCGCGGAAGGCGTGGCCGGCGGCGCTGCCCTGGGTGGGCAGCGCGTCGAGCCAGCGCGTGGAGGCGAGCTTCACGGTCTTCAGCGTGGCCTCGGCCGAGGTGCCGCCGATCACGATCGCCAGGTGATAGGGCGGGCAGGCGGAGGTGCCGAGCGTCTTCATCTTGGTTTCGATGAACTGATACAGGCGCTCGGGGTTCAGGATCGCGCGCGTCTCCTGGAACAGGAAGGTCTTGTTCGCGCTGCCGCCGCCCTTGGCGACGAACATCAGGTGGAACTCGTCGGCGTGATCGTCGCCGGGCGCGGCCATGATGTCGAACTGCACCGGCAGGTTGTTGCCGGTGTTCACCTCGTCGAACATGGTCAGCGGCGCCATCTGCGAGTAGCGCAGGTTGGTCTCGGTGAAGGTGCGGAACACGCCGCGGGCGAGCGCCTCCTCCTCGTTGCCCTCGACCCATACCCGCTGGCCCTTCTTGCCGAACACGATCGCTGTGCCGGTGTCCTGGCACATCGGCAGCACGCCGCCCGCGGCGATGTTCGCGTTCTTGAGGAATTCGAGCGCGACGTAGCGGTCGTTCTCGGAGGCCTCGGGGTCGTCGAGGATGGCGCGGAGCTGGCGCAGATGGCCGGGCCGCAGCAGGTGCGAGGTGTCGTGGAAGGCCTGGAAGGCGAGCTCGGTCAGCGCCTCGGGGGCGATCGTCAGCACGCGCCGGCCGGCCGCCTCGATCGTGGCGACGCCACCGACATCCAGCCGCTTCCAGGGCGTCTCGGAAGGCCCGAGCGGGAACATCGGGCTGTAGAGGAACTCTCCGGTGCGGGCAGGGCGGTTCAGGGGCGCGTTCATCGGCGGCCTCCTTCCTGGAATCTCTCGGGCGGCGGGCTTATGGCATGGGCCGGCCAGGCGGGCCAGCGCCGGGGCTCAGCCGCGCGGGGGGCGCTTGCGGAAGGCGTCCAGGCTGACGACCTGCGGCGTCTCGGCCGGCGGCGCGGGCCCGGGACCGTCCGGCGCCGTCCCGGGCGACGCGGCCTCGGGCTCGGGCGCCGCCTCGCCGTCTTTCGACTCGAAGCGCAGCCCGAAGCGCACCGACGGATCGGCGAACTGGGTCACGGCCAGCCAGGGCACGTTCAGATGCGCCGGCACGCCGCCGAAGAAGAGGGTGACGGCGAAGCCGTCGGCATCCGCCTCCAGCGACTCGAACTGGTGCTGCAGCACCACCGTCATCTCGTGCGGGTACTGCGCCTTCAGCCGCGCGGGCATGCGCACGCCCGGATGGTCGGTGCGGAAGGTGATGTAGAAGTGATGCTCGCCCGGCAGGCCCTCGCGCGCGATCCGGTCGAGTGCGAGCCGCATCACGTTGCGCAGGCTTTCCTGGATCCAGGCCTCGTAGGGCAGCAGGCTGTCCTTAAGCCCCGGCTCGTCCCCTGCCATCACCTGTCCCGTTCGTCCCCGTCCCGCGTCGAGCGTTGCTGTTGCGACCGTACCACCAGGCGGCGGACGGTGAAGTGGGGGGCTTCTGTTGCCCGGTGCCCCCCGGACCGCGCTTGCCTAGACTAGGTCAGGCAGCGAGCGCCATACGGCTGTTGTCGTTGGCACTTATGATCGGCCCGATAACGGCGGTACCATGCCGGGCGAAAGGCGGGTCTTTACCACGCGCGTCGAGCCTGTTTCGCCCCCATGCCCCGCCAGCCGCAACGGGGGAGTGGTGGAGGCGCCGGGCACTGCCCCCGGGTCCGCAACGCTTATTCCACGCGCCGTTTATCGCCATAGCCGGGTTGCCCCGGCATCAGGGAATATAGGAAACGCAACCGCCATGCGGAAGCCTCGCGACTCGGCGGGGCGGGAGAATGACCGACCGATGCAGCTCACCGAGGCGCAACAGGCGGAGATCGAGGCGGCGCGCGCAGAGGCGCGGCCGACGCTGCGGCCGACCGTCCCGGCGATGGAGGCGCTGCTGCATCGGCCGATCCCCGTGCTCGACCACGGCTTCGTGCGGGTGGTGGACTACATGGGCGACGATGCGGCGGTGGTGCAGGCGGCGCGCGTCTCCTATGGCCGCGGCACGCGGCGAGTGCAGGACGATGCCGGGCTGATCCGCTACCTGATGCGGCACTGGCACTCGACGCCGTTCGAGATGGCCGAGATCAAGCTGCACGTGAAGCTGCCGATCTTCGTCGCGCGCCAGTGGATCCGCCACCGCACCGCCAACGTGAACGAGTACTCGGCGCGCTACTCGGTGCTCGACCGCGAGTTCTACATCCCCGCCCCCGAGCACCTCGCGGCGCAGAGCGACGCCAACCGCCAGGGCCGCGGCGCGATGCTGTCGGGCGACGAGGCCGCCGAGGTGCTGCGCCTGCTGCGCGAGGACGCCCGGCGCTGCTACGACCACTATGCCTGGATGCTGAACGAGGGCGAGGGCGGCGAGCCGGCCGATCCGACGCGGCTCGGGCTCGCGCGCGAACTCGCGCGCATGAACCTGACGCTGAACCTCTACACGCAATGGTACTGGAAGACCGACCTGCACAACTTCATGCATTTCCTTCGCCTGCGCGCCGATGCGCATGCGCAGTACGAGATCCGCGCCTATGCGGTGGCGCTGCTCGACGTGCTCAAGGCCTGGGTGCCGATCACGCACCAGGCCTTCCTCGACTACCGGCTGGGGGCAGCGACGCTGTCGGCGCCGATGCTCGCCTGCGTGCGCCGGATGCTGGCAGGCGAGACCGTGACGGTGGAGACGAGCGGATTGTCCAAACGCGAATGGCGCGAGATGGCCGCGGTGCTCGGCCTCGCGCCGTGAGAGCGGGCTATCTGAGCCGGGCGGCGATCGTGCGCAGCAGCGCCGCCGCCGCGGTCGCGGAGGCCGCAAGCCGCTCGTGACGCTCGCTGACCTTGAGCCCGGCGCCGCGCGCCGTGCGCAGCGTGGTCTCGATCGTGTCGATCACGGCCGTCAGTTCGGCGACCCGGATGCGCAGTTCCATCCGTTCACGCAGGCTTGCGGGGAGGTCGGAGGACGGCGGCGGCCCGGTCGCCGGCACGCCCCGCTGCGCATCACCGCGGGCGCAGTCCGCGGCATCGCGCACGGCAGACGGCCGGCAGTCATCGCGCTGGTCGTCCATCACGCCGTTCCTCCCCTCCGCGCGCGCGCGCGGGGCCGTCAGGCTTGCGCTACCGACTGCCCGATGATCTTGACGCGAGTCAAGCGTGCCACGTCGTTCCGCGACGGCAGCAGGCCCCGACCGTAGGTGCACCAATGACCGTCCTGGTGTTCGGCTCGATCAATCTCGACCTCATCTTCGCGCTGCCGCACCTGCCATCCGCCGGCGAGACCGTGCTCGGCACGGGCCTGCGCACGGAACCGGGCGGCAAGGGGGCGAACCAGGCGGTCGCGGCGGCACGGGACGGCGCCCGCGTCGCCCTCGCCGGCGCGGTCGGGCGCGACGCGTTCGCCGCGCCGGCGCTTGCGCTGCTGCGTGAGGCCGGCGTCGATCTGAGCCGCGTCGCCACGCTCGATGGCGCGACAGGCTGCGCGGCGATCGGCGTCGACCGCGACGGGCGCAATCAGATCATGGTGGCGCCCGGCGTGAACCTCGCCGTCTCGGCCGCGCAGGTCGAGGACGAGGCCCTCGGCCCGGAGACCGTGCTGGTCGTGCAGCGCGAGACCGACGCGGGCGAGATCGCGCAGCTGCTGCTGCGGGCGGCCGCACGCGGGGCGCGCGCGATCGTCAATCTGGCGCCGTTCGGCGGCATCGCCCTCGATGCGCTCGCGACCGCCGCGCTGATCGTCGTCAATGCGGCCGAGGCCGAGGCGCTCGCGGCGGCGCTCGGTTGCGGTGCCGAGCCGGCCGCGCTCGCCGGTCGGCTCGGCACGCGCGTGCTGCGCACCCTCGGCGAGCACGGCGCCGAACTCGGCGACAGCGCGGGCACGCATCGCCAGCCGGCCTTCCCGGTCCGCGCCGTGGACACCACCGCGGCGGGCGATGCCTTCGTCGGCGTTCTGGCCGCCGCCCTCGACCGGAGGCTCGGATTCGAGGCGGCGATCCGCCGGGCGGCCGCTGCCGCCGCCTTGGCCTGCACGCGGGCGGGCACGCAGGCGAGCCTGCCGGGCGCCGCCGAAACCGACGCCCTGCTCGCCGCGTCCTGACGCGTTCATGGTCGCGAAGCGATTCGATGCGATGGTTCCGGCATGCAACGGATCACCGACACCACCCTCCTGATGGCGCAGGCGAGCGGCGCGGCGGGCCTGGTCGCGGCCACGGCGTGGCCGGCCGTGCTCGCCGGGCTGTGGTGGGGGCTCGCGCTGGCCTGGGTCCCGGCGCCGCCGGCTCAGGCCGACCGCTGAGCGGATCGGCTACTCGACGACGATCCGCGGGGCGGCGGCGGCGCGCCGGGCGTTCACCGCCTCGCACTTCTCCCAGACGCGCGCGGCGATCGCGCGGTAGCGCTTCGCCTCCTCGCTGTCGGGCATGGTCGCGGTGATCGGCGTGCCTTCGTCGGAGGTCGCGCGGATGTCGAGCGCGATCGGAATCTCGCCCAGGAACTCCGCACCCAGCCGCTCCGCCTCGCGGCGCGCTCCACCGTGGCCGAAGATGTCGCTGCGATGCCCGCAGTTGGGGCAGCAGAAGAAGCTCATGTTCTCGATCAGCCCGAGCACCGGCACGTTCGTGCGCGCGAACATCGCCATGCCGCGGCGGGCGTCGATCAGCGCCACGTCCTGCGGCGTCGAGACGATCACCGCCCCGGTCAGCGGCACGCGCTGCGCCATGGTGAGCTGCGCGTCGCCCGTGCCGGGCGGCATGTCCACCACCATGATGTCGAGCCCGCCCCAGAGCACCTGGCCCATCATCTGCTCGAGCGCGCCCATCACCATCGGCCCGCGCCAGATCATCGGCGTCTCCTCCTCGACCAGGAAGCCGATCGACATGACCTTCAGGCCCCATTTCTCCATCGGCGCGATCATCTGGCCCGCTGCGTGCGGCCGGCCCCTGATCCCGAGCATGCGCGGCATGGACGGGCCGTAGATGTCGGCGTCCAGCAGCCCGACCTTCAGCCCGTTCTGCGCGAGGCCGATCGCCAGGTTGACCGCCGTGGTGGACTTGCCGACGCCGCCCTTGCCCGAGGCGATGGCGACGATGGCGCGGCAGTCGGTGAGCAGCTGGGCCCCCCGGTTGGCGCCGGGCGCCTGCGCTCCCGCCGGCGGTGGCGCGGGCTTGGGCGCCTCCGTGCGATGCGCGGTCAGGACGACATGCGCGTTCAACACCCCGGGAACGCCGGCGGCCGCCTTCTCGGCGGCGCGGCGGATCGGCTCCATGCGCGGGGCGCGCTCGCGCGGCACGTCGATCGCGAAACTGACCAGCCCGTCCTTGACCTTCAGTCCCTGCACGAAGCCGAGCGAGACGATGTCGCCGCCCGTCTCGGGGTCGCGCACGCCCCTGAGCGCCTCGCGCACGGCCGCCTCGGTCGCCTCGGTCATCGCTTGAAAACCCTCCGAAATCCGTCCATATGCCGCGGACGTGCCGGCGCGGGTCGGCGTGGCCACCGCGCGTTCTCGCCCATCTTGGCCGCTTCAGGCGGCGGATATGGGGCGGGCCGAAGCGGCTTCCAACGGAACACCAGGCTGGGAAGAGCAACACATGCCGTGGACCAACAACAGCGGGGGCGGCGGACCCTGGGGCGGAGGCGGCCGGTCGGGCGGGCCGTGGGGCGGTGGCGGGGGCGGCGGGCCCGGCCTGCCGCAGCCGCCGAACATCGATGAGCTGCTGCGCAAGGGGCAGGACTTCGTCCGGCGCTTCCTGCCGCGCGGCTTCGGCGGCGGCAAGGGCATCGCGATCGTCGGCGCGATCCTGGTCGGCGTCTGGCTGCTCTCGGGCTTCTACCGCGTGCAGCCCGACGAGCAGGGCGTGGTCCTGCGCTTCGGCGCGTTCAACCGCACGACCCCGCCGGGGCTGAACTACGCGCTTCCCTATCCGATCGAGAGCGTGACCACGCCGCGCGTGACGCGCATCAACCGCATCGATGTCGGCTTCCGCAGCCAGGTCGAGGGCACGCGGCCGATCCCGACGCGCGACGTGCCGGAAGAGAGCCTGATGCTCACCGGCGACGAGAACATCATCGACATCGACTTCGCCGTGTTCTGGCGCATCCGCGACGCCGGCGAATTCCTGTTCAACATCCGCAACCCCGAGCAGACCGTGAAGTCGGCCGCCGAGAGCGTGATGCGCGAGGTGATCGGCCGGACGCCGATCCAGCCCGCGCTGACCGAGGCGCGCGCGCAGATCGAGCAGTCGGTGCGCGAGGGCACGCAGGCGATGCTCGACCAGTACCGCGCCGGCATCGAGCTCGCGCAGGTTCAGCTGCAGAAGGTGGACCCGCCGGCCGCCGTGATCGACGCGTTCCGCGACGTGCAGCGCGCGAACGCCGACCGCGAGCGCCTGCGCAACGAGGCCGAGGCGTTCCGCAACGACATCATTCCGCGCGCCCGCGGCGAGGCCGAGCGCTTCGTCCAGGAGGCGCAGGGTGACCGCGAGGGCCGCGTGGCGCGGGCCCGCGGTGAGGCCGAGCGGTTCACGCAGATTCTGGCGGCCTACAGCCAGGCGCGCGACGTGACCCGTCAGCGCCTGTACCTGGAGACCATGGAGGAGATCCTGAAGGCGAGCCCGACCGTGCTGGTCGACGACAAGGTGCAGAACCTGGTGCCGTTCCTGCCGCTCAACGAGCTGGGCCGGGCGCGCCAGGCGCAGCAGACGGGCACGGACCGGCCGATGCCGCTGCCTGGTTCGCCGGGCAGCCTGCCCGGCCCGGCCGCGCGCGTCACCGGCAGCATGCGCTGAGGGGGAGAGAGACGATGAACCAGAAGACCCTCATCGGCGGCGCGATCGGCGTCGTCGTCGCCGGTGCCGTGCTGCTCTCCACCCTGTTCACGGTGCACCAGACTGAGCAGATGCTGGTCGTCCAGTTCGGCAAGCCCGTGCGCGTGATCACCGAGCCGGGGCTGCACGCCAAGATCCCGTTCATCCAGAACACGATCAGCTTCGATCGCCGCCTGCTCGACTACGAGGGGCCGCCGGAGGAGGTGATCCTGGGGGACCAGCGCCGGCTGATCGTGGACACCTTCACCCGGTTCCGCATCACCGACCCGCTCGAGTACTACCAGACAGTGGGCTTCGGCGAGGCGGCGATCCGGGCGCGGCTCTCCTCGATCGTGCCCTCGGCGCTGCGCCGCGTGCTCGGCAACGAGCCGCTGCTGTCGGTGCTGTCGGCCGACCGCACGCGGATCATGAACGACATCCGCGACAACGTGAACCGCGAGGCGCGGCGGTTCGGCATCGCGATCGAGGACGTGCGCATCCGCCGCACCGACCTGCCGGAGGAGAACACGCAGGCGATCCTGAGCCGGATGCAGACCGAGCGCGAGCGTGTCGCGCGCGAGGCCCGCGCCGAAGGCGCGGAGGTGGCGGCTCGCATCCGCGCGGGCGCGGAGCGCGAGCGCACCGTCATCCTGGCGGAGGCGCAGGCGCAGGCGGACATCATCCGCGGCTCGGGCGAGCAGGAGGCGATCCGCATCTTCGCCGACGCGTTCAACCGCGACCGCGAGTTCTTCGCCTTCTGGCGCAGCCTTCAGGCCTATCGCGAGGCGTTCGGCGACGAGGGGCGCGGCATGCTGATCGTGACCCCGGAGAGCGACTTCTTCCGCTTCTTCAAGCAGCTCCCGCAGGACGTGCGGGCGGCGGACGCGCGCTGAGCCTCCGACGCGGCGGGCATGACGCCTGCGGCGCTGGTTGCGGCCCTCGGCCTCGTTCTCGCGGCCGAGGGCCTTCTTTATGCGCTGTTCCCGGACGCGGTCCGGGGCGTGCTGGCCCGGCTGATCGCGCTGCCGGACCAGGGGCTGCGCGCGGTCGGGCTCGCGGCGGCCGCGCTCGGCGCCCTGATCGCGCTGGCGGCGAGCCTCCTCTGAGGCCGGGCCGGATCAGAACACCGGGAGGGAAGGGGACGATCCCTTCCGGCCCCGGTGCGGCTGGTCCATATAGCGTCGCAGTTCCGGCGCGCCCCCGCGCCACTCGAAGAAGGCAGTCAGGTCCATGCGTCTGATGATCCGTCCCGTCGCCGCGGCGCTTGCTCTGGCGCTGCTCGGCACGGCGCCGCTGGTGGCACCGCACCTGCACCGGAGCGAGGCCCGCGCGGTACCGGAGAGTTTCGCCGATCTCGCCGAGCGGCTGCTGCCCTCGGTCGTGAACATCTCGACCACGCAGACGGTGACGGCGCGGCGCGACCGGCAGGGCCCGGACGTGCCGCAGTTCCCGCCCGGCTCGCCGTTCGAGGAGTTCTTCCGCGAGTTCTTCGACCGCCAGCAGCGCCAGGGGCCGCAGGCGCCGCAGCGGCCGCGCCGGGCGCAGAGCCTCGGCTCCGGCTTCATCATCGCCTACCAGAACGGCGAGGGCCTGATCGTCACCAACAACCACGTCATCGACGGCGCGGACGAGATCAGCGCGATCCTGACCGACAACACCACGCTCCGGGCGGAGCTGGTCGGACGCGACCAGCGCACCGACCTCGCGCTCCTGCGCGTGAAGTCCGACAAGCCGCTGACGCCGGTGACCTTCGGCAACAGCGACACGACGCGGATCGGCGACTGGGTGCTGGCGATCGGCAACCCGTTCGGGCTCGGCGGGTCGGTGACGGCCGGCATCGTCTCGGCGCGCGGCCGCGACATCCGCATCGGCCCCTATGACGACTTCATCCAGACCGATGCGGCGATCAACCGCGGCAACTCGGGTGGGCCGCTGTTCAACATGGCCGGCGAGGTGGTGGGCATCAACACCGCGATCTTCTCGCCGACCGGCGGGTCGATCGGCATCGGCTTCGCGATTCCCTCGAACCTCGCGACCAACGTGATCTCGCAGCTGCGCGACTACGGGCGGGCGCGGCGTGGCTGGCTCGGCGTGCGCATCCAGCAGGTGACCGACGAGATCGCCGAGAGCGTGGGCCTGACGGGCGGGGCGCGCGGTGCGCTGGTCGCCGGGGTGAACGAAGGCGGGCCGGCCGACAAGGCCAGGCTTCAGAACGGCGACATCGTGCTGGAGTTCAACAACCACGAGATCCGCGAGATGCGGTTCCTGCCGCGGGTGGTGGCGGAGACCCGCATCGGCTCCGAGGTGCCGGTGGTGATCTGGCGCAACGGCCAGCGCATCACGCTGAAGGTAACGGTGGGCGAGCTGCCCGAGGATGTCGAGCAGGCGGCGGCGACTCCGGGTCCGCAGGATCGTGGCGGCGCGCCGGTCGATCTCGCCGGCACGGGGCTCAAGCTCTCGGCGATCACGCCGGAGCTGCGCGAGCGGTTCAGCATCGGCGCCGATGTGAAGGGCGTGCTGGTGGTGGAGGTCGAGGCGAACAGCCCGGCCGCCGAGCGCGGCATTCGCCCAGGCGACGTGATCGTCGAGGTGCAGCAGGAGGCGGTCTCGACGCCGGCCGAGGTGCAGCAGCGCGTGGCCCGCGCGCGCCAAGCCGGCCGTCAGAACGTGCTGATGCTGATCGACGGTCAGCAGGGCATGCGGTTCGTGCCGCTGCCGGCCGGCCGGGGCTGAGCCGCGTCGCGACCATCGGGAGCGACGCCCTCGTGGAGGGGGGTCGGGGGAGACGGGGCCCATCGCGCACGCGCGATGGGTGCCCGACTCAGGCTCCCCCGACGTGTTCTTCCTCGGTGTATCCCTGGATCCAGAGCAGCGCCGTGAGGTCGGCGTGGTCGATCCGCACGCGCGCGGCGGCGGCGACGCTCGGCTTGGCGCGGAAGGCGACGCCGAGCCCGGCGGCCTGAAGCATCGGCAGGTCGTTCGCACCGTCACCGACGGTGAGCGTCGCGGCCAGCGGCACGGCCTGCTCGGCCGCGAGACGGTGCAGCGTCGCGAGCTTGGCGTCCTTGTCGAGGATCGGCTCGGCCACCCGGCCGGTCAGCCGCCCGCCCTCCACGATCAGGTCGTTCGCCTGGTCGAGATGGAAGCCCACGCGGTCGCGCACGCGGGCGGTGAAGAAACGAAACCCGCCTGAGACGAGCGCGCAGACCGCACCGTGGGCGCGCATGGTGGCGACCAGCGTCTCGGCCCCGGGGGTGAGCGCGATCCGGGCATAGGTGCCCTCCAGCGCCTCCGCCGGCAGCCCTGCCAGCATGGCGACACGCTCGCGCAGCGCGGCCGCGAAATCGAGCTCGCCGTTCATCGCGCGCGCGGTGATCGCGGCGATGCGCTCCTTCAGCCCGGCGAAATCCGCGAGCTCGTCGAGCGTCTCGCCGGTGACGATGGTGCTGTCCATGTCGGCGACCAGCAGCCGCTTGCGCCGTCCCGCGACGGCTTGCGCGGCGAGATCGATCGCGGCTGCGCCGAGGGCCGAGCGCACGGCGGCCTCGGCTTGGTCCGGGGCGAGGTCGGCGAAGGGCAGGTCGGCGGCCTCGCCCTCCTTGAGCCAGCGCGGCGGGCCGACCGTGGCGTGCAGGGCCTTGAGCGCGTCGCCGGCGGCGCGAAGATGCGCCTGGTCGAGCACCGGCCCGCGGGCGGGCGCGATCAGTGTCAGCACATGGTCCATGCGGTGACCTTGGAGGGGCGAGGATGGCGGCACAAGCCGCGGCGGATGACGACCTGCCCCGCGCGCTGATCGTCGCGGGGCCGACCGCGAGCGGCAAGTCGGCGCTGGCGCTGGCGATCGCCGAGCGGGTCGGCGGGGCGGTGATCAACGCGGACTCGATGCAGGTGTATCGCGAGCTTCGCGTCCTCACCGCGCGGCCGACGCCGGCGGAGGAGTCGCGGGTGCCGCACCTGCTCTACGGGGTGCGCAGCGCCGCCGAGCCGGCGGATGCGGCCTGGTTCCGCGAGGCCGCGCTCGCGGCGATGGAGACGGCGCGGGCAGGCGGCCGCGTGCCGATCCTGTGCGGCGGGACCGGGATGTGGCTCGATGCGCTGGTGCACGGCATCGCCGCGATCCCGCCCGTTCCGGCGGCGGTGCGGCGCGCGGCGCGGGCGCTCGCGGCCAGGATCGGCGCGCCGGCCCTGCATGCGCGGCTGGCGGCGCGCGATCCCGCGACCGCGGCGCGGCTCGCGCCCGGCGACACGCAGCGTGTGATCCGTGCCTGGGAGGTGCTGGAGGCGACGGGGGAAGGGCTCGCGACTTGGTGGCAGCGCCCGGCGGTCCCGCCGGCGCCGTGGCGCTTCGCGCATGTGGCGCTCGATCCGCCGCGTGCCGCGGTGCGGGCGGCGATCGATGCGCGGTTCCTGGCGATGATGGCGGCGGGCGCGCTGGAGGAGGTGCGGGCGCTCGGCGCCTTGGGGTTCGATCCGGCGCTGCCGGCGATGCGCGCGCATGGCGTGCCGCCGCTGCTGGCGGCGATCCGCGGCGCGATGTCGCTCGATCAGGCGATCGCGCGCGGCCAGGCGATGGTGCGGCAGTATGCCAAGCGTCAGGCGACCTGGTTCCGCCACCACGCGCTGGCGCCGCCCGAGCGGACCTTTGCGATCAGTGCGTGGATCGGCTCAGATGCGCAATTTTCAGAAAATTGCATGGCAGACCTGTTTGCGTTTATTGACGATTTCCTGTTGACGCGCCGCACCATGGCAGGATAACCGCGGCCTTCCCGCCCGACAGGGCGAAGGAGCAAGGGAACGCGTGCCATGCCGGCGACCGAGATGCTGAGTGGAGCCGAGATCCTGCTTCGCGCGCTGAAGGATCAGGGCGTCGATACCGTGTTCGGTTATCCCGGCGGCGCGGTGCTGCCGATCTACGACGCGCTGTTCCAGCAGAACGCGATCCGCCACATCCTCGTGCGCCACGAGCAGGGCGCGGTGCACGCGGCCGAGGGTTATGCGCGCTCGACCGGCAAGGTGGGCGTGGTGCTGGTCACCTCCGGGCCGGGCGCCACCAATGCCGTCACGGGGCTCGTGGACGCGCTGATGGACTCCATCCCGGTGGTGTGCCTGACCGGGCAGGTGCCGACGCATCTGATCGGCAACGACGCGTTCCAGGAGGCCGACACCACGGGCATCACGCGTCCGGCGACCAAGCACAACTACCTCGTGAAGAACGTCGACGATGTCGGCCGCGTGATCCACGAGGCGTTCTACGTCGCCCGGTCCGGCCGGCCCGGGCCCGTGGTGGTCGATCTGCCGAAGGACATCCTGATCAACAAGGGCGTCTATGCCGGGATGCCGACCGCGCCGCACAAATCGTACCGGCCGGTGCTCGATCCCGATCCGGCGGCGATCGCCACCGCGATCCGCATGCTGAAATCCGCCAAGCGCCCGATCATCTACGCCGGCGGCGGGGTGATCAATGCCGGCCCGGAGGCCTCGCGCCTGCTGACGGAGTTCGTGCATCTCACGGGCTTCCCCTGCACCAACACGCTGATGGGGCTCGGCGCCTTCCCCGCCTCCGATCCGCAGTTCCTCGGCATGCTGGGGATGCACGGCACCTACGAGGCGAACCTCGCGATGCATGGCTGCGACGTCATGCTGAACATCGGCGCGCGGTTCGACGATCGCGTCACGGGGCGGCTGCGCGACTTCTCGCCGGGCAGCCTGAAGATCCATGCCGACATCGATCCGTCCTCGGTGAACAAGAACGTGCGCGTCGATTGCGCGATCATCGGCGACGCGGGGCGCATCCTCGCCGCGCTGATCGCGGCCTGGAAGGCGGATGCGGCGAAACCCGACACCGGCGCGCTGGCGGCCTGGTGGAAGCAGATCGAGCAGTGGCGGGCGCGCGACTGCCTGCGCTTCCGCCAGGACATGGATCCGTCGTCGATCATCAAGCCGCAGCACGCGATCCGGCGGCTCTACGAGCTCGCGCAGGAGACCGGCAAGGACACCTTCATCACCACCGAGGTCGGCCAGCACCAGATGTGGGCGGCGCAGTTCTGGAAGTTCGAGCGGCCCAACCGCTGGATGACGTCGGGCGGGCTCGGCACCATGGGCTACGGCCTGCCGGCGGCGATGGGCGTGCAGATCGCGCATCCGGATGCGCTCGTGATCGACATCGCCGGCGAGGCCTCGATCCTGATGAACATCCAGGAGATGGGCACGCTCGCGCAGTACCGGCTGCCGGTGAAGGTGTTCATCCTCAACAACGAGTACATGGGCATGGTGCGGCAGTGGCAGGAGCTGCTGCATGGCGGCCGCTACTCCGAGAGCTACTCGGCGGCCCTGCCCGATTTCGTCAAGCTCGCCGAGAGCTTCCACGCCGTGGGCCTGCGCGCGACCAAGGTGGGCGAGCTCGACGACGTGATCCGCGAGATGCTGCGCGTGGACAAGGCCGTGATCGCCGACATCTGCGTCGACAAGGGCGAGAACTGCTTCCCGATGATCCCCTCCGGTGCCGCGCACAACGAGATGATCCTCGGCGCCGAGGACGAGGGTCCGAAGAAGGGCGGCGGGCCCGGCGTCACCGAGGAAGGCATGGTGCTGGTCTGACCGCCCCTTCCTCGCCCAAGGAACGTTGCCTATGCTCAAGGTGCTGATGCCCGACCACGATCTCTCCACCCGCCAGGCCGTGATCTCGGTGCTGGTCGAGAACGAAGCCGGCGTGCTCGCGCGCGTCATCGGCCTGTTCTCCGGCCGCGGCTACAACATCGACAGCCTCACCGTCGCGGCGGTGGACGAGGACAAGCACCTCTCGCGCATCACCATCGTCACCTCCGGCACGGCGATGGTGATCGAGCAGATCAAGGCGCAGCTCGATCGCCTGGTGCCGATCCACAAGGTCGCCGACCTGACGATGGAGGGGCCGCACATCGCGCGCGAGATGGCGCTGTTCAAGGTGGCCGGCGTGGGCGAGAAGCGGGTGGAGGCGCTGCGCATCGCGGATGCGTTCCGCGCCCGCGTCGTCGATGCGACCACGGAAAGCTTCGTCTTCGAGATGACCGGCGCGACCGACAAGCTCGACGCCTTCGCCGCGCTGATGCGCCCGCTCGGCCTCGTCGAGGTCAGCCGCACCGGCGTGGTCGCGATCGCGCGCGGGCCGAAGGGCATCCACGGCTGAGCCCCGCTTGCCGGCCCGCCGGGCCGAGGCTAGACCCCACCCGAACCGATCCACACAGCATCGACAGAGGACAACGCCCATGCGCGTCTACTACGACCGCGACGCCGACGTGAACCTGATCAAGGGGAAGAAGGTCACGATCATCGGCTACGGCAGCCAGGGCCACGCCCACGCCAACAACCTCAAGGACAGCGGTGTGGCCGAGGTCGTGGTGGGCCTGCGCAAGGGCTCGGCCGGCGTCGCCAAGGCCGAAGCCGCGGGGTTCAAGGTGATGGACCCGGCGGATGCGGCGAAGTGGGCCGATGTGGTGATGGTGCTGACCCCGGATGAGGGCCAGGGCGATCTCTACCGCGAGAAGCTCGGGCCGAACATGAAGGAGGGCTCGGCGCTGATGTTCGCGCACGGGCTCAACGTGCACTTCAACCTGATCGAGCCGCGCGCCGACATGGACGTGCTGATGGTCGCGCCCAAGGGCCCCGGCCACACCGTGCGCTCGGAGTATCAGCGCGGCGGCGGCGTGCCCTGCCTGGTCGCGGTCGCGCAGAACGCCTCCGGCAACGCGCTGGAGCTCGGCCTCTCCTATGCATCCGCCATCGGCGGTGGGCGCGCCGGCATCATCGAGACCACGTTCAAGGAGGAGTGCGAGACCGACCTGTTCGGCGAGCAGGTGGTGCTCTGCGGCGGCCTCGTCGAGCTCATCAAGGCCGGCTACGAGACGCTGGTCGAGGCGGGTTACGCCCCCGAGATGGCCTATTTCGAGTGCCTGCACGAGGTGAAGCTGATCGTCGACCTGATCTACGAGGGCGGCATCGCCAACATGAACTACTCGATCAGCAACACGGCCGAGTACGGCGAGTATGTCACCGGCCCCCGCATCATCACGGACGCGACCAAGGCCGAGATGAAGCGCGTGCTGGCCGACATCCAGTCGGGCCGCTTCGCGCGCGACTGGATGCTGGAGAACAAGGTCAACCAGGCGTCGTTCAAGGCCACGCGCCGCAAGCTCGCCGAGCACCCGATCGAGCAGGTCGGCGAGAAGCTCCGCGCCATGATGCCCTGGATCAAGAAGAACGCGCTGGTGGACAAGAGCCGCAACTGAGCCACGCCGCCGCGTGAGAGTTGCGCCGCCGGGCCTGGCCGGTCCAGGCTCGGCGGCGGAGCACGCCATGGCGCCATCCGAGGTCATCCCGTTCCGCCGGCGCGAGCAGCCGGCCCCCGGGCCCGTGCGCGGGCTCGAACTGCTGCGCGCCGGCACCGACAATCAGCATCCCGTGACGGTGCTGTTCCTGCATGGCGCGGCCGGCGGGGCCTGGATGTGGGCGGAGCACCTGATGGGCGCGCTGGCCGCCTCGGGGTGGCGCACGGCGGCGCTGTCGTTCCGCGGCCACGGCGCGAGCATCGGCCGCGAGACGCTGCACGGCCTCGGCCTGCTCGACTATGTGCTCGATGCGCGCCAGGCGATCGCGGCGCTCGGCGGGCCGGTGGTGCTGGTCGGGCACTCGCTCGGCGGGCTGGTCGCGCAGATGCTGCTCGGCGATCCGCGCATCCGGGGCCTCGTTTTGCTCGCCACCGTCACGCCCGAGGGGCTGGCGGGCGCGAACTGGCGCCTCGCCTTCACCGATCCGGTGCTGTGGCAGGAGGTCGCGCGCATGCCCTGGGCAGATGCCGGCGGCATCTCGCCGGTGCGGCTCAGGAGTGCCCTGTTCTCCGATGCGCTGCCGGATCATCTCGCCTGGGGCTACATTGCGCGGCTGCAGTCCGAGAGCCTGCGCGCGCTCGCCGAGGCGCAGTGGCCGCGCCCGGTGGCCTCGGCCCGGCTGCTCGGCGTGCCGGCGCTGGTGGTGGGCGCGGGGGATGATCCGCTGGTGCCGGCGGATGCGCTGCTGCGCACGGCTTGGCTGCACGGCGCCGAGCACGCCACGATGGACGGTCTCGGCCACGCGATGATGCTGGATGCGGGCTGGCCGCGCGTCGCCGAGACGATCCTGCGTTTCCTCGCCGCGCGGGTGCCCTGATCGCCCGGACTGAGGGACTTGTTGCAGGCCCGCGCCTTGTTGCATCGTCCCAGCCTCACTGCCGCGAAGGAGCCGCCGATGCCCTCCGCCCTGCGCCGCCGCACCCTGTTGGCCGCCTCCGCCGCGACGCTCGCCGCGCCGGCGCTGGCGCAGGCGCCGTGGCCGACCCAGCCGATCCGGCTGATCGTCCCGTTCGGCCCGGGCGGCTCGACCGACATCATCGCCCGGCTGATGGCCGAGCCGATGGGCGCCTTCCTCGGGCAGCCCGTGGTGGTGGACAACCGCGCGGGCGGGGCCGCGACCGTCGGCACCGGCATCGCGGCGATGGCCGCGCCCGACGGCTACACGCTGCTGTTCTCGACGATCTCGGGGCTTGCGGTCGGCTCGACGCTCTACCGCGGCCGCATCCGCTGGAACGCCGATACGAGCTTCGCGCACATCGCGATCGTGTTCGGCACGCCCTATCTGCTGCTGGTCAATCCGTCCTTCCCGGCGCGCGACATGGCCGGGTTCCTCGCCGAGGCGCGGCGGCGCGTGCACGGCGTCGAAGTCGCTTCCTCCGGCATCGGCTCGGTGAACCACCTGATCATCCTGCGCATGGCGAAGCTCGCCGGCGTGCCGCTGCTGCACGTGCCCTATCGCGGCGGCGCGCAGGCGGCGATGGACGCGATCGCCGGCACCGTGCCGGCGACGATCGACAGTCTTACCGCGGCGTCCGTGCATATCCGCGGCGAGCGGCTCCGCCCGCTTGCGATCAGCAGCGCGGCGCGCATCACCGGCTTCGACACGATCCCGACCTTCCGCGAGACCGGGCTCGACATCCTCGCCGATGGCTGGGCGGGGATCTGCGCGCCGGCCGGCACGCCGCGCCCGATCCAGGAGCGCATCGCGGACGCGATCCGCCACGCCCAGGCGCAGACCGCGGTGATGGAGCGGTTCGAGGCGACGGCGACGCTGCCGATCAAGCGCTTCCTCGACGAGGCGCAGGACTTCGTGCGCAGCGAGGTCGCGGCCTGGGCGCCGCTCGTGATCGAGAGCGGGGCGACGCCGGAGGGCTGAGCCGGGGGGCGATGCGCGCGCGCCACCGCCCGCACCCTCATCCGGCGCGCCGCCCGAGGATGCGACCCATCGCCACCGGGGCCAGGGTCAGCAGTTGCGACGGCTTGTCGGCCAACCGGGTTCCCTTGAAGTGGCCTTGCTCGAACGCGGACGCTGCCATGAAGCAGGCCGCGCCCTCGCAGGCGACCGAGGGGGAGTCCTGCGCCGAGGCGAGGAACGGCACGTCGAGGAGCTTCATCAGGTCGATCACGTTCCCCGCCACCAAGCCGAGCGCCTTGTCGACCGGAGCGGCGCAATACGCCTCGATCCAGCCACGGCCGGTGTTCACCGAGGCGCTGACCGCCGCCACGCGCACATAGCGGAGCTTCGCCTCGAGCGCCGCCGCGCGGGCATGGATGTGGTCCACGTGGAGGTCGCCGAACAGGCGGCCGCCGCGACTGTCGAACATCGTCCGATGGGCGGCGAAGTAGGCGCCGCGGTAATTCGCGAAGGCCGGCGCGACCCAGACCTCGCAGATGCCGCTGCCGGCGTCGATCAGCGCCACCGCATCGGCGGGCGAGAAGCGGGGGAGGGAGGACGGCAGGAGACGGAGCCGGTGCGCGTGCCGTTCGAGGGCGGCCATGTCCACCGCGCCGATGAAGAACGCGCCACGCGCGAACTGCCGTGCGCAGAGCCCGCGCTCCAGGGTGATGATTTCGCGCGCGATCTCGCGCTCCGATTCCATGGGTCCGGCGCGCGTGGGCCACTCATGATGTTGCGAGAAAACAATGAAAATGCCGGCGGCTTATGTCAAGCCGAGACCCACGGTGACGCGCGGCCGCGCGGGAGCCGAACGGAAAACGCCCGCCTTGCGGCGGGCGTTCCGACACGCGTTCGCTCCGTCGCGACTCAGACGGAGTAGTACATCTCGAACTCGACCGGGTGCGGCGTGTGCTCGAAGCGGTACACCTCGGTCCACTTCAGCGCGATATAGGCCTCGATCTGGTCGGCGTTGAACACGTCGCCCTTCAGCAGGAACTCGTGGTCCGCCTCGAGCGACTGCAAGGCCTCGCGCAGCGAGCCGCACACCGTCGGGATGCCCTTCAGCTCCTCGGGCGGCAGGTCGTAGAGGTCCTTGTCCATCGCATCGCCCGGATGGATCCGGTTCTGGATCCCGTCCAGCCCCGCCATCAGCATCGCCGCGAAGGCGAGATACGGATTGGCGGTCGGGTCGGGGAAGCGCACCTCGACGCGCTTGGCCTTCGGGCTGGTCGCATACGGGATGCGGCAGGAGGCCGAGCGGTTGCGCGCGGAGTAGGCGAGCAGCACCGGCGCCTCGAAGCCCGGGATCAGGCGCTTGTAGGAGTTGGTCGAGGGGTTGGTGAAGGCGTTCAGCGCCTTGGCGTGCTTGATGATGCCGCCGATGTAGTAGAGCGCCGTCTCGGACAGGTCGGCATAGCCGTTGCCGGCGAAGGTCGGCTTGCCCTTCTTCCAGATCGACTGGTGCACATGCATGCCCGAGCCGTTGTCGCCGTAGATCGGCTTCGGCATGAACGTCGCCGTCTTGCCGTAGCTGTGGGCGACGTTGTGGATGCAGTACTTGTAGATCTGCATCTGGTCGGCCATCGTCACCAGCGTATTGAACTTCATCCCGAGCTCGTGCTGGGACTGCGCCACCTCGTGGTGGTGCTTCTCGATGACCACGCCCATCTCGCCCATGGTGGAGAGCATCTCGGCGCGCAGGTCGCTCTCGCTGTCCACCGGCGGCACCGGGAAGTAGCCGCCCTTCACCACGGGCCGGTGGCCCATGTTGCCCTCGGGGTAGTCCTTCAGGCTGGCCTGCGGCCCCTCGATGCTGTCGAGCTGGTAGATGCCGTAGTTGCCGCCGGTGCCGAACTTCACGTTGTCGAACACGAAGAACTCGGCCTCGGGGCCGAAATACGCCGTGTCGCCGATCCCCGTCGAGGCGAGATAGGCCTCCGCCTTCTTCGCCGTGCCGCGCGGGTCACGCCCGTAGAGCTGGCCGGTGGAGGGCTCGATGATGTCGCAGAACAGGATCAGGGACGGCTTGGCCGCGAACGGGTCCATCACCGCCGTTGCGGCATCCGGCATCAGGATCATGTCGGACTCGTTGATCGCCTTCCAGCCGGCGATCGAGGAGCCGTCGAACATGATGCCGTCGGTGAACACGTCCTCGTCGATCGTGCTGACGTGCTGGGCCGTGTGCTGCCACTTCCCGCGCGGATCGGTGAAGCGCAGATCAACGTACTCGACCGAGTGCTCCTTCATCATCTCGAGCACTTTCTTGACTTCGGGCTTAGCAGCCATGGTCCCCTTCCTGTGTGTCTGCCGTGTCTATCGGTAGGTGACCGGGCCCGGATCAGGCCCGATCGATGACGGCCGAGCGGAGCAGCCGCCCGGCGACGCCCCGCCCCATGCACGGGGCGGGCCGAAATCTGTGGATGAGCCGACGGGCGGCTAGATCGCCTCCTCGCCGCGCTCGCCGGTGCGGATGCGGATCGCCTCCTCGACCGTGGTGACGAAGATCTTGCCGTCGCCGATCCGGCCCGTGCGCGCCGCGTTCATGATCGCCTCGATCGCGCGATCGACCAGGTTGTCCTGGCAGACGACCTCGATCTTCACCTTGGGCAGGAAATCGACCACGTACTCGGCGCCGCGGTAGAGCTCGGTATGGCCTTTCTGGCGGCCGAATCCCTTCGCCTCGACCACGGTGATGCCCTGCAGCCCGACCTCGTGCAGCGCCTCCTTCACCTCGTCGAGCTTGAAGGGCTTGATGATGGCCTCGATCTTCTTCATCCGCCTCGTCCGCCGCCTGACCCGCGCGCGCCCTCGCGTGGCGCATTCCTGCCTTGCATCGGTTACTTGCACGGGTTGTGCCGCCGCGGCAAGGCCGCCTCGGGCAAGATAGGCGGCCCGACACCGATCGCCCCGGGGCGGGCAAGGATCAGGTGCATCTGCCCAAATTCTGGGCAGTCCTTGCGTGCGCTTCGGGGCGCCGCCATAGTCGCGCCTTCGATCCGGGGGGATGCCGCCAGCGCGATGAAGCCGCACAACACCCTGCTCGCGAACACGGGCACCACGATCTTCACCGTCATGTCCGCGCTCGCGGTGCAGCACGGCGCGGTCAATCTCGGCCAGGGCTTTCCGGACGAGGACGGTCCGGCGGATGTGCGCCGCGCCGCCGCCGATGCGCTGCTGGACGGGCGCAACCAGTACCCGCCGATGACCGGCCTGCCGGAGCTGCGCGCCGCCGTCGCCGCGGCGAACCGGCGCTTCTGGGGGATCGAGGTCGATCCGGCCTCGGAGGTCGTCGTCACCTCGGGGGCGACCGAGGCGATCACCGCCTGCCTGATGGCGCTGCTCGATCCGGGCGACGAGGTGGTGCTGATCGAGCCGCTCTACGACACCTACCTGCCGGTCGTGCGTATGCTGGGCGCGGTGCCGAAGCTCGTGCGGCTCGAGCCGCCGAAATGGGAGCTGCCGCGCGGCCCCCTCGCCGCCGCCTTCGGGCCGCGCACCAAGGCGATCCTGATGAACACGCCGCAGAACCCATGCAGCAAGGTGTTCACCGCGGCCGAGCTCGCCTTCATCGCCGACCTGCTCCAGAAGCACGACGCCTACGCGGTGTGCGACGAGGTCTACGAGCACCTCACCTTCGACGGTTGGCGCCACATCCCGCTGATGAGCCTGCCGGGGATGCGCGAGCGCTGCGCGCGCATCGGCAGTGCGGGCAAGACCTTCAGCCTGACCGGCTGGAAGGTCGGCTACGTCACCGCACCCAAGGCGCTGGCGCAGACCATCGCCAAGGCGCACCAGCTGCTCACCTTCACCACGCCGCCGAATCTCCAGCGCGCGGTGGCGGTGGGGCTCGCCAGGGACGATGCCTATTTCCAGGGTCTCGCCGACGGGCTCGCGGCCAAGCGCGACCGTCTCTCGGCCGGGCTCGCCGCGCTCGGCTTCGGCGTGCTGGAGGCGAAGGGCACCTACTTCATCACCACGGATTTCCGCCCGCTCGGCTTCGCCGGCGACGATGTGGCGTTCTGCCGCTGGCTCACCGAGACCGCGAAGGTGACGGCGATCCCGGTCAGCGCCTTCTATGCCGATGCCGCGACCGCGCCGCGCCACTACGCGCGCTTCGCCTTCTGCAAGCACGACGCCACACTGGACGAGGCCCTGCGGCGGATGCGCACGACCTTCGCCGCGCGCGGGGCCGAGGCGCCGCGGGCGTTGACGGCGTGAGGGTGGCGGGCGTAGGAACGCGGCCCTCGGCGGCGGCCATAGCTCAGTTGGTAGAGCGCCAGGTTGTGGTCCTGGATGTCACGGGTTCGAGTCCCGTTGGTCGCCCCATTCTTTCCCGGATCCCCGCATGAACATCAGCCTTGCCGGCCGCCGCGCGCTCATCACCGGCGCCTCCGAAGGGCTCGGCCTCGCCATGGCGCGCCGCTTCGCGGCCTCGGGCGCCGATGTCGCGATGCTCGCGCGCCGGCCGGACGTGCTGGAGGCGGCCGCCGCCTCGGTGCGCGCGGCGGCGCCCGGGCGCACGATCGTGGCGTTGCCCTGCGACGTCGCGAACGCGGACGCGATCGCCGCCACCTGGCCCAAGGCCGAGGCCGCGCTCGGCGGGATCGACATCCTGGTGAACAACGCCGGCACCTCGAAGCGCGGACCGTTCCCTGCCATCACCGATGCCGAGTGGCAGGCCGATCTCGACCTGAAGCTGTTCGCCGCGATCCGCCTCGCCCGGCTCGCCTGGCCGGGGATGGCTGAGCGGCGCTGGGGGCGCATCCTCAACGTGCTGAACATCGGCGCGAAGGCCCCGCCGGCCGAGGGCGCGCCGACCGCGGTCAGCCGCGCGGCCGGCATGGCGCTGACCAAGGTGCTGGCGAACGAAGGCGCACCCAGGGGCATCCTGGTGAACGCGCTGCTGGTCGGCATCATCGAGAGCGCGCAATGGGTGCGCCGCCACGCCGCCGAGAAGCGCACCATCACCTGGGAGCAGTGGTGCGCCGAGCAGGGCGCTGCCGTGCCGCTCGGCCGGCTCGGTACCGCCGAGGAGTTCGCGAACGTCGCCTGCTTCCTTGCGTCCGACGCGGCGGGCTACGTCACCGGCACCGCGATCAACGTGGATGGCGGACGCAGCCCGGTGGTGTGATCAGCCCTTCAGCATCCCCACCATCACGCTGATCAGGTAGGTCTCCACCCGCTTGCCGAGCTCGGTCATCACCGCATAGTCGCGGCAGTCGGACGGCCGCGCGGGGTCGGAGCGCGCCTCGACCAGCCCAAGATGGGCGAGCCGGCGCATCCCGGCGCGGTACTCGGCATCCAGGCTGCCGCAATAGATCGCGTTCTGGTCCATGTCCAGGAAGGTGCGCAGCACGTCGGCATCCATCGCCGCGACCGCGCGCACGATCTCCTCGTTCGGCTGCGGCAGCGTCTGCGCGCTGACACGCAGCGGGAGGTTACCGAGCCGCACCACCGACGCGCCATCCCCCTGGCCGTGCAGCGCCTGGATGCTCGTGCGGATCGGGTCGAGCAGCAGCACCAGCAGCAGCACCGCCACCGCCGGCCAGCGCAGCGACTTGACGAAGTCGATGAAGGCGATCACGCGATCACCCCCATGCGGGGGTTGGGGGAGCACCGACATGGACGGGTCCTTCCGGCTGGACATGCAACCGAAGGTATAGCGCGAGAGGTTGAGCAATGCTGACTGTGGCGATCGGCGGGCTGGGGGCGATCGGCCTGAAACTGGCGCAGGCGCTGGATGCCGGGGTGGAGGGGCTGCGCCTGACGGCCGTCTCGGCCCGCGACCGCGCCAAGGCGGCGGCCAATCTCGCGGGGTTCAGGGCGCCGCCCGCGATCGTCGGTCTGGGCGAACTCGCCGAGCGCGCCGACATCGTGGTCGAGGCCGCGCCGGCCGCCGTGTTCGAGGAGATCGTCGGCCCCGCGGTCTCGCGCGGGCGGATCGCGGTGGTGTCGTCGGCGGGCGCGCTGCTGCCGCGCATGCACCTGGTCGATCAGGCCAAGGTGGCGGGCGGGCGGATCATCGTGCCGACGGGCGCGCTGCTCGGGCTGGATGCCGTGCGTGCGGCCGCCGAGGGGCAGGTGGAGAGCGTCACGCTGGTCACGCGCAAGCCGCCGCGCGGCCTCGCGGGCGCCCCCTATCTCGACCAGCACGGCATCGACGTGCTGGCGATCACCGAGCCCACGCGCATCTTCGCCGGCTCGGCGCGCGAGGGGGCGAAGGGCTTCCCGGCCAATGTGAACGTCGCCGCCGCCCTTGCCCTCGCTGGCATCGGCCCGGACCGCACCACGCTCGAGATCTGGGCCGACCCCACCGTCACGCGCAACACCCACACCGTGAAGGTCGAGGCCGACACGGTGCGGCTGACGATGACGATCGAGAACGTGCCGTCGGAGGAGAACCCGCGCACGGGGAAGATCACCCCGCTCAGTCTGCTCGCCTGCCTGCGCGGGCTCGTCTCGACGCTGAAGGTGGGCAGCTAGCGCAGATCCCGATCAGGTGGGTTCACCTGATCGGGTGAAGATGCGCGCCGGGAAAGCCTAGCCCCGCACCAGCAGGGCGATGTAGGCGGCATAGCCGGCGAGCATCCCCAGCGCGAGCGCCCGTCCCACCTTGCCCGCGAGCATCGCCGGCATCACCGCCACGGCAGCCGCCAGCATCACCCACATGTCGGTCCGCGCGATCGGCGCCGGGATCGAGACCGGCGCGACCAGGCTCGCCACACCCAGGATCGCGAGGATGTTGTAGACGTTCGAGCCCAGCACGTTGCCCAAGGCGACGTCGCTGTGGCGGCGGAGTGCCGCGACCAGGCTGGTGACGAGCTCGGGCAGCGAGGTGCCGACGGCGACCAGCGTCAGCCCGATCACCACCTCCGAGACGCCGAAGCCGCGCGCGATCGTCACCGCCGCCTCGACCAGCAGATGCGCCCCCAGCACGAGCAGGCCCACGCCGCCCAGCACCATCGTCGCGGCCAGCGCCGCGTTGCGCGGCACCGTGGCCACCTCCTCGGCCTCGGCCGCATGCAGCGCCGCCGAAGGCGTGCCGTTGGCGCGGTCGTGCAGCCACGTGCCCACGGTCAGCATCACCAGCAGGCCGAGGAACGCGACCCCGTGCCACGGCGTCAGGAAGGGCGCGGTCAGCGCGACACCGATGAACAGCCCGATCGCGCCGAGCGAGGCGAGCACGTCGCGCCGCACCGCGCGCGGATCGACCGCGATCGGCGTGATCGCCGCCGCGAGTCCCAGGATCAGCAGCACATTGGCGATGTTGGAGCCGACCACGTTGCCGACCGCGATCCCGTCGATGCCCTTCAGCGCGGCATCGACCGAGACCACCAGTTCGGGCGTGGAGGTGCCCCAGGCGACGATCGTCACACCGATCAGCGCCGGCGAGACGCCGAGCCGTCGCGCCAGCCCGACACCGCCGCGCACCAGCCCCTCGGCGCCCAGAATCAGCGCTACCAGCCCCGAGACGAGCAGAACCCATTCCATCGGATCATCCCTTCGACACATGTCGAAGGGGTCCGACATCGCGCACGGGCGTGCGCCAGAGGGGCCCGGACCCCCGAGCCACGCCCGGAAGTGGGGGGCGGGGGCGCGCCCGTCAACCCGCACCTGACGCCCGGCCGATCGGGCGTGTAGGGTCGGGCCGTGCTGGAGCTGTTCCTCTATGCCTTCGTCGCCTTCGTGGTGATCCTCGACCCGCCCGGCACGGCGGCGATCTTCCTCGGCATGACGCCGCGCGACACGCCGGCGCGACGGCGCGCCCAGGCGCTGAAGGCGTCCTGGATCGCCGCCCTGGTGCTGGTGGTGTTCGGGATCGCGGGCGAGTTCCTGCTGCGCGCGATGGGGATCGGCCTGCCGGCGTTCCAGGTCGCGGGCGGGATCCTGCTGTTCCTGCTCGCCGCCGACATGGTGATGGTGCGCCATTCCGGCCTGCGCGCGACCGAGCGCGAACGTGCCGAGGCCGAGGCCTCCGACCACGACATCAGCGTGTTTCCGCTGGCGATCCCGCTGATCGCGGGGCCGGGGGCGATGACCACCGTGGTGCTGCTGCGCGGCCGCGCGGGCGACGACCCGGCGGCGCTCGCGGCCGTGTTCGGCGCGCTGGCCCTGGGCCTCGCCGTCACCCTTGCCGCCATGCTCGTCGCCACGCCGCTGATGCGCCTGCTCGGCCAGACCGGCGCGGATGTGCTGAGCCGCGTGCTCGGCGTGGTACTGGCGGCACTCGCCGCCCAGATCGCGCTCGACGGCGTGCGGGGGTTCTTCGCGGGCTAGGGCAGATCGCACACGGCCGGACTCAGCCGTGTGCGTGAAGATGCTGGCGGGGAATGACCAGAGCGGTTTTCACTCATGTGGAAACCGCTCTAGCCGGCTGCCGCGATCGCGGGGTGGCGCGCCGCCGCGACCAGGGCATCGGCGATGGTCTCGACCGGCTGCGCGCCGCTGAACAGGAAATGCCGGTTCAGCACGAAGGACGGCACGCCGGTGATGCCGGCGCGGCTGGCCGAGGCCGCCTGGGCGCGCACCTCGTCCACCGCCTCGCCGGAGCGGAGCCGCGCGAGCGTGGCGTCGTGGTCCATCCCGCTCGCGGCGCCGATCTCGGCAAGCACGGCGGCATCGCCGATGTCGCGGCCCTCGTTGAAATAGGCGCGGAACGTCGCCTCGATCACCGCGCGCTGGCGGTCCTGCTCGGCGGCGAAGCGCGCGAGGCGATGCGCGTTGGTGGTGTTGGGCGTGCGCGTCATCAGGTCGTGGCGGAACTCGAGGCCGCACTCGGCACCCGCCGCGGCCACCCGAGCGTCGAGCTCGCGCGACCGCTCGACGCTGCCGAACTTGGCTGCGCGGTAGCTCGCCCGATCCACGCCTTCGGCCGGCATGTCGGGGTTCAGCATGAACGGGAAGAACGAGACCTCGAAGGCGAGATCCGGCTGATGGTCGGCGAGGATCGCCAGCGCCTGGTCGAGCCGGCGCTTGCCGATCCAGCACCAGGGGCAGATCGCGTCCGAGACGACGGTGAGATGAAGTGCGCTCATGAGCCCTTCCCCTCAACCAGGAGTCGTTCCGCCAGGGTGGCGAACCACGAGGCGCCGATCGGCAGCACATCGTCGTTGAAATCGTATTTCGGATGGTGCACGGCCGGATCGTCCTCGCTGCGCGCGGTGCCGAGCATCAGATAGGCGCCCGGCCGCTTCTCGAGCATGAAGGCGAAGTCCTCGCCGCCCATGGTCGGGCGCGGCAGTTCCGCCACACGCGCCTCGCCCTGCACCGCGATCGCCGCCTCGCGCGCGAGCGCGGTGGACTCCGGCTCGTTCACGGTGGCGGGATAGGCGCGGTTGAACTTCGCATCCACCCGCGCGCCGAAGGCACGGCCGATGCCCTCGGCGGTCTCGATCACGCGCCGCTCGATCAGGTCGCCCGCGTCCTTCGTGAACCAGCGCGCCGTGCCGCGCAGCCGCACCACTTCGGGGATGACGTTGTGCGCGTCGCCGCCCTCCAGCCAGGTGATCGACACCACCCCGGCATCCGTGGGTTCCAGGTTGCGCGCCACGATCCCTTGCAGCGCCGTGATGATGTGCGCGCCCACCAGCACCGGATCGATGCCGAGATTGGGCATCGCGCCATGCGCACCCTTGCCTGTGATCGTGATGTCGATGCCGCTGACCGCCGCCATCACCGGGCCGTTGCGCCAGAGGAACGCGCCGAACGGCGCGCGCGGCCAGTTGTGCAGGCCGAACACGCGATCCACCGGAAAGCGCTCGAACAGCCCTTCGTCCAGCATGATCTTGGCGCCGCCGTGCATCTCCTCCGCCGGCTGGAAGATCAGATAGACCGTGCCGGCGAAGTTGCGCGTCTCGGCGAGGTATTTGGCTGCACCCAGCAGCATGGTCGTGTGGCCGTCATGCCCGCAGGCATGCATCACGCCGGGGTTGGTGGAGGCGTAGGGGACACCCGTCTCCTCCATGATCGGCAGCGCGTCCATGTCGGCGCGCAGCCCGATCGCGCCCTTGCCCGGCCGGCTGCCGCGCAGCACGCCGACCACGCCGGTCTTGGCGATGCCGGTGTGGATCTCGTCGACGCCGAACGCCTTCAGCTTCTCGGCGACCACGCGGCTGGTGCGCACCTCCTGGAGCGCGAGCTCCGGGTGCGCATGGAAGTCGCGCCGCCAGGCGGTCATCTCGTCGTGGAAGGCGGCGATGCGGTTGTGCACGGGCATGGCGATCTCCTTGTCGGCGCAGATGTGTGCCCGCCCGAGCGGGGGGTCAACGCAGGAAGGCGAAATCGACCCCCTCGTCGGCCTGGAGCACCTCGCGCTGCCAGAGCAGGTCCCAGCCGCGCGCGGCAGGGGCAGGGGGTGTCCAGGCCGCGCGGCGCGCGGCCAGCGTCGCCTCGTCCACCAGCAGGTCGAGCCGGCGCTCCTTCACCGACAGGCGGATGCGGTCGCCGTTCTGAACCAACGCCAGCGGGCCGCCCTCGGCCGCCTCGGGGGCGATGTGCAGCACGATCGTGCCGTAGGCGGTGCCGGACATACGCGCATCGCTGATGCGGATCATGTCCTTCACACCCGCCCGGGCGAGCTTTCGGGGGATCGGCAGGTAGCCCGCCTCTGGCATGCCGTAGCCCCCTTTCGGCCCGGCGTTCTTCAGCACCAGGATGTCGTTGGGCGTGACATCGAGGGCGGGGTCGTCGATGCGGGCCGCCATGTCCGGCAGGCTCTCGAACACCACCGCGCGCGCCTCGGTCTCGAACAGCGAGGGGTCGGCCGCGGCGCGCTTGAGGATGGCGCCGCGCGGGGCGAGCGACCCGAACAGCGCGACGAGCCCGCCCACAGGCGAGATCGGGGTGTCGAGCGGGCGGATCACCGCCGGGTCGGCGAAGCCCGCCGCGTCGCGCGCCAGCCGCTCGCCGAGCGTCTCGCCGGCGATGGTGGGGGTGTCGAGGTGCAGCAGCGGCTTGAGCCGGCGCAGCACCGCGCCCATCGCGCCGGCAGCGTGGAAGTCCTCCATGTAGCCCTGGCCCGTGGGCTTGAGGTCCACCAGCACGGGGGTCTCATCGGAGAGCGCGTTCAGGCGGTGCAGGTCGAGCGTGATCCCGGCGCGCCCCGCGATCGCGGCGAGATGCACGATCGCATTCGTCGAGCCCGAGAGCGCGAGCAGCACCCGGAGCGCGTTCTCGACGCTCTCCCTGGTGACGAGGGCGCGCGGGCGGATGGGGGTCTTCGCCGTGGCAAGCTGCACCGCGAGCGCGCCCGAGGCCTCGGCCGCGCGCATCCGGTCCGCGTGCACCGCCGGGATCGCCGCCGTGCCCGGCAGCAGGAAGCCGAGCGTCTCGGCGATGCAGGCCATCGTGCTCGCCGTGCCCATCACGCCGCAGGTGCCGGCGGTGGTGGCGAGATTGCCCTCGATCCGCTCGATCTGCGCCGCATCCACCTCGCCGGCGCGGAACTTGGCCCAGAAGCGGCGGCAATCGGTGCAGGCCGAGAGGCGCTCGCCCTCGAACCGGGTCGCCATCATCGGCCCGCCGACCACCATCACCGCCGGCACATTGGCGCTGACAGCCGCCATCAGCTGCGCCGGCACGGTCTTGTCGCAGCCGCCGAGCAGCACCACCGCATCGAGCGGCTGGGCGCGCACCATCTCCTCGGTGTCGATCGCGGCGAGGTTGCGGTAGTACATCGAGCACGGGCTGAGCGAGGGCTCGCACACGCTGATGGTGGGGAACGGCAGGGGCAGCCCGCCGGCCGCCAGCACCCCGCGCTCCACCGCGCGGACGAGCTCGGGGAAGTGGCGGTGGCAGTTGTTCAGCCCCGAGCCCGTGTCGCAGATGCCGACCGTGGGGCGGGACAGCGCCTCGCGGCTCCAGCCCATCGACAGCATGAAGGACCGGCGCAGGTAGAGCGCCATGTCGCGGTCGCCGTAGTTGGAGGTGTTGCGGGCCAGCCCCTTGGGCGTGTCGTCGCTCATGCGTCTCCCCTCGTTCCGCGCCGAGGCTAGGGCCCCGCGCGGCCGGCGGGAAGGGGGCCCGGCGCTTGCGGTATCCTGTTACCTCTCTCGGAAATCGCGCTTTCCGCTTGACCTTGCGGCCGATGCGCCGTATCAGGCCGGCCTCGCGCGGGACGGTCCCGCCGGATGGTATCGGACATGATGAAGACCACACCCTCGCTGAAGCCGAGCCAGGTCCAGAAGACCTGGTGGCTGATCGACGCCGACGGGCTGGTGCTCGGCCGCCTCGCCTCGCTGATCGCGATGCGCCTGCGCGGCAAGCACAAGGCCACCTTCACCCCGCATGTCGACTGCGGCGACCACGTCGTCGTGGTGAACGCCGAGAAGGTGCGGGTCACCGGCAACAAGGCCCAGGACAAGGTGTTCTACTGGCACACCGGCTATCCGGGCGGGATCAAGAGCCGCACGATCGCGCAGCGTCTCGGCTCGAAGCACCCCGAGCGCGTGATCGAGAAGGCGGTGGAGCGCATGATCACGCGCGGGCCCCTCGGGCGCCAGCAGATGCGCAACCTGCACGTCTATGCCGGCACGGCCCATCCGCATGAGGGCCAGTCGCCGAAGCCGCTCGATGTCGCGGCGATGAACCGCAAGAACAAGGTGGCGTGAGCATGAGCGCAGAAGCGGGTCGCGAGACCGTCCGTTCGCTGGCCGACCTGAAGGATCTCGGGGTCGCCGGCACCGTCGCCGCCGAGGCGCCGAAGCGCGAGCCGAAGCGCGACGCCCAGGGCCGCGCCTACGCCACCGGCCGCCGCAAGGACGCGGTGGCGCGCGTGTGGGTGAAGCCCGGCAGCGGCAAGTACGAGATCAACGGCCGCACGGCCGAGCAGTACTTCGCCCGGCCGGTGCTGCGCATGCTGATCGCGCAGCCTTTCCTGGTGGCCGATCGCTACAACCAGTTCGACGTCTACTGCACGGTGGTCGGCGGCGGTCTCTCGGGCCAGGCGGGCGCGGTGCGGCACGGCATCAGCCGCGCGCTGGTGAACTACGAGCCGGACCTGCGCAAGATCCTGAAGTCGGCGGGGTTCCTGACGCGCGATCCGCGCGTGGTGGAGCGCAAGAAGTACGGCCGCGCCAAGGCCCGACGCAGCTTCCAGTTCTCGAAGCGCTGAGGCGCCGCGCCCGGACACGACGCTGCAACAGAGACATGCAGGATGGGGGCGGAGCCGCAAGGTTCCGCCCCTCTTGCTTTCCGGGGCATCCCGCCCCGACAGTGGGGTCACGAAGGAGAACGCCATGGACCCGATCCGCGTGTTCATCGACGGCGAAGCCGGCACCACCGGGCTTCAGATCCGCGAGCGGATCGCGGGCCGACGCGAGATCGCGCTGATCCAGGTCGATCCCGCCCGACGCAAGGACCCGGCCGCGCGCGCGGCCGCGATGGCCGAGGCCGATGTCGCCGTGCTGTGCCTGCCCGATGAGGCCGCGCGCGAGGCCGTCGCGCTCGCCGCCGGGCTGCCGAACGGGGGCCCGCGCATTCTCGATGCCTCGACCGCGCATCGCGTGGCCGAGGGTTGGGTGTACGGCTTCCCGGAACTCGCGCCCGACCAGCCCGCGCTGATCCGCGCGGCGAAGCGTGTGGCCAATCCCGGCTGCTATCCGACGGGGGCGATCGCGCTGATCCGTCCGCTGGTCGATGCCGGGCTGCTGCCGCGCGACTATCCGGTCACGATCAATGCCGTCTCCGGCTATTCCGGTGGCGGCAGGTCGATGATCGAGGCGTACGAGGGCGGCACCGCGCCCGCTTTCGAGCTCTATGCGCTGACGCTCGAGCACAAGCACCTGCCCGAGACCGTGCGCTACACGGGGCTCACGCGCCGGCCGATCTTCGTGCCCTCGGTCGGCAATTTCCGTCAGGGCATGCTGGTCAGCGTGCCGCTGCATCTCGACACGCTGCCTGGTGCACCGAAGGCGGCGGACCTCGAGGCCGCGCTGGTCGCGCGCTACGCCGGCTGCGAGTACGTGACCGTGGTTCCGGCGCAGGGCGCGACGCAGCTCGAACCGCAGGCGCTGAACGGCACCAACCTGCTGGAGCTGCGCGTGTTCGCCAACGAGGCGCGGCGGCACGCGGTGCTGGTGGCGCGGCTGGACAATCTCGGCAAGGGCGCCTCGGGTGCGGCGGTGCAGAACATCGAAGTGATGTTCGGGCTGACGCAGGCAAGAAAAGCAGCATAGACCCGGGGGGCCATTGGCCCCCCGGACCCCCCGCTAGGGCGCCCCTCCCGTTGGTCGGGCCGCGGGCGCAATCTCCGCAGGGGGTTTGGGGGACCAGCGTGGTCCCCCAATACTTTGGAGAACTTGATGCAAGCCCCCCTCTACCCCTTCCGCGGCATCACCCCCACGGTGCACGACACCGCCTGGATCGCCCCCACCGCCGCCGTAATCGGCGACGTACACATCGGCGAGGGCACCGGCATCTGGTTCCACTGCGTCATCCGCGGCGACGTCAACATCGTCCGCATCGGCGCGCGCACCAACATCCAGGACTGCACGCTGATCCACGTGAACCGCGAGAAGTTCCCCTGCCTGATCGGCGACGACGTCACGGTCGGGCACATGGCCATCATCCACGCCTGCACGCTGAAAAACCGCGCCTTCGTCGGCATGGGGGCGATCGTGCTCGACGGCGCGGTGATCGAGGAGGGCGGCATGCTCGCCGCCGGGGCGGTGCTGACGCCGGGCAAGGTGATCCCGCCGGGTGAGCTCTGGGCCGGCGCGCCGGCGCAGTTCATGCGCAAGCTCGACAAGCCGGGCGACCGGTTCTTCGAGCACACCGCCCCGCACTACGCGACCCTTGCCGCCGAGTACCGGCGCGAGTACCGCGCCCTCGCCCTCTCGCGCGCCGCGGAATGATCCCCCGCCGGATCGCTCTCGTCGGCGCGCTCGCCCTCGCAGCCTGTGACGGAGGCCCCGTGGAAACCGTGCAGATTCCCCCCGGCGCGCTGCCGGGCACCGGCGGGACGCTGTTCCAGGCGAGCGAGACCGCGCATCACATGCTCGTCGCCCGGCCGGACCAGCTCATGGACCAGCCCGCCAACGCGGCCTATGCGCTGCTGCTCTACGAGATCGCCACCGTCGAGGCCTCCTCGGGCCGCCTGTCGGATCAGTGGCCTGGGCGGCTGATGCGCGAGGCGCGGCCCGCGGTGCGCGCGGCCGCCGGCCTCGCCTCGGAGGCGACGGCGCAGCAGGTGGTGGACGCCCTCTGGGCGGCCTCGCAGGCGCTGCGCCGCAACGACGAGCCGGGCGCGCGCGCCGCCCTCGTGCCGCCGGCCGCGCTCCAGACCGAGATCGCGCGCGACCGGCTGCAACGCTACACGCTGCCGAGCCAGGGCGTGCGCGCGCTGCGCGAGCTGAGGCTCGCCCTCGAGCGCGAAGCGGGCCCGACGCCGTGAGCGGCGGGACGGCCCGCTACTGCGCCGTCACCTTGACGTAGCTGCCCGGAGCGGGCTCGATCACCGCGAGCTTGCCGTCACCCGGCACCCGTGCATCGACCTTCGCCTTCGACAGCGACGCGACCCAGCGCTGCCAGTCCGGCCACCAGCTGCCGGCGAGCTCGGTCGCGCCGACCAGCCAGGCGTCGGGATCGGGCGGCAGGTCGGTGTTGACCCAGTGGCTGTACTTGCCGGCATCGGGCGGGTTCACCACCCCGGCGATGTGGCCCGAGGCGGCGAGCACGAAGCGCTTGCGGCCGGCGTAGAGATGTGTGGCCTTGTAGCACGCCTTCCAGGGCGCGATGTGGTCCTCGCGCGTCGCCAGGATGTAGGTGGGCACGCTGATGCGCCCGAGATCGATCGGCGTGCCGGCGAGCGTGATCCCGCCGGGCTGCGACAGCCGGTTCTCCTGGTACATCCGGCGCAGGTAGAAGCTGTGCATCGCCGCGGGCATGCGCGTGCTGTCGCTGTTCCAGTACAGCAGGTCGAACGGGAACGGCTCCTGCCCGAGCAGGTAGTTGTTCACCACGAACGACCAGATCAGGTCGTTGGCGCGCAGCATGTTGAAGGTCGCGGCCATCTCGCTGCCGTCGAGATAGCCCCGTCGCTGCATGCTCTCCTCGAGCGCCTTGAGCTGCTCCTCGTCGATGAACACCGTGAGCTCGCCGGCCTCGGCGAAATCGACCAGCGTGGTGAAGAAGGTCGCCGCCCTGATGCGGGTATCGTCCTTCGCCGCCATGTGGGAGAGCGTGCAGGCGAGCAGCGTGCCGCCCAGGCAGTAGCCGATCGCGTTCACCTCGCGCTCGCCGGTCGCTTGTTCGATCGCCTCCAGCGCGGCGAGCGGACCCTCCAGCATGTAGTCCTCGAAGCTCTTCTCGGCGAGCCGCTCGTCCGGGTTGACCCAGGAGATCATGAACACCGTGTGGCCCTGCGCCACCGCCCAGCGCACGAAGCTGTTCTTCGGGCGCAGATCGAGGATGTAGTACTTGTTGATCCAGGGCGGAACGATCAGCAGCGGCCGCTTCAGTACGGTCTCGGTCGAGGGCGCGTACTGGATGAGCTGGATCAGGTCGTTCTGGTAGATCACCGAACCCGGCGTGGTGGCGATGTTCTCGCCCACCTTGAACGCCTCGTAGTCGGTCATCTTGATGTGCAGCTTGCCCTTGCCGCGTTCGAGGTCGGCGAGCAGGTTGTTCAGCCCGCGCACCAGGTTCTCGCCGCCGGTCTCGACCGTGCGGCGCAGCACCTCGGGGTTGGTCAGCAGGAAGTTGGTGGGGGCCAGCGCATCGACGAACTGGCGGGCGTAGAAGTCGAGCTTCTGCGCGGTCTTGTCGTCCAGCCCGTCGACATCCTTCACCACGTTCTGCACGTAGCGCGCCGAGAGCAGGTAGGACTGCTTGATGAAGTCGAAGACCTCGTTCTCGTGCCAGTCCTCGTGCTTGAAGCGCCGGTCGCCGGGCGGCGGCGCCACCACGGGGGCGGGGGTCTCGCCCATCAGCCGCCGCGCGGTGTTCTGCCACAGCAGCATGTAGTCCTGCCAGAACGACATCTGGGCCTGCACGAGCTTGGCCGGATTCGCCATCATCCGCGCGGTCATCTCGAGGAACGCGCTGCCGATGTTGAGCGGGTCGAGGCCGGGCACGCGGGCATCGCCCTGGCGCTTGAGGAACTCCATCACGATCCGCTGGCTGCGGCTCGCGATGTCGGCCATGTTGCGCGAGAGGAGGGTGGGGTCAGGCATCCTGAAGGCCTGGCCGGCCTTGTCCTCTGCCATGAATCGGGCGTCCTTTCGGCGTCGGGCGCGGGAGGAGGGAAAATGTGCGCGGACCCTAGTGCGCCGGGCAGGGGGGATCAAGCGAAGCGGCGGGTTTGCGGCCGCGCGTGGGGAGCATGTCTCGCCCTGCTGATGCTCGCCGCGTGCGGGCCGAGCGCCAATCCGCTGGAGTGGGCGCGCACCGCCGTGGGCCGCGCCCCGACGGCCGAGCTGCCGCCGGTTCCGGGTGCGGATCGGCCCTATCCGAACCTGGGCACGGTGCCCGAACGCCCGGTGCCGCCCACGCCCGAGGAGCGCCGGCGCATCGCCGATGCGCTGGTCGCCGACCGCGAGAACGCGCGCCATGCCGGGCCGCCGGTGATGCCGGCGCCGGTCGGCGTCACCCCGCCGCCGGCGCCGGCGGGCTCGCCGCTCACCGCCCCCGCCGCGACACCGCTCGGCGCCACTGAGGACGGTGCCGCGGTCCCCGGCATGGTCGCGCCGCTGGTGCCTCTGCCCGCGCCGCAACCGCCGCCGATCGCCGGAGCGCCCCGGCCTGCCGGGACGGCCGAGCCCGCGCCGGCAGCGCCCCCGGCGGCGCCCGAGCCGCGCGCGGACGCCGTCCCGCCACCACCCCCGGCCCGCGCCCCGGAGCCGGTGCAGGCTGCGGCGCTGGCGCCGCCGCCGGCCGCGGCACCCGCCGCCGCACCCGTTCCCGCTGCTGCGGCCCCCCCCGCCGCGCCTGTCCCGGCAGCCGCAGCGTCCGCCGCCGCACCCGCCCCCGCCGCCACACCTGCCCCCGCCGCCGCGACCCCCCCCGCCGCGCCTGTCCCGGCAGCCGCGCCGCCGCCCCCCGACCCTTCCGTGGTCGTGGACCGCACGGCGCTGCCGCCGCCGCGCGCGACGCCCGCGGTGACACTGCCGGCGGGGCAGGGGGCGGCGCTCGCCTTCGCGCCGGGCTCGGCCACGCTGCCGGCGGAGGCACGCGCGGTGGTGGCACGCTTCGCCGCCGGCCGCGGCGGCGCGGTCGTGCGCGTGACCGGCTTCCGCGACAGCGCGGGCGGCGATCTGGGGCTCGCCCTCGCGCGCGCCCAGGCGGTGGCGCAGGCGCTGCGCAGCGCCGGCACGCCCGCCGAGGCGATCGAGCTCGCCGCCGAGCCGCGCCCGGGCCCGGCCGGTCGCGGTGCGGAGATGCGGCTGGTATATTCGCCGTGATTGACGACTCCGCCCGGACATGCGCCTAAGCCGCCCCACGCCATCGCCCGGACCCGCCGAATGTCAGCCGCGCCTTCCGAGTTCCACCGCATCCGACGCCTGCCGCCTTACGTCTTCGCCGAGGTGAACCGGCTGAAGGCGGCGGCGCGCGCGCGCGGCGAGGATGTGATCGATCTCGGCATGGGCAACCCCGACACGGGCGCGCCCGCGCATGTGGTGGCGAAGCTGACCGAGGCGGTCGCCGATCCGCGCACGCATCGCTACTCGGTCTCCAAGGGCATCCCCGGACTGCGCCGCGCGGTCGCCGGCTACTACGCCCGCCGCTTCGGCGTCGGGCTCGATCCCGAGACCGAGATCTGCGTCACGCTCGGCTCGAAGGAGGGGCTCGCCAACCTGGCGCAGGCGATCACCTCGCCGGGCGACGTGATCCTGGTGCCGAACCCGTCCTATCCGATCCACCAGTTCGGCTTCGTGATCGCGGGCGCCGCCGTGCGCTCGGTGCCGCACGAGCCGGGCGAGGAGATGCTGCGCGCGCTCGACCGCGCGGTGATCCATTCGGTGCCGAAACCGACCGCGCTGATCGTCAACTTCCCCTCGAACCCGACCGCGCTGACCGCGAGCCTCGACTTCTACAAGGAGGTGGTCGCCTTCGCGCGCCGGCACGAGGTGTTCGTCATCTCCGATCTCGCCTATGCCGAGATCTACTTCGAGGGCGACCCGCCCCCCTCGATCCTCGCGGTGCCGGGGGCGAAGGAGATCGCGGTCGAATTCACCTCGATGTCCAAGACCTACTCGATGGCGGGCTGGCGCATCGGCTTCGCCGCCGGCAACGCGCGGCTGATCGCCGCCCTGGCGCGGGTCAAATCGTATCTCGACTACGGCGCCTTCACGCCGATCCAGGTCGCCGCGGTCGCGGCGCTGAACGGCCCGCAGGACTGCGTCGATCAGGTGCGCGCCCTCTACGCCGAGCGCCGCGAGGTGCTGCTGCGCGGGCTGGCCGCCGCGGGCTGGGACGTGCCGCCGCCCGCCGCCTCGATGTTCGCCTGGGCGCCCATCCCGGAACGGTTCCGCCCGCTCGGCAGCCTCGAATTCTCCAAGCTGCTGCTGGAGCGCGCCAAGGTCGCGGTGAGCCCCGGCGTGGGCTTCGGCGAGCACGGCGACGGGCATGTGCGGATCGCGCTGGTCGAGAACACGCATCGCATCCGCCAGGCCTGCCGGGCGATCCGGCAGTTCCTGCAAGGCTCGAACGCGCCCGGATTGGCCGCGGGGGTCGAGGACGCCGCATGAACAGCACAGCGTTGCGGGTGGGGCTCGCCGGCCTGGGCACGGTCGGCGCGGGAACGCTCCGGCTTCTGCGCGAGAACGCCGATCTGATCGCCGCGCGCGCCGGCCGTCCGATCGCTCCGGTGGCGGTGGCCGCGCGCGACCGGGCGCGCGATCGCGGCGTGTCGCTCGACGGCCTGCGGTGGTTCGACGATGCGGTCGCGCTCGCGCGCGATCCGGGCGTCGATGTGGTGGTCGAGGTGATCGGCGGGGCGGACGGGATCGCGCGCGCGACCGTCGAGGCCGCGCTCGCCGCGCACAAGCCGGTCGTCACCGCGAACAAGGCGATGCTCGCGCTGCACGGCGCCGAGCTCGCCGCCGCGGCCGAGGATGCCGCGACCCCGCTCGCCTTCGAGGCTGCGGTCGCGGGCGGCATCCCGGCGATCAAGGCGTTGCGCGAGGGTCTGGCGGCGAACCGCATCACCCGCGTCGCCGGCATCCTGAACGGCACCTGCAACTACATCCTGACGACGATGCGCGACACCGGCCGCGCCTTCGCCGACGTGCTCGCCGAGGCGCAGGCGCATGGCTACGCCGAGGCCGACCCGGCCTTCGACATCGACGGCATCGATGCGGCGCACAAGCTCGCGATCCTGGTCGCGCTCGCCTTCGGCCGGCCGGTGGATTTCGCCTCGGTGCATGTCGAGGGCATCCGGCACGTCTCCGCGCTCGACATCGGATTCGCGAAGGAGCTCGATTTCGTCATCCGCCTGGTCGGCATCGCCGAGCGCCACAATGGCGGCATCTCGGCCCGCGTCCATCCCGTGATGGTGCCGTCCGCCTCACCGCTCGCGCATGTGGACGGCGTGTTCAACGCCGTGATGGTCGAGGGCGATCACGTCGGTCGCGTGATGCTGGAGGGTCGCGGCGCCGGCGCCGGCCCCACGGCCTCGGCCGTGGTGGCCGATCTGATCGACATCGCGCGCGGCCGGCACACGCCGCCCTTCGGCATGGCCGCGCACCACCTCTCGGCCGAGCCCGCGGTGCCGATCGCGCGCCGGGTCGGTGCGGCCTATCTGCGGCTGATGGTGGTGGACCGGCCCGGCGTGATCGCGGACGTCTCGGCCGTGCTGCGCGACCACGTCGTCAGCCTGGAGAGCATGATCCAGCGCGGCCGCGCGCCGGACGAGACGGTGCCGGTGGTGCTGACCACGCATCCCTGCGAGGAGGCGGCGCTGTCCGCGGCCCTCGCGCGGATCGCCACGCTCGGATCGGTGGTGGAACCGCCGACCATGATCCGGATCGAAACGTTGTAGCCCTGCGAGGGTGTGGAGGAGACATGGCGAAGAAGGCAGAGGCACCCCGCGTGTTCGCCGCCGGCGGCGAGGGGCCGGATGCGCGGCACATCGACCGCAACCTGGCGCTCGAACTGGTGCGCGTCACCGAGGCGGCGGCCCTGGCGGCGTCGCGGCTGATGGGGCGCGGCGACGAGAAGGCGGCCGATCAGGCGGCGGTCGATGCGATGCGCCACGCCTTCGACACGGTCGCGATCGACGGCACGGTGGTGATCGGCGAGGGCGAGCGCGACGAGGCGCCGATGCTGTATATCGGCGAGAAGGTCGGCTCGGGCGGCATGAAGGCCGACATCGCGCTCGATCCGCTCGAGGGCACGACGATCACCGCGAAGGGCGGCAACAACGCGCTCTCGGTGGTGGCGCTGGCCGAGGCCGGCAACTTCCTCAACGCGCCCGACGTGTACATGGACAAGATCGCCGTCGGCGGCGGGCTGCCGGACGACCTCGTCGATCTCGACGAGACGCCGGAGGCGAACCTGAAGGCGGTGGCGCGCGCGAAGAAGATGGAGGTCTCGGACCTCGTCGTCTGCATCCTCGACCGACCGCGCCACGCCGAGCTGATCAAGGCCGTGCGCGGCGCGGGCGCGCGGATCATGCTGATCAGCGACGGCGACGTCTCGGGCGTGATCGCGACCAGCCAGCCCGAGAGCGGAATCGACATGTACATGGGCTCGGGCGGGGCGCCGGAGGGCGTGCTGGCGGCGGCGGCGTTGCGCTGCATCGGCGGGCAGATCCAGGGGCGTCTGCTGTTCCGCAACGACGAGGAGAAGAAGCGCGCCGCCAAGTGGGGCATCACGGATCTCAACCGCAAGTACTCGACCGAGGAGATGGCCAAGGGCGACGTGATGTTCGCCGCGACCGGCGTCACCAACGGCGCGATGCTGCGCGGCGTGCGGCGCTTCGGCGCCGGCGCGACGACGCATTCGCTCGTGATGCGGTCCAAGTCCGGGACGGTCCGCTACATCGAGGCGCACCACAACTTCACGCGCAAGTCGTGGATGGCGGCCTGACCGCCGCAGCGCCGGCGCTCTCGTTCACGGGGCGGCGCTGGACCGCGCGCGCCTGCGACACGCGCGCCGCCCTGCGGATCGCCCAGGCGCACGGACTGCCGGAGCCGCTCGCCCGCCTGATCGCCGCGCGCGGCATCGCGCTCGCGGAGCTCGACCGTCACCTGACGCCGCGGCTGCGCGACTGGCTGCCCGATCCGTCGGTGCTCGCGGGCATGGACGCGCTGGCGCTGCGACTGGCGGATGCCGTCCGGCGCGGCGAGACGGTGGCGGTGTTCGGCGACTACGACGTGGACGGCACCGCTGCCACGGCGCTGATGCGGCGCTTCATCGAAGCGGTCGGGGGGCGTGCGGTGCATGCGGTGCCGAACCGGCTGCGCGACGGCTACGGCCCGAATGTCGCGGCCTTCCGCGCGCTTGCCGATGCCGGCGCGCGGGTGATCCTGTGCGTCGATTGCGGCTCGGCGGCACCCGAGCCGATCGCCGACATCGCGCCGCGCGCCGACGTGCTGGTGCTCGACCACCACCGCGTCGAGCGCGCGCCGGAGGCGGCTGTTGCGCATGTGAATCCCACGCTGGACAGGGCCGCGGGGCTCGATCACCTCTGCGCCGCCGGCCTCGCCTTCCTCGCCGCCGTGGCGACCAACCGCGTGCTGCGCGCGGCGGGCTGGCCGCGCGCGCTCGATGCCGCGGGTCTGCTCGACCTGGTCGATCTCGTCGCCCTCGCCACGGTGGCGGATGTGGTGCAGCTGATCGGCGTGAACCGCGCCTTCGTCGCCCAGGGGCTCGCGCTGATGGGAACGCGCCCGCGCGCCGGGATCGCCGCGCTGCTGCGCGTCGCCGGGGTCGCGCGCGCGCCCGATGCCGAGGCGATCGGCTTCGCGCTCGCCCCCAGGCTGAACGCCGCGGGGCGGATCGGCGACGCCGATCTCGGGATCCGCCTGCTGCTGAGCGACGAGCCGGCCGAGGCGGAGGCGCTCGCGCAGCGCCTCGATGCGTTGAACCGCGAGCGGCAGCGGATCGAGGCGGGCGTGCTGGATGCGGTCGTTGCGATAGCAGAACGACAGGCTGCCGAAGGCCGATGCGTGATCCTGGTCGCCGGCGAGGGCTGGCACCCGGGCGTCGTCGGCATCGTCGCCGGGCGGTTGAAGGAGCGTTTCGCGCGCCCCGCCTTCGTGCTCGGCGTGGCGAGCGGCATCGCGACCGGCTCGGGGCGGTCGGTGGCGGGCGTGCATCTGGGGGATGCCGTGCGCGCGGCGGTCGCGTCGGGCATCGCAATCAAGGCGGGCGGGCACGCGATGGCGGCCGGCGTGACCCTGCCGGCCGATCGGCTCGGCGCGCTGCACGAGGCGCTCTGCGCGGCCTGCGACGGCGCGGCGAGCGGTCCGGAGGCGCTGGAGCTCGACGGCAGCGTCACGGTCGAGGGCGCGACGGCGGAGCTCGCCCGCGCGATCGGCCGGCTCGGCCCGTTCGGCGCGGGCAATGCCGAGCCGGTCTTCGCGCTCAGCGGCCGGCTCGCCCATGCCGGCGCGGTGGGCGCGGGCGGGGCGCATCTCCGGCTCGCGCTGGAAGGCGAGGGGGGCGGGCGGCTCAACGCGATCGCCTTCCGCGCCGCCGGTGCCGCGCTGGGGCAGGGGCTCGCGGGCGCGCTCGGCCGGCCGGTGACGCTTGCCGGCGTGCTGCGCGAGGACCATTTCCGCGGCAACGGCGCGGCCTCCTTGCAGGTGGTGGACGCCGCGCCTGCGTGACCTTCGCTTGCGTCGTGCCGCGCCTCGGGCTAACCCCCGCGCGGGTCCCGTTCGTCTAGAGGCCTAGGACTCGGCCCTTTCAAGGCCGCAACACGGGTTCGAATCCCGTACGGGACGCCAACGATCACGCCGGCCCGGCCGGGCGCCGCTCCGGCCGCGCCTGCCGGCCCTTGCAAATCCCGGGGCTCCGGCGTATCTCCCCGACAACACCTGCCGGACTGATGGAGGGTGGCCTCGGAAACGGGGCCGCCTTTTTGATTTTGAACGACACCCCACGCCACGACGGCGTCGAGGCCAAGGTCGCCGCCCTGATCGCGCCCTCGCTCGAAGCGATGGGCTACGAGCTCGTGCGCGTGCGGCTGAGCGGCAAGGAGCGCCCGACGCTGCAGATCATGGCCGACCGCGCCGACGAGGCGCCGATCACGGTCGAGGACTGCGAGACCATCAGCCACCAGGTCTCGGCGATCCTCGATGTCGAGGACCCGATCCGCTCGGCCTATGTGCTGGAAGTGTCCTCGCCCGGGATCGACCGGCCGCTCACGCGCGCGAAGGACTGGAACCGCTTCGCCGGCCATCTCGCGCGCGTCGAGATGATCCTGCCGGTCGAGGGGCGCAAGCGCTTCTCCGGCATCGCGCTCGGCGCCGAAGCGGGCGGGGCCGCGCGGCTCCGGCTCGACGACGGCACCGAGGTCGCGCTGCCGCTCGCCGACATCCGCTCCGCGAGGCTCGTGCTCACCGACGCCCTGATCGACGCCAGCCGGCCGAAGCCGGCCACCACCTGACCATCCGAGGGATCCATGGACATCGCCATCGCCCGCCCCGAACTGCTCCAGGTCGCCGACGCGGTCGCGCGCGAGAAGACGATCGACCGCGAGGAAGTGCTCGAAGCGATGGAGCAGGCGATCCAGAAGGCCGGCCGCGCCAAGTACGGCCACGAGAAGGACATCCGCGCCACGATCGACCGCAAGACGGGCGAGGTGAAGCTCAGCCGCTGGACCGAGGTGGTCGAGGACGGCGCGGTCGAGAACGAATCGACGCAGATGCCGATCTCGATCGCGCAGAGGATCCGCCCCGGCATCACCGTGGGCGAGTTCATCGTCGACCCGCTGCCGCCGATCGATTTCGGCCGCATCGCCGCGCAGACCGCCAAGCAGGTGATCGTGCAGCGCGTGCGCGAGTACGAAAGGAAGCGCCAGTACAACGAGTACAAGGACCGCGTCGGCGAGATCGTCAACGGCATCGTCAAGCGCACCGAGTACGGCAACCTGATGGTCGATCTCGGCCGGGCCGAGGCGCTGCTGCGGCGTGACGAGCTGATCCCGCGCGAGAGCTACCGCAACGGCGACCGCGTGCGCGCCTACATCTACGACGTGCGCGAGGAGACGCGCGGGCCGCAGATCTTCCTCTCCCGCACCCATCCGAACTTCCTCGCCCGGCTGTTCGCGCAGGAGGTGCCCGAGATCTACGACGGCATCATCGAGATCAAGGCGGTCGCGCGCGATCCGGGCAGCCGCGCGAAGATGGCGGTGATCAGCCACGATTCCTCGATCGACCCGGTCGGCGCCTGTGTCGGCATGCGCGGCAGCCGCGTGCAGGCCGTGGTGCAGGAGCTCCAGGGCGAGAAGATCGACATCATCCCCTGGTCGGCCGATCCGGCGACCTTCGTCGTCAACGCGCTCGCCCCGGCCGAGGTGTCGAAGGTCGTGCTCGACGAGGAGAACCGCCGCATCGAGGTGGTGGTGCCCGACGATCAGCTCAGCCTCGCGATCGGGCGGCGCGGCCAGAACGTCCGCCTCGCGAGCCAGCTCACGCGCTGGGACATCGACATCCTGACCGAGGCCGAGGAGTCCGAGCGGCGGCAGGAGGAGTTCAAGCGCCGCTCCGCCCTGTTCGTCGAGGCGCTGGACGTGGACGACGTGATCGCCGGGCTGCTGGTCACCGAGGGCTTCGTCTCGGTCGAGGATCTGGTGATGGTGCCGCTCGAGGAGCTCGCCGCGATCGAGGGCTTCGACGAGGACATCGCCGCCGAGCTGAAGCGCCGCGCCGAGGAGTTCGTCTCCAAGCGCGATGCGGAGCTGACCGAGAAGTACCGCGCGCTCGGCGTGACCGACGAGGTCGCCGCCGCCCATCCCTTCACGCCGGCGCAGCTCGTCGCCCTCGGCGAGAAGGGCGTGAAGACGCTCGACGATCTGGCCGATCTCGCGTCCGACGAGCTGATCGAGATCCTGGGCTCGGAAGCGATGGACGAGGAGACCGCCAACGCCGTGATCATGGCCGCGCGCGCCCACTGGTTCGAGGGCGAGGACGCGGCCGCGAAGCCGGCGCAGGGCTGAGCGGAGGATCGCGCCACGACCATGCTCGCCGCCCACGGCCCCGCCGCGCCGGAGGAGCCCGAGACCGGGCCGACCCGGCGCTGCGTGCTGACCGGCGCGCGCCAGGCCAAGGAGGCGATGATCCGCTTCGTGGTCGGGCCGGACGGGCAGGTGGTGCCCGACCTCGCCGCACGGCTGCCCGGACGGGGACTATGGTTGAGCGCGCAAGGGTCTGTGCTAGAAGACCGCAGGCTCGCACAGGCCTTCGCGCGCGCGGCGAAGGCACGGGTGACGCTCCCGGAGGATCTGCGGCCCCGCCTGATCGCCGGGCTCGAGCGGCGGGTGGCGGAACTGCTGGGTCTGGCGCGGCGCGCGGGGCAGGCGGTGGCCGGGTTCGTGGTGGCCCGTGACTGGGTCGCATCCGGCCGGGCGGGGCTGGTGGTGGAGGCGCGCGACGGCGCCCCGGACGGTCGGCGCAAGCTGCTGTCGGGGAGTTCGGTGCCGGTGGTGGCGCCGCTGACGGCCGCCGAACTCGGGGCCGTGTTCGCGCGTGACCATGTGGTGCATGTCGCGGTGGCGCCGGGGCGGTTGGCCCAGGCGATCGCGGCGGAGGCGATGCGGCTCGCCGGTGTGCGTGGCGGGACGCAGGCAACGGATGACGGGAACAGGACCGGCTGATCGGATGAACGAAACGAACGAGCAGGAACAGGGCAAGGGGCGGCTGTCGCTCGGCCGCGGCCGCCTGGAGCTCGGCAAGACCGTCGACGCCGGCAGCGTGCGCCAGCAGTTCCCGCATGGCCGCAGCAAGGTCGTGCAGGTCGAGGTGGTGAAGAAGCGCGTGGCGGCGCCTGGTGCCGCAGCGGCGAAGCCCGCCCCTGCCGCGGCCGCGCCGGCCGCGCCCGCTCCCGCCGGCCCCGCGCGCGCCCCGCAGCCCCGGCCGGCCGCGCCGCGCCAGCTCACGACCGAGGAGCGCGCCGCCCGCCAGCGCGCGCTCGAGGAGGAGATGCGCGAGCAGCGTCGCCGCGAGGCCGAGGCGCAGTCGATCTCGGTGCTCTCCGCCGCCGAGGAGGCGCGCCGCAAGGCCGAGGAGGAGGAGCGGCGCAAGGCCGAGGAGGAGGCCCGGCTCGCCGCCGAGGCCGAGGCGAAGCGCCGCGCCGAGGAGGAGGCCAAGCGCCGCGCCGAGGAGGAGGCCAGGCGCAAGCTCGAGGATGTCGAGGTCAAGCGGCGCGCCGAGGCTGCGGCCGAGCGCGCCGATGCCCGCAGCCGTGCCGCCGCCCCGGCGCCCGCCGCCCCCCCGGCCGCGCGCCCCGACACGCTGCGCCTGCGCGGCGCCGAGGAGGAGGACGAGGCGCGGCCCGCGCGCCGGCCCGGTGGCGCGTCCGGCGCGCCCAAGAAGCCCGCGCTTGCGCCGGCCAAGAAGGGCCTGCCCGACCGCGACCGCCGCGCCGGCCGCGTCAACGTCGCCGCAGCGCTGAGCGACGAGGACGAGCGCGTGCGCAGCCTCGCCTCGTTCCGCCGCCAGCGCGAGCGCGAGCGCCAGCAGGCCGAGCGCGAGCGGCTGCGCGCCGAAGGCAGCCGCGTGGTGCGCGAGGTGGTGATTCCCGAGGCGATCACCGTGCAGGATCTCGCCGCGCGCATGGCGATCCGCGGCGCGGACGTGATCAAGGTGCTGATGCGCATGGGCGTGATGGCGACCATCACGCAGAGCCTGGACGCGGACACGGCGGAGCTGGTCGTCACGGAACTCGGGCACAAGCCGAAGCGCGTGAGCGAGAGCGATGTCGAGCTCGGGCTGGAAGGGGTGGCCGATGCCGAGGCCGACCTGAAGCCCCGTCCGCCGGTGGTCACCGTGATGGGCCATGTGGATCACGGCAAGACCAGCCTGCTCGATGCGCTGCGCCAGACCGATGTCGCCGCCGGCGAGGCGGGCGGCATCACCCAGCATATCGGCGCCTATCAGGTCGAGCTGCCCTCGGGGCAGAAGATCACCTTCATCGATACGCCCGGCCACGAGGCGTTCACGGCGATGCGCGCGCGCGGCGCGTCCGTCACCGACATCGTCGTGCTGGTGGTGGCCGCCGATGACGGCGTGATGCCGCAGACGGTGGAGGCGATCCGCCACGCGCGCGCGGCGAACGCGCCGATCATCGTGGCGATCAACAAGATCGACAAGCCGGACGCGAAGCCCGAGCGCGTGCGCACCGAACTGCTCCAGCACGAGGTGGTGGTCGAATCGATGGGCGGCGAGACCATCGATGTCGAGGTCTCGGCGCTGAAGAAGACCAATCTCGACAAGCTGGAGGAGGCGATCCTGCTCCAGGCCGAGATCCTGGACCTGAAGGCGAACCCGAACCGCGCGGCCGAGGGCACGGTGATCGAGAGCAAGCTCGATCGCGGCCGCGGCCCGGTCGCGACCGTGCTCGTGCAGAAGGGCACGCTGCGCCAGGGCGACATCGTCGTCGCGGGCGCCGAGTGGGGCCGCGTGCGCGCGATGCTGGACGACAAGGCGCGCCAGTTGAAGGAGGCCCTGCCGTCGATGCCGGTCGAGATCCTCGGCCTCGCCGGCGTGCCGTCCGCGGGCGAGCCGTTCGTCGCGGTCGAGAACGAGGGGCGCGCGCGCGAGATCAGCGAGTTCCGCCAGCGCAAGCTGCGCGAGAAGGCGGCCGCCGGCTCGGTCGCCGCGCGCGGCACGCTCGACCAGATGCTCGCACGCATCCAGGCCGGCGAGCAGAAGGAAGTCGCGGTCGTCATCAAGGCCGACGTGCAGGGTTCGGCGGAGGCGATCCAGGCCACCGTGCAGAAGCTCGGCAATGACGAGGTGCGCGTGCGCGTGCTGCACACGGCGGTCGGCCAGATCACCGAGTCCGACGTGCAGCTCGCCAAGGCGTCGGATGCGGTGATCGTCGCGTTCAACGTGCGCGCGACCAGCCAGGCGCGCGATCTCGCGCAGCGCGACGGGGTGGATATCCGCTACTACTCAATCATCTACGACGTCGCCGACGACATCGAGAACCTGGTGAAGGGCAAGCTCGCGCCCAAGCACCGCGAGAAGTTCCTGGGCTATGCCCAGATCCGCAAGGTGTTCGACATCACCAAGGTCGGCAAGGTGGCGGGCTGCATGGTGACGGACGGCGTGGTGAAGCGCGGCGCGGGGGTGCGGCTGTTGCGCGACAACGTGGTGATCCACACGGGCGAGCTCAGCCAGCTCAAGCGCTTCAAGGACGACGTGCGCGAGGTGGCGAAGGGTTACGAGTGCGGCATGGCCTTCGCGAACTACAACGACATCCGCGAGGGCGACGTGATCGAGTGCTTCGAGACGGAGACCGTGCCGGCGTGACCGGGTCCGGGCCGGCGCGGGCGCCGGCCCGGGTTGCGTGATCAGCCGCCGCGCCTGAGCGCCTGCGCCTGGAGCAGCGCGAACACAGCGACGATGCCGGCCTGCGCCAGCACGAAGGCCACGCCGAGCGCCGTCGGCGCGACCCACGGGCCGAGCAGCAGCACCACGCTCGCGACCACCCACGCCTCGTTCACCGCCACCACCGCCCAGGCGAGGCCGCGCGGTGGAGCCTGGCGCGCGAGCAGCCCGACCGCGAGCGCGAAGGGCAGCAGCGCCGCGCCCGCCACCGTCAGCAGCGTCGCCGGCAGGCCGAGCAGCGGTGCCAGCATCCCCGCACCCGCCAGCATCACCACGCCTGCCGCCCCGCTCGCCGCGGCATCCAGCGCCAGCGCCGCGCGCAGCGACGGTAGCGCGGTCCCGCCCGCCGCCCGGCCGATCGCCTCGTTCTGATCCGTCATCGTGCTTCTCCGTGCTCCGGTGCGATCCACCACGGACCGCGCGACCGACGCACCCTGACGGCGATGGGGGCGACAAGGCGATAACCTCGCAGGTCATCGAAACCGCCTCGCGCCGGCACTAGCCTCCGCCCATGCGACAGACGACACCCACGATCGGCGCGCTGCTGCGCGACTGGCGCAGCCGCCGCCACCTGAGCCAGCTCGCGCTCGCGACCGAGGCGCGCATCTCCACGCGCCACCTCAGCTACCTCGAAACCGGCCGCGCCCGGCCGAGCCGCGACATGGTGCTGCACCTCTGCGACCACCTCGACGTGCCGCTGCGCGAACGCAACGTGCTGCTGATGGCGGCCGGCTTCGCCCCCGTGTTCCCGCAGCGCGGCCTCGACGACCCCGCGCTCGGCCCGGCGATGGCGGCGGTGCGCACCCTGCTCGCCGCGCACGAACCGTTCCCCGCCCTCGCGGTCGATCGCCACTGGACCATCCTCGCCACCAACCGCGCGGTCGCACCGCTGCTGGAGGGTGTCGCGCCCGCGCTGCTCGCCCCGCCCGCGAACGCGCTGCGGATCAGCCTTCACGCCGAGGGTCTCGCGCCGCGCATCCGCAATCTCGCCGAATGGCGCGATCACGTGCTCGCGCGCCTCGCCCGCCAGGTGGCAGCGACCGCCGATCCCGTGCTCGCCACGCTGCGCGACGAGCTCGCGTCCTACCCCGCACCGGCGCCCCTGTCGGGTGCGCCCGCCACGCCTGCGGTCGCGGTGCCGCTCCGGCTCGCGGTCGGCGAGGCGGAGCTGTCGCTGATCAGCACCACCACCGTGTTCGGCACGCCGCTCGACGTCACCCTCGCCGAACTGGCGCTCGAGACCTTCCTGCCCGCCGATGCCGCGAGCGCTGCGGCGCTGCGGGCGCTCTGCCCTTCCGGCTGAGCGGGGCGCGATGCACGACCGGTTCTGACGTGACGCCGCGTTACCCTGGGTTCGCGGGCGCGTCGCGCCGGACCGCGGACGCCGTGAGAGGAAGGCGCGCCTAAAGGCTTGGGGCTGACCTGGCTAAGCGGTGAAAGGCTGGGTTGGTCAGATGGTTGAGCGTCGTCGGAGCCGTCTGGCGTTGGGGGTTCAGCGGCGGCTGCTTGAGCACTTCGTGGCCGGTACGCCGGCACGGGTCGCGGCCGAGCTGGTCGGCATCCACCGCAACGGCGCGATCCTGTTCCATCGCGAGCTGCGCGAGATCATCTTCGCCCGCACCCGAGAGGCGCAGCCCTTTGCCGGCGGGGTCGAGGTCGACGCGAGCTACTTCGGCGGCTACCGCAAAGGCATCCGCGGCCGGGGTGCTGCCGGCAAGGTGCCGGTGTTCGGCCTGCTCAAGCGCGGCGGCCAGGTGCACGCCGTGATGATCCCGAACCTGCGCTCGACCACCCTGATGCCGATCATCCGCCAGCGCGTGCAGCCCGACGCGATCGTCTACAGCGACGGCTACTTCAGCTACGACGTGCTCGATGTCTCCGAGTTCCACCACGTGCGGATCGAGCCGCAGGCAACGCCCGGAGGGCGGTACAAGGGCCGCGGCTATGCCCAGGGCCGTGCCCACATCAAGGGCATCGAGAACTTCTGGAGCCAGGCCAAGC
>NZ_KB899924.1 GCF_000378465.1 Elioraea tepidiphila DSM 17972
CGCGATCCAGCATCAGCGCCACGTCGTGGATGGTGCGGAACAGCAGCCGCCGGACGAAGCGGCGGAACCACCAGTAGACCGTCTGCCATGGGCCGAAGTGCACCGGCAGCATCCGCCAGCCACCCGCGCTTCGTGCCATGTAGCGGATCGCGTTCAGCACCTCACGCAGAGCGACTGACGACTTCCGACCGCGCCGCGACGGCTTCGGCAGCAACGGCTCGATCCGCGCCCATTCCTCGTCCGTCAGGTCAGACGGGTAGCGCTTCGTCTTCCGGCCAAGCTCGGCCATCCGGCCTCGCGTCTCTCGGGTCCACATCCCGAGCTTGAATCATCCCCCGCCGCGTCGCGCCAAGCCATTCTCAAACGGTCACTCAGACGAGGCCGGCCCAGGCAAGGCCGGCCCAGCCGAGCGCAGCGAGGCTGCACGCGCCCGTCGCCGCCATGCCGGGCGCGCGCGCCAGCGGATGGATCGCGTAGCCGAGCCAGAACGCCAGACGCGCAACGCCGAACACGACCCCCAGCGCGGCGACCCCGCGCATCGGCGCACCCGCGGCGGCGAGGGCGAGCATCGCCGGGGCGAACACCGCCAACTGCTCCACCGTGTTGGTGATCGCGCGCTGCGTGCGGATCAGCGCGCGGCTGTCGCTGCCCGCGATCGGGTCGAAGGCGCCGGTCGCGAAGCGGAGCAGCATCTGCGCGCCGATCATCAGCGCCAGGACCAACGCGCCGGGCAGCAGGGCGAGGGCGGCCAAGCCAAGCCGGTCGGCGGTGCTCGCCGCGGCGATCGGCGGCAGCAGCCAGTCCAGCGCAACGAACAGCGCGGCAGCGATGCCAAGCCCGATCCCGGAACCGCCGACCGAGAGGAGACGGGCGCCGCTCGCCACGCTCAGGCCGCGAGGCCCTGCCGGCCCATCTCGAGGAACTTCTCCTGGCGGGCGGCGATCAGCCCCGGCCCGTCGAGGCTCGCAAGCCCTGCAAGCGCGGCCGCGACGGCCTCGCCGATCGCGGTGATGGTCGCCGCCGGGTCGCGATGCGCGCCCCCCAGCGGCTCGCCGATGATGCCGTCGATCAGGCCGAGCTTCTCCAGGTCCGCCGCCGTAAGCTTCAGCGCCTCGGCCGCGGCCTCGGCCTGGGCGGCGTCGCGCCAGAGGATCGAGGCGCAGCCCTCGGGGCTGATCACGCTGTAGATCGCGTGCTCCAGCATGAGCACCCGGTCGGCGCTCGCGAGCGCGATCGCGCCGCCCGAGCCGCCCTCGCCTATGATGGTGGCGACGATCGGCACCGGCGCGGCGAGGCAGGCCTCGATCGAGCGCGCAATCGCCTCGGCCTGGCCGCGCGCCTCGGCATCGATGCCGGGATAGGCACCGGGGGTGTCGACGAAGGTGAGGATGGGCAGGCGGAACCGCCCGGCGAGCTCGATGATCCGGCGCGCCTTGCGGTAGCCCTCGGGCCGGCTCATGCCGAAATTGTGGGCGACCCGGCTTTCCGTGTCGTCGCCCTTCTCGGTGCCGAGCACGGCCACCGCGCGGCCGCGGAACCGGCCCAGGCCGGCGAGCACGGCGCGGTCATCGGCGAAGGCGCGATCGCCAGCGAGGGGGACGAACTCCTCGATCAGGCCCGCGACCACGGCGCGCGCGTGCGGCCGGGCCGGGTGGCGTGCGACCTGGGTCTTCTGCCAGGGCGTGAGCTTGGCGTAGGTCGCGGCGAGCAGCTTCTCGACCTTCTCGCCGAGCCGGGCGATCTCGTCGGCGATATCGACCTCTGGGCTGTCGGGGAGGCGGCGGAGCTCCTCGATCTTGCCCTCGAGCTCGGCGATCGGCTTCTCGAAGTCCAGGAAGTGGCGCATGGCGGCGAGCGCGTAGCATATCGGGCACGGGCCGGTAAGCGGCGCGGGCAGCCTTGAACCGCGGCGGGGCGGGGCGGTATGCGTGGACCGGGCCGGCTTAGCTCAGCTGGTAGAGCACCTGATTTGTAATCAGGGGGTCGGGGGTTCGAGCCCCTCAGCCGGCACCAGCCGGGGCAGGTCGTCGGCAGACCGAACAGCGGTGCGCCGCCGGACGCCAGGGTCCGGACGCAATCGGGCCCGTTCGGTGACGTCGGCGACGGTGCCGCCGTTCGGCAGGATCGCGTGCGCGCGGCCTTGCCCGTCGCAGAGCGCGCGGATCTTGGTGGTGCGACCGCCGCGCGACCGGCCGATCGCCCGGCGGCAGGCCTCATCTTCGCCCCCTGTTTCGCACCGTTAGCCGGGCCGTGCGCCTTCGCAGCCGCGCTGTCGATCCGCGTCACCTGGGGCGGGTCGGCGCAGGCGACGAGGGCTGCGAAGATGCGCGGCCAAAGCCCGCACGGGCTTCGGCGGTTGAACACCATGGTGTATGGAGTCGCCCGTGAAGAACGGTGAAGACCGCGGAGCTCCTGTGCTTTCTGGCTGGCGGAAGTATTCGTGATTGCAGGGCGCCGCGGCAGGACCGGCCGAAACCTTGCAAACGCGCACCTCTGTTGGAGGCGCCGCGGCGGCGTGATTCTGTCGGTGCATCGCCGCAACACCCCCAGGTCCATCGCGTACAGGCCCAAGTCGCGGCGTGGGCGTCATCATCGACCAGAATGTGCATGTGGCCGACAGCACTACGCTCTCGTTTCCGGTCTGTATGCCGAACGACACGGACGACCAGGGAGCCGGAGAAAGGCTCGTTGGCAAACCACCGTAATCATCAGCTCGCTGACCCTACCTCTCCCGACCGCGTCGGCCGGGCCCCCGGGGCCCCCGTTCAACCAGCGCGCGTCGGCCTGGTCCGAAATCCCCCTTCGCTGCGGACATCGTCCGCAACCGGCTTGCGGGTCCCGGACCAAGCCGAGCCCAATAAGGATCATTGCTCCGAAGCCGATAGCGAACGCGGCCTTCGTCCCCGCCCCCACCTTGACACCCGCGCCCCCGCACGCCCAAAACGCCCGCCCCCGGCCCCAACGGGAGAGGGCCCATGCCGCAACTGACCGCGCTGACCCCGCTCGGCGATCTCACCCTGTCCGAACAGGACGGGGCGATCGTCGCACTCGACTGGGGCCGCGGCCGCGACCAGTCCCCCACCCCGCTCCTCGCGCGCGCGACCGCGGCGCTGCACGCCTATTTCGATGGCGCGCCCGATCCTTTCGCTGACCTGCCGCTGAACCCCGCCGGCACGGCGTTCCAGCGCCGCGTCTGGGCCGCCATGCAGGCCATTCCTCGCGGCCAGACCCGCCGCTACGGCGACCTCGCGCGCGACCTCCGCTGCTCGCCGCGCGCCGTCGGCACCGCCTGCGGCGCCAACCCCATCCCCATCATCATCCCCTGCCACCGCGTCACCGGCAGCAGCGGCCTCGGCGGCTACTCCGGCGGCGACGGCCCCGCCACCAAGCGCTACCTCCTCGGCCTCGAACAGGCCTGACACCCACCGGCACCATCATCGAAGGACGCGCCTGATGAACCACGCGATCCGCATCCACGAGCACGGCGGCCCCGAGGCCATGAAGTGGGACGAGATCCCCACCCCCTCCCCCGGCCCGGGCGAGGCCCTCGTCCGCCACGCTGCGATCGGCCTCAACTACATCGACGTCTATTTCCGCACCGGCCTCTACAAGCCGCCCTCGCTCCCCTGCGTGATCGGCATGGAAGGTGCGGGCACGGTCGAGGCCGTGGGCGAAGGGGTGACCGTGGTCGCGCCGGGCGACCGCGTCGCCTACGCCACCGCGCCGATCGGCGCCTACGCCGAGGCGCGCACCATCAAGGCCGACCGCCTTGTGAAGCTGCCCGCCGACATCTCCTTCGAGCAGGCGGCGGCGATGATGCTCCAGGGCATGACCGCCGAGTACCTACTCCGCCGCACCTTCCCGGTGAAACCCGGGCAAACGATCCTCGTGCACGCCGCCGCCGGGGGGGTCGGGCTGATCATGTGCCAATGGGCCAAGCATCTGGGCGCCACCGTGATCGGCACCGTCGGCTCGGACGCCAAGGCGGAACTCGCCCGGGCGCATGGCTGCGACCACCCGATCGTCTACACCAGGGAGGACTTCCAGGCCCGCGTGAAGGAGATCACCGGCGGGAAGATGCTGCCCGTGGTCTACGACAGCGTCGGCCGCGAGACCTTCATGAAGTCGCTCGACTGCCTCGCCCCGCTCGGCATGATGGTGGTGTTCGGCAACGCCTCCGGTGCCGTGCCGCCCTTCGATGTCGGCATCCTCGCCGCCAAGGGCTCGCTGTTCCTCACACGCCCGACGCTGGCCACCTACACCGCAAAACGCGAAGACCTCGTCGCCTCCGCCGAGGCGCTGTTCGACGTCGTGCGCAAGGGCGCAGTGAAGATCGAGGTGAACCAGCGCTTTCCGCTCAAGGACGCCGCCGACGCGCACCGCGCGCTCGAGGCGCGCCAGACCACCGGCTCGACGGTGCTGCTGCCGTGACCGCCGGCTGACCGCGGAGAGAGACGATGGCAGGGCCCTACACCGTCGCCGCGATCTGCGGCTCGCTGCGGCGCGACTCCTGGAACCGCAAGCTGATGAACGCGGCGATCGCCCGCGCGCCCGCCGCGCTGGCGATCGCCGAGGTGCCGATCGGCGACCTGCCGCTGTTCAACGAGGACCTCGAACGCGACCCGTGGCCAGACGCCGTGCTCGCCGCCGGTGCTGCCTTACGTGCGGCCGATGCCGTGCTTGTTGTTACGCCGGAATATAATGCTTCCGTTCCGGGACCGCTCAAGAACGCGCTCGACTGGCTGTCGCGCAAGACCTCGGCCGGTCCCGCTCCGATGAACGGCAAGCCTGTCGCCCTCATCGGCGCGACCCCAGGACTGATGGGCACCGCGCGCGCCCAGGCGCAGGTGCGCCAGGCGCTTCAGAACCTCTCGCTGCCCGTGCTGCCGGGACCGAACGTGTTCGTGACCCAAGCCGCGACACGGTTCGACGACAGCGGCGCGCTCACCGACGAGATGACACTCAAGATGCTCGACACGCTGCTGGAGCGGTTTGTGAACTGGATTGAAAGGAACAGGGTGGGGGGATGACGGTAGGGCCGCTCTTCGCGGCCCTACCCCCGACACCCCCCTTGCTCAACCGCGCACGCGGTAGACGTAACGGTACGACTCGCGGAAACCGAGCCTGCGATACAGCGAGAGCGCGGGATCGTTCTCCGCCTCGACCTGGAGACAGGCGACGCGCGCGCCCTCCGACCGCGCCCAGCCGAACGCCGCCAGGCACGCACGCCGGGCAAGCCCGCGCCCGCGCATGACCGGCAGCGTCGCCACCCCCGACAGCACGGCCACCGTCCCGTCCGCCGCCGCATAGGCGACGGAGGCGATCCGCCCCTCCAGCCGCACCGCCACCCACGCCGCCGGCACCAGCAGCAGCGACGGGAACAGCCGGAGCTCCGCCATCCGCTCCGCCACGCGCGCGGCCCCACCCTCCGATGCATCGAACCAAGCCTCGTCCGGCGCCTCCGCCGTCTCGGCCGGACCGTCGGGCAAGGGCAGCCCGTCCAGCGCACCCGCCATCACGATCGTCTCGCCCATGCGCGCGTAGCCGCGCGCCATCAGCAGCGGCTCCAAGGCCGGCGGCGACAGCGGCGTCAGCCGGAACCGCGGCCGCACCCCCAGCCGCTCGTACCACCCTTCGATCCGCTGCACCCGCGCGGGCAGGTCCACACCATCCGCCGGATCGAGCCATGTCGCACTGTTGATCCGCCCCGCTCCGCCGTGCCCGGCGCGCACCACCGCCGCGCCGCACAACGCCTGTCGCGGCGCCGGCACCGCGTTCAACGCCGCTCGCTCCAGCAGCTCGATCGGGGGCGTGTCCATCGCCGCGCCAGCAAACCATGCCGCAGCGCGAAACGGAACAAGGCCACCCCATCAGCGCGTGAATTGACCGACAGGCCCTCACGCCATAGCTTGCCGACTGTCAACAAACGAGGGGAGGTATCACCGTGATCGCACTCACCGTGAACGGGACCGCGCGCCAACTCGACGCCGATCCCGACATGCCCCTGCTCTGGGCGTTGCGCGATCTGCTCGATCTCACCGGCACCAAATACGGCTGCGGCATCGCCGTCTGCGGCGCCTGCACCGTTCATGTCGACGGCGTGCCGACGCGCGCCTGCGTCACCCCGCTCGCCGCCGTTGCCGGTCGCACGGTCGTCACGATCGAGGGACTCGATCCGAACGGGCAACATCCGGTGCAGCGCGCCTGGGTGGAAAAACAGGTTCCGCAATGCGGCTACTGCCAGTGCGGCCAGATCATGCAGGCCGCGGCCCTGCTGAAGGACAAGCCCAAGCCCACCGACGCCGACATCGACGCGGCGATGGCCAACAACCTGTGCCGCTGCGGCACCTACGAGCGCATCCGTGCGGCGATCCATCGCGCCGCCGAGCTCGCCTGAGGGAGGCCGACATGAACGCCATCACGATGAACCGGCGCGGCCTGTTCCGCGCTTCCGCAGCAGCCGCCGTCGCGCTGAGCATCCCGGTTTCGCTGCCCGCCCGCGGCCAGGCCGCGCGCAACGGCGACGCGCTCACGGCCTATCTGCGCATCGCGCAGGACGGCTCCATCACCCTGATCACGCCCGTCACCGAGATGGGCCAGGGCACGCACACCGCGCATGTGATGCTGATCGCCGACGAGCTCGGCGTGCCGATGTCGGCGGTGAGGACCGTGCGCGTCGGCCAGCCCTCCGAGCCGATGCGCCGACCGCCCGGCGAACAGTCCACCGGCGGATCGACCGGCACGCGCGCCTGGGTGGTGCGGCTGCGCACCGCCGCAGCGCAAGCGCGCGAGGTGCTGACCGAGGCCGCCGCGCGCCGCATGAACGTGCCGGTCGCGGAACTGAAGGCCGAGGACGGCGCGATCGTGCACGCCGCCTCGAACCGTTCGGTCCCGATCGGCTCGCTGGTGCGCGAGGCGGCGGCCCTGCCGCTGCCCGAGAAGCCGACGCTGCGCCCGGCCTCGGAGCTGAAGATCGTCGGCCGGTCGCAGCCGCGCATCGACATCCCGGCCAAGGTGACGGGCCGCGCGGTGTTCGGCATGGACTTCAAGGTGCCGGGCATGCTGTACGCCTGCGCGCGTCTTGCGCCGGTGTATCGCGCCGAGCTCGACAGCTTCGACCGCGCCTCGGTCAACGGCATCAAGGGCATCGTCGATGTGGTGCCGCTGCCGCGCGGCGTCGCCGTCGTGGCGGAGACTGCCTGGGCCGCGATCAAGGGCGCCGAGACGATCGCGATCCGCTTCAAGTCGACGCCGCACGACACGCTCGACAGTGCCGCGTTCTCCGAGCGCATGATCGCCGCGCTCGATCAGGAGACGCGCGCGGTCGCGAAGAACGAGGGCGATGTCGATGCCGTGCTGCGCGCCGCGGCGAAGACCGTCGAGGCGGTCTACGAGGTGCCGTATCTCGCCCATGCCTGCATGGAGACCGACAACGCCACCGCGCAGGTGACGAATGACGGCGTGACGGTCTGGGCCCCGACGCAGCATCAGGACTGGGCGCTCGCCGAGGCGGCGCGCGCCGCGGGTGTCGATCCCTCGAAGGTGACGATCCACACCACGCTGCTCGGCGGCGGGTTCGGGCGTCGCTACGCCTACGAGGTGGTCGGCCAGGCGGTGACGGTCGCGCGCGCGGTGAACCGGCCGGTGAAGCTGTTCTGGCGCCGCGAGGACGAGCTGGCGCAGGGCTATTATCGCCCGGCGCAGGTCGCGCGCATGCGGGCCGCGCTCGACGCCGAGGGAAAGCTGACCGGCTTCTGGTTCCGTGCCGCCGGGCCCTCGACGGTGGCGGAGTTCCGCCCCGGCGCGATCCAGCAGAATGGTCTCGATCCCCAGCATGTCGCCTCGGTCGCCGACAGCCGTTACAGATTCGGAGCGTTCCGCGCCGACTGGGTGCGCGTCGATGGCCCGCCGCGCAACTGGATCTGGCGGTCGGTCGGCGCGAGCCAGAACGGCTTCTTCCTCGAGGGCTTCCTCGACGAGGTAGCGCATGCGGCGGGCAAGGACCCGTACCGGTTCCGCCGCGAGCTGCTGGCGCATGACGCGCGCGCGCTGAAGGTGCTCGACCTCGTGGCCGAGAAGGCCGGCTGGGGCACGCCGTTGCCGGAAGGCCATGCGCGTGGCATCGCCTACATGGAGAGCTACGGCTCGCTCTGCGCCGAGGTCGCCGAGGTTTCGGTGGGCCAGGACGGGGTGCGCGTGCACCGCGTCGTCGTCGTCCTCGACTGCGGCGACATTGTCAACCCGGACAGCGTCGAGGCCCAGCTGATGGGCAGCGTCGTGCAGGGGCTGTCGGCGACGCTCGGCGAGGCGATCACGCTGAAGAACGGCGCGGCCGAGCAGCGCAACTTCGATACCTACCCGATCCTGCGGATCGACCGCGCGCCCAAGGTCGAGGCGCATGTGATCCGGTCCGGCCAGGGCTGGGGCGGTGTGGGCGAACCCGGCGTGCCGCCGCTCGCGCCGGCGGTGGCGAATGCGATCTTCGCCGCCACGGGCCGGCGCGTCCGTCGTCTGCCGCTGACGGCGGAAGGTCTCGGCGTGTAGGTCCAGGGATGGGGGTCTGGGGGAAGGGCCTTGCGGCCCTTCCCCCACGCGTTTCCTTCTGATGGGGGAAGGGGCCATTGGCCCTTTCCCCCAACCCCCTATCCCGTTACTCCCCACGGTAATCCGCGGTTTACGCCTGTCTGCGAGGGTTGAGCGACGTCGTTTCGCTCGGAACCCGACCAGGATGGCTCCCGCCTTGCGACCCGTGCTCGACCGTGCCAGCCCCTCGGATGACCTCCGCGCCGCCATCCGCGCGGAGCTCGCGCCCCTGTTCGGCGATCTCCGCCAGTTCGTCGATCGCCGGATCGCCGAACTCAGCGCCGAACTGCATGCCAGCAGCGAGCTTGCCGACATGACCGAGGCGAAGCTGATGCGCGAGGTCGCCGCGGTGCATGAGCAGATCGCCAGGCTGGTCGCGATTCCCGCCGCCTCGACGCGCAACAGCGGCATCGAGCTCGAAGCTGTGGTCCAGGCGACCGAGGCGGCGGCCAACACCATCATGGAGGCGGCCGAGGCGATCCAGGACTGGATCGACGGCGGCAGTCGCGACCCCGGCGCGATCGAGTCGCTCGCCACGCGCGTCGGCGCGATCTTCGAGGCGTGCAGCTTCCAGGACATCACCGGCCAGCGCATCCGTCGCGCCATTCGGCATCTCGAACAGGTCGAGGCGCTGCTGGGCCGCTATCTGCAACCCGGTGCGGAGGTCACGCCGGCGTCCGACAACGACACGGCCGCACCTCCCTCGCCCGACCTCGCACAGGCCGAGATCGACCGTTTGCTGGCCTGAGTCGGCCGGCCGCCTCATACCCGTCCTTTGGCGCGCAGCCGCCACACCAGCCCTGCGCGCGATACCGGGATGCCAACGGTCAAACCTTTGGCAGCCCGGTATCACTCCACGTGACGCGCGGCGATCAGGAACTCCCGGTTTCCCTCCGGGCCCGTGATCGGGCTCTCCACCACGCCGAGCACGCGCCAGCCGGCGAGCCCGGCCCACCAGGCCGAGATTTCGGCGCAGACCGCCCGATGCACGGCCGGGTCGCGCACCACCCCGCCCTTGCCGACCTTGCCCGGCCCGGCCTCGAACTGCGGCTTGATCAGCGCCACCGCCCAGGCGCCGGGCGCGCACAGCGCGAGCCCCGCCGGCAGCACCGTGCGCAGCCCGATGAACGAGGCATCGCAGGTCAGCGCGCCGACGGGCTCGGGGACGTGCTCGCGCGTCAGGAAGCGCGCGTTCAGCCGCTCATGCACGACCACGCGCGGATCGGTGCGCAGCTTCCAGGCGAGCTGCCCGTGCCCGACGTCCACCGCGTGCACCCGCTCGGCGCCGCGCGCCAGCAGCACATCGGTGAACCCGCCGGTGGAGGCACCGATATCGAGGCACACCAGCCCGAGCGGCGACAGCGCGAAGTGGTTGAGCGCGAAGTCGAGCTTCACGCCGCCGCGGCTGACCCAGGGATGGTCCTGGCCGCGCACCTCCAGCGGCAGGTCGGATGCAACCGGCATCCCCGCCTTGTCGAGCCGCCGCTCGCCCGAGAAGACCTTGCCCGCGAGCACCAGCGCCTGGGCCTTGGCGCGCGTCTCCACCAGGCCCCGCTCCACCAGCAGCGTATCGAGCCGCTGCTTCATGGGTGCATCCCCGGCTAGCGGACCTCGTTCTCCAGCACGCCGATGCCCTCGATCGCCGCGGCGATGCGGTCACCGGGCTGCAAGAGGCGCGGCGGGGTCATGGCGTAGCCCACGCCCTCGGGCGTGCCGGTCATGATGACGTCGCCCGGCTCCAGCGTCAGTCCGGCCGAGAGCACGGCGAGGATCGCGGGGATGTCGAAGATCATCCGGCTGGTGCGGCTGTCCTGCCGCTGCTCGCCGTTCACGGTGAGCGAGATGCGCAGGTCCGGCGGCTCGGGCAGATCGCCGCGCGGCACGATCCACGGCCCCATCGGGCAGGAGCGGTCGAGCCCCTTGCCCTTGAACCACTGGCCGTGCCGGCGCTGGAGGTCGCGGCCGGTGATGTCGTTGCCGATCGTGTAGCCGAACACGTGCTCGAAGGCGCGCTCGCGCGGGATGTCGGCGCCGCCCTTGCCGATCACAACCACGAGCTCGACCTCGTAGTCGAGCGCCTTGGTGACGCGGGCGTGGTTCGGAATCCACTCGCCCGGGCCGATCACCACGTTCGCGGGCTTGGTGAAGAACTGCGCATGCTCGGGGACGGTGGTCTCGCGTCCGGCCGCGCGGTCGCCCTCGGCCACATGGTCGAGGTAGTTGCGACCGACGCAGAAGACGTTCTTGCGCGGCCGGGGGATCGGCGCCAGCAGCCGCACGCGCTCCTTCGCCACCACCGCGCCGACGGGTGGAGACGCCGCGGCCTTCACCAGCACCGGCCCGACGCGGTCCCACGCCTCGATGGCCGCGATCATGTCGCCGAGCGGGGCGGGATCGCCGCCGGACGCGCGCAGCGCCGCCGCGCCGTCGAGCACCGCCCCGTCCTCCAGCACCACGCCCACGCAGGGCGCGCCCCCGGCGCTGTAGGTCGCGAGCCGCATCGTCATCCACCCCTCCGGTCCGGTTGAGAAGGCCAGTGTGCCTCAACCGCCGGCGGAGTCACGGGGGCGTGCGGAGGCGCCTGCGCAGGCAACCAGGACTATTCCGTTTATGTAGTATCTGTCATTCCGCATCGACTTTCGCGCCATGAACATTGTGTTCATCTGAACGAGCCCATTCCAGCCGACGGCGCGGGGGATGCGCCACACAGGGGAGATGTGACATGTCCAGAAGCCGGTCGCTTTGCGCCGCCTCCGTGCTTGCGCTCGCCGCCTCCTTGCCGCCGGCCGCTCAGGCCGCCTGCCCGACCCTGCCCGATCCGAACATCACCTTCTCGGGCGATACAGTCTGCGTCCCCGCCACCGGAACCTCGGGCGACCTGCTCAACGCGGGGGCCTCCGCGCCCGCAGCCGCCGGCTCCGTCTCGATCACCGGCGGCGCCACGGTCACGCTCCAGCCAGGCGCCGGCGCCGCGGCGACGCCGATCGTGCAGATCGGGCGCGAGCCGGGCTCCGTCGGCGGCCTCACGGTTTCGGGCGCCGGCTCGGCCCTCGAAGTGAACGGCGGCGGCAAGACCGGCAACGCCGCCCAGGTCCGGATCGGCGTCGCGGGCGGTACCGGTTCCGCCACCATCGCCTCCGGCGGCGCGCTGCGCGTGCTCGACCCGACCGCGCCGACGGGCTCGGCCGGCCCGGCGGGGGACAGCATCTCTGTCGGCCTCGTCGGCGGCACGGGCAGCCTGACGGTCAACAGCGGAACGGTGACGGTGGATTCGGGCTCGGGGGCGTTCCTGAGAGTCGGCGACCGCGGTGGCACCGGCACCCTGACCGTCTCGAACGGATCGACGATCACCGTGCGCGACCGCGACCCGGCCACCACCGGGGATGCGAACGTCTCGATCGGCCGCGATCTCGTCGCCTCGCCGGCGCCCACGGCGACAACCGGCACCGCAACCATCTCGGGGTCCACCGTCTCCATTCAGTCCGATGGCGGGTTCGCCGGGCTCCTGGTCGGCCGCGAGGCCAACACCACCGGCACCGCCTCGGTCAGCGGATCGACACTCTCGATCACGGCTGGTCGCGAGGCCGGACTCCAGGTCGGCCGCGACACCGGCGCGACAGGCACGTTGACGCTCAGCAACTCGACAGCGTCCGTCCAGTCCAGTCTTGGCGACGCCTATGTGGTGGCGGGGCGCGGCGGCACAGGCGCCATCACCGTCCAGGGGGCGGCGACATCGCTCCAGATCGGCGCGGCGCAGTTCGCCGACATCATCGTCGGGCGGAACGCCGGCTCAAACGGCACGATGGTGATCCGCGACGGCGCCGCGGTCACGGTCACGCACAGCACCGCCTCGGGGTTCGCGACGGGAACGGTCGGCCGGCTGGCCGGCTCGACCGGCACGCTCTCCGTCCGCAGCGGCGCGACCTTGGACCTGACGGGACCGAACGCGGTGTTGCAGGCTGGACGAGAGGCGGGCTCGTTCGGGTCGATCCTGGTCGACAGCGGGGGCGTGGTCGCGCTCTCGGGCACGACCGAGTCCACGCTCATGCTCGGTCGCCTTGCCGGCGCGAGCGGAAACCTCGCCGTGGCCTCCGGGGGCCAGGTGACCCTCTCCGGTCCGCTCGCGCGCGTCCTCGTCGGCGCGCCGATCGAGGCGGGCGGCACGCTCGCGCAGAACCTGGCCGCCGGTGCCGGCACGCTGACGATCAGCGGCGCCGGCTCGCTCGTTTCGGCCGACCGGGTGATCGTCGGCGCGCCGGTCAGCCTCGCGGGCTCGACCAGTGACGGCGGCACGGTGATCGTCTCCAATGGCGGCACGCTGCAAGCCGCAGAGGTCCGCATCGGCACGTCCGGCCTGGTCGGCGGCTCGGGCGGCACGATCATCGGCAGCGTGATCCTGGACGGCGGCACGCTCGCCCCGGGACTGTCTCCCGGCACCTTGAACATCGTCGGCGACCTGACCGTGCTCGACGGCGTCCTGAAGATCGAGATCGGCGGCACCGGCGCCGGGCAGTACGACGTGCTGAACGTCAGCGGCACGACGATGATCGCCGGCGGCACGGTGCTGTTCGAGTTCATCGACGGTTTCGCGCCCACGGCGGGCCAGACCTTCGACTTCTTCTCGGGCCCCAACGCGCCGATCATCGCCGACGACGTCACCTTCGCGGTCGGCGGGCTCCAGGCCGGGTTCCAGTTCGACCTCGGCCCGTCCTTCACCTTCGTCGCCCTGAACGACGGCGTCTCGACCACCGCCGTGCCCGAGCCGGCGAGCGCCGCGCTACTGCTGGCCGGGCTGCTGGGCCTCGCCGCGCTGCGCCGCCGCGCCGCCTGACGGCGGCTTCCCGCGCGCTTCGCATGTGTCACCGGCACCTATGCCGGGGACACATGCCCCGGCGGCCCGGTTCGGACTGCCCCATTCACGTGGTCTTGCGTATTCTGGGCTAGTGACGCGCCGCGGCGCGGCCTGCCGGCCGCGCCCGGTGCGGTATTGTCCGCGCCCGGTTTCCGACGCGCCCCCCAGGGACCCGGCCGCCACGGCGGCCGGGAGAAGACGATGGCAAGCCTGAACCTCGACGCCTTCCTCGACGGCATCCCGCCTGGCGATTCGATCTACGTCGCCGGAAAATACGACCGCTGGGCCTCCGATCCCGGCAGCGTCGAGCCCGGCTGGGCGGCCCTGTTCGGCGCGCTCGCCAATGGCGGCATCGCGAGCGCGAACGGCGCAGCGCTCGCCGCGCGCCCGCGCCCGGCGGCGGCGATCCCGTTCGAGGAGCTGCGCAGCTCCACGCTCGATTCGATCCGCGCGCTGATGCTGATCCGCGCCTATCGCGTGCGCGGCCACCTGGAGGCGCAGCTCGACCCGCTCGGGCTGAAGGTCCCGAGCGCGCATCCCGAGCTCGACCCGGCGACCTACGGCTTCGGCCCGGGCGACATGGACCGGCCGATCTTCATCGACCACGTGCTCGGCTACGAGAGCGCCACCCTGCGCCAGATCCTCGCCGTGCTGCGCGAGACCTATTGCGGCCCGGTCGGCGTCGAGTTCATGCACATCCAGGACCCGGACCAGAAGGCCTGGATCCAGCAGAAGGTCGAGGGTGCCCCCTGGCGCACCGCCTTCGACGCACACGCCAAGCGCGAGATCCTGGAGCGGCTGACCGAGGCCGAGGGCTTCGAGGTGTTCTGCCAGAAGAAGTTCGTCGGCACGAAGCGCTTCGGCCTGGAAGGCGGCGAGAGCCTCATTCCCGCGGTGCGCACCGCGATCGAGGCCGCGGCCGAGGCCGGCGTGGTCGAAATCGCGATCGGCATGCCGCATCGCGGCCGACTGAACACGCTGGTCAACATCATGAAGAAGCCGTTCTCGGCCGTGTTCAGCGAGTTCCAGGGCGCCTCCTCGCACCCCGACGACGTCCAGGGCTCGGGCGACGTGAAGTACCATCTCGGCACCTCGGTCGATCTGGAGATCGCCGGCCGCCAGGTGCATCTGAGCCTCCAGCCCAACCCCTCGCATCTGGAAGCGGTCGATCCGGTCGTCGTCGGCAAGATCCGCGCCAAGCAGGACATGATGGGCGACCGCAAGACGCGCCGCCGCGCGATGGCGATCCTGATGCACGGCGATGCCGCCTTCGCCGGCCAGGGGCTGGTGGCGGAGACGCTGGCGATGAGCCAGCTGATCGGCTACCGCACCGGCGGCACGGTGCATTTCATCGTCAACAACCAGATCGGCTTCACGACGGTGCCGGCGCACGCCTATTCGGGGCTCTACTGCACCGACATCGCCAAGTCGATCCAGGCGCCGATCCTGCACGTGAACGGCGACGACCCCGAGGCGGTGGTGTTCTGCGCCCGCATGGCGACCGAGTTCCGCATGAAGTTCGGCGTCGATGCGGTGCTCGACATCGTCTGCTATCGCCGCCACGGCCACAACGAGTCCGACGAGCCGGCCTTCACGCAGCCGCTGATGTACAAGGCGATCCGCGCGCAGAAGACCACGCGCACCAAGTACGCCGAACGGCTGGTCGCCGAAGGTTCGCTGAGCGCAGAGGAGGCAACCGCGATCCAGGCGCGCTTCACCGCGGCCCTCGACGAGGCGTTCGAGGCATCGCGCACCTACAAGCCCAACAAGGCCGACTGGCTGGAGGGCAAGTGGGCGGGGCTCGCGCCGGGCGGGATCGAGGACGAGGCCAAGGATTGCGGCACCGGTGTCGCGCTCGCGACGCTGCGCGAGGTCGGCGAGGCGCTGTGCCGCGTGCCCGACGGATTCGACGTCAATCCCAAGATCGCGCGCCAGCTTGAGCAGAAGCGCGAGTCGATCACGACGGGCGAGGGGATCGACTGGGCGACCGGCGAGGCGCTCGCCTTCGGCACGCTGCTGCTGGAGGGCCACAATGTCCGGCTCTCGGGCGAGGACGTGCAGCGCGGCACCTTCAGCCACCGCCACGCCGTGCTGGTCGACCAGACGACCCAGGCCGAGTACACGCCGCTGAACCACCTGCGTGAGGGCCAAGCGCATTTCGAGGCCTTCAACTCGCTGCTGTCGGAGGCCGGCGTGCTGGGCTTCGACTACGGCTATTCGCTCGCCGATCCGTCCACGCTGGTGCTGTGGGAGGCGCAGTTCGGCGACTTCGCCAACGGCGCGCAGGTGATCATCGACCAGTTCATCGCGTCGGGCGAATCGAAATGGCTGCGCATGAGCGGGCTCGTGATGCTGCTGCCGCACGGCTACGAGGGCCAGGGGCCCGAGCATTCCTCGGCACGGCTCGAGCGCTACCTCCAGCTCTGTGCCGAGCGCAACATGCAGGTCTGCAACTTTACCACGCCGGCGAACTACTTCCACGCGCTGCGGCGCCAGCTCAAGCGCAATTACCGCAAGCCGCTGATCGTGATGACACCGAAATCGCTGCTGCGCCACAAGCTCGCGGTCTCGACGCTCGACGAGTTCGGCCCCGACGCATCGTTCCGCCACGTGATTCCGGAGATCGATCCGATCGCCGAGGACGAGGCGGTGAAGCGCGTCGTGTTCTGCACCGGCAAGGTCTATTACGACCTGCTGGCCGCGCGGCGCGAGGAGAAGATCGACAGCGTCGCGCTGGTGCGGGTCGAGCAGCTCTATCCGTTTCCGCGCGTCTCGCTGCCGAAGATCATCGCGCGCTATCCGAACGCCGAGATCGTCTGGTGCCAGGAGGAGCCGCAGAACATGGGCGCCTGGACCTGGATCGACCGCCGGCTGGAGGAGGCCGCCGCGGCGGCGGATCGGCGCGCGCGGCCGCGCTATGTCGGACGGCGCGAAGCCGCGAGCCCGGCGACCGGATTCTACAAGGTGCACAACGCCGAGCAGGCGGTGCTGGTCGAGGAGGCGTTGAGCGTCTGAGTCCTCACCCTGACCCTTTCCCACGAGGTTGGAGAGGGAACCCACGCCGCCGCCACGTCTCCTCTCCCGCGTGGGGGAGCGGGGCAGGGTGAGGGCCAAGGCGGTTGCCTTCCGCGGCCGTCCGCGCTTCTACTCCCGCGCCTGAAGCCAATCGGGGATTGCGCATGTCGGTCGAGATCAAGGTGCCTGCGCTGGGCGAGAGCGTGTCGAGCGCGACCGTCGCGCGCTGGATGAAGCAGGCGGGTGAGGCAGTCGCGGCCGACGAGCCGTTGGTCGAGCTCGAGACCGACAAGGTGACGGTCGAGGTGCCGGCGCCGGCCGCCGGGGTGCTGGAGGCGATCGTCGCCAAGGACGGCACCGAGGTCGAGGTCGGCGCGGTGCTCGGCACGATCGCGGAGGGTGCGGCTGCCGCCGCGAAGCCCGCCGCGCCGGCGGCCGAGGCCGCGGCCCCGGCCGAGGCGGCGCTCGCGCGCGCGGCCGCCCGTCCGCCGCTGCCCGCGGCCGCCAAGCTGATGGCCGATGCCGGGCTGAAGCCCGAGGCCGTGAGCGGCACCGGCAAGGGCGGGCAGATCACCAAGGGCGACGTGCTGAAGGTGATCGAGGGCGGCGCGGCGCCGGCGGCGAAGCCCGAACCGGCACCCGCGCCCAAGCCCGCCGCGGCAGCGAAGCACGCGCCGGCGCCCGCCGCCCGGCCGCCCGCCGCGCCAGGCGAGCGCCGTGTCGAGCGGGTGCGGATGACGCGGCTGCGCGCGACCATCGCACGGCGGCTGAAGGAGGCGCAGAACACCGCCGCCATCCTGACGACCTTCAACGAGATCGACATGTCGGCGGTGATGGCGCTGCGCGCGACATACCGCGACGCGTTCGAGAAGCGCCATGGCGTGCGGCTCGGCTTCATGGGCTTCTTCGTCAAGGCGTGCGTGGCGGCACTGCGCGAGTTCCCGAATGTCAACGCCTTCATCGAGGGCGAGGAGATCGTCCAGCACCACTACATGGACATCGGCATCGCCGTGTCGGGCCCGACGGGCCTGGTGGTGCCGGTGCTGCGCAATGCCGAGACGCTGAGTCTGGCCGCGATCGAGGCGGCGATCGCCGAGTTCGGCCGCAAGGCGCGCGACGGCGCGCTGACGCTGGAGGAGATGTCGGGCGGAACGTTCTCGATCACCAATGGCGGCGTGTTCGGCAGCCTGCTCTCGACGCCGATCCTGAACCCGCCCCAATCGGCGATCCTGGGGATGCACAAGATCGAGGAGCGCCCGGTGGCGATCGGCGGCAAGGTGGAGGTGCGGCCGATGATGTATGTCGCCCTCTCCTACGACCATCGCATCATCGATGGCCGCGAGGCGGTGTCCACGCTGGTGCGCATCAAGGAGGCCGTCGAGGCGCCCGAGCGGCTGCTGCTCGAGGTGTGAGGCGGCGGCTTCTTCGTTTCGCGCTGTGGTGCCTCGCCGCGGCGCTGCTGCTGCCCCTCGCGCTGGTGCTGCTCTACCGGTTCGTGCCGCCACCGGCGACGCCGCTGATGCTGATCCGCGCGGCCGAAGGGCATGGCTGGTCGCGCGACTGGGTGCCGCTCGATCGCATCTCGCCGCATCTCGTGCGCGCGGTGCTCGCCTCGGAGGATCAGCGTTTCTGCGCGCATTGGGGGTTCGACACGGTCGAGTTGCGCCGCGCGGTCGAGGACTGGCGTGATGGCGGGCGGCTGCGCGGTGCGAGCACGATCACGCAGCAGACGGCGAAGAACCTGTTCCTCTGGCCGCGGAGCGACGTGCTGCGCAAGGCGCTGGAGGTCTATCCGACGCTGCTGATCGAGGCGCTGTGGCCGAAGCGGCGCGTCGTCGAGGTCTATCTCAACATCGTCGAGTTCGGCCCGGGGCTCTACGGCGCCGAGGCGGCGTCAGGGGCGCTGTTCGGCCGCGGTGCGGCGGCGCTGACACCGGTGCAGGCCTCCCTGCTGGCCGCTGTGCTGCCCAATCCGCTCGGGCGCAATGCGGCGCGGCCCGACGCGTTCCTGACTGCGCGCGCGACCCGCATCCGCGGCGTCATGAGCGGAGTCGACACGGCCTGCATCTGACGGGTGCAGGTCCATGGGATGGGGGGTGCGGGGGCAAGGGGAGGCGTCTCCGGGCTTCGCTGGCCCGAGGGCCAGCGCCGCACGCCCCCTGGCCCCCGCGTGTTGCTCAAGCCGCCTGCTTCGCGAGATGCCCCTGCGCGATCAGCGTCTCGGCGATCTGCACCGCGTTCAGCGCCGCCCCCTTGCGGAGATTGTCGGACACGCACCAGAACGCGAGCCCGTGCGGCACGGTCGGGTCCTTGCGCAGCCGGCTGACGAACACCTCGTCCTCGCCCGCGGCCTCCACGGGCGTGATGTAGCCGCCGTCCTCGCGCCGGTCGATCACGGCCACGCCCGGCGCCTTGCGCAGCGCCTCGCGCGCCTCGCCCACCGTGATGGGGCGGGCGAACTCGACATGCACCGCCTCGGCGTGGCCGACGAACACCGGCACGCGCACGCAGGTGGCGATCACGGCGATGTCGGGGTCGAGGATCTTCTTGGTCTCGACCACCATCTTCCACTCTTCCTTGGTCGAGCCGTCATCCATGAACTTGTCGATGTGCGGGATGCAGTTGAAGGCGATCGGCTTGGTGAACTGCTCCGGCGTCACCGCGTCGTTGACGAAGCTGCCCTTGGTCTGGGCGTAGAGCTCGTCCATCGCCTCCTTCCCCGCGCCCGAGACCGACTGGTAGGTCGCGACCGACACCCGCTTGATGGTGGCGAGCTCGTGCAGCGGCTTCAGCGCCACCACCATCTGGATCGTCGAGCAGTTCGGGTTGGCGATGATGTTGCGCTTGCGGAATCCCTTCAGCGCGTGCGGGTTCACCTCGGGCACCACCAGGGGCACGTCCGGCTCCATGCGGAAATGGCTGGTGTTGTCGATCACTACGCAACCGGCGGCGGCGGCGCGCGGCGCGTGCACCGCGGAGACCGACGCGCCGGGGCTGAACAGGCCGATCTCGACGCCCGCGAAGTCGAAGGTCTCGAGATTCTGCACCTTGAGCACCGTCTTCTCGCCGTAGCTCACCTCCTGGCCAGCGGAACGGCCGGAGGCGAGCGCGATCACCTCCGTCGCGGGGAAGTTCCGCTGGGCGAGCGTCTTCAGCAGCTCGCGCCCCACCGCCCCGGTGGCGCCGACCACTGCGACCCGATATCCCATGGCACATCCTCCTCGCGGCCAAACGAGGCCGGACTGTTACGGGCGAGGCCCCCGCGGCGCAAGCGAATCCGCGGATGACAGCCGTGCGCCGGACGCGAGCCACACCCCGGCAGTCAGCACCGCCATGCCCAGCGCCTCGGGCAGGGACGGCACCTCGCCGAGCGCAACCGCGCCCATCACGGCCGTCATCGTGGGCGTGAGCGCGCCGGCCGCGGCGGCCCGCGCGGCACCGAGCCGGGCGAGGCCGAGGCTGAACACGATGATCGACAGGGTCGCGCCGATGCCGCCATGCAACGCGGCCTGGAGAGCGATCTCCCGCCAGGGTGCTGCGAGGAAGCGTGGCCCCACCAGCAGCAGATAGGGCGGCAGGTAGATCAGCGCCGAGCCGATCGCGCTGATCGTCACGGCCTCGAGGGCGGCGAGCCGCGCGCCGCGCACGGAGACGTTGTAGCCGGCCCAGAGCAGACCGGCGGCGGCGAACAGCAGGTGGCCGATCCAGGTCCGGCCGCCCCAGGCGCCGCCGAGGCTCGACACCACGATCGTCGCCGCCCCCGCCGTCACCAGGGCGAGCCCGAGCGCGCTGCGCCGGCCGAGCCGCTCGCCGATCAGGACATGTGCGAGCACACCGGTGAACACGGCGCCGAGCGGGCTCGTCATGGCGCCGGAATGGGCAGCCGGGGCGAACGCCAGCCCGCCGGTGTTGCAGAGGCTGAACGCGACCCCGGAGCCGAGCACGATCGCGGCGAGGGTGGACCAGCGCAGCCGGCGGATGCGCGGCGGCCGCACCGCGGCATAGGGCAGCATCAGGAGTGCGGCGGTGATGAATCGCACCGCGACGATGTCGGCCGGGTCGAGCGTCGCGCCGGTCAGCAGGAACCTGGTCGCGACCGCCCAGCCGGCCCACATCGCGACCGCGCTGAAGGCGGCGAGCCAGCCCCAGGCCTCGCGGCTCACGCGGGGGCTCCGATGGGCGGACACGAAAAGGCCCGGACCATGTCGGCCCGGGCCCTCTCATACCCGGCGCATGAAGGTTTCGCCTTCATGCACCGGGTACGAGGTTTCCTTTGGCGCGCAGCCGCCACACCAGCCCTGCGCGCGATCCCGGGCTGCCAACGGTCAAACCTTTGGCAGCCCGGTATCAGCGGTGGCGGGCGCCGCGATGGCGGCGCACCCCCTCACGCCATGATCAGGTTGTCGGGAATCGCGTGGCCGTTCTCGCGGAACCAGCGCGCGGCACCCGGATGGAACGGCAGGAATGAGTTCTTGGTGACGTTTTCGGGCACCGTCTCCTTCGCCGTCGAGATCGCCTGCACCAGCGCGGCATTCTGCGTCATCACGGACTTGACGATCTCGTAGACGAGGTCCTCGGGCAGGTCCTTGTGGCCGATCGCGAAGTTGTAGACGCCTACGATGTTGATCGGCTCGCGCAGCGAACGGTAGGTGCCGGCGGCGATCGTGCCCTTCGACAGTTCCGGATAGGCCTTCACGATCGCGTCCATCTGCGCCTCGGTGAAGCCGAAGATGGTCACCTCGTTGGTGGTCTCGATCTCGCTGAAGGCCGGGATCGGCGCACCGGCGGCGAAGGCGAAGCAGTCGAGCAGCCCGTCGGACACCTGGCCGATCATGTCCGAACCCGACCCGTAGCCGATCCGGCTCGGGGTCACGCCGAGGGTACGCAGGATGAGCGGATAGTACGTGCCCGGCGTGCCGCCGCGCGGGCCCACGCCCACGCTCTTGCCGTTGAGCTGGCTGTGGTCGGTGATGCCCGACCGCCGCAGCGCCACGGCATGGAACGGCGTATCGTACATCGGGAACAGCGCGCGGATGTTGCGGAACTTGTTGCCGCGGGTCCATTCGCCCTGGCCTTCCCAGGCCTGCAGCGCCACACCCATGGTCACCATGCCGAGCTCGACCTGCTTCTGATCGACCAGCACGATGTTCTGGTTCGGGCCCTGGGTGGTGCGGTAGCTGATGTTGACACCGGTCGCCTGCGCGGCGAGCTGGCCCCAGGCCGGGCCATAGACGGCATAGGTGCCGCCGGGAGCCGCCGTGCCCATCGTCAGCGCGCGCGGCCAGGCCGGGTTGCGGGGCTGCGCCCAGACGGCCGGGGCGGCGAGGCCGGCGCCGGCAACGGTGGTCGAGACGAGCAGGGTACGCCTGCGGATCATCGCGTGTCCTCCCAGAATGCAAGCGCAGTCATCCCTCCCGGATGGCCACGCAGGAACACCCCTTACATGGGGGAAATCGGCGGCGGGGGAAAGGGGGAACGGCGGTCAGCGGTGCCGGCGCAGCCGCCGCGCCAGGTGCGCCAGCAGCGAGACCCCGGGCAAGGATGCCCGGCGCCGGGCGGGCGTAAGCGGCAGCGTGACGAACAGGGCGAACATGACCGTCACCTCCTGGTTCGGCGGCGCGGCCCGAAGGACGAGCGCCTCCGACCGGCCCAGTCTGGAGCCGTGGCGGTTACGGAAGGGTATGCGCGACGCCACGGCCACCGCCACCCGCAAGGATGGCGGACGACCGGGACATCGCCGTGTCGGGGCTGTGACAAGCGTGTGAAACCCGCGCCTCGGCCGAGACCACGCCTCAGCGCCCGAGCTCGGGACGATCCGTCGGCAGAGGCCGCTTGAACGGGCTTCTGCCCTCCATGCCGATGTCGCGCAGCAGATGCGCGTCGAGATGGGCGAGCGCGCGCTCAGTGTGCCAAGCGGCGACAGCCGCCGTGATCGCGCGCGCGATCCGCCGGGCATGGGCGCCGATGCCAAGGGCGGGGAAGAACGCGGCGCGGGCCGCTCCAGTCACGGTCGTCATGGTCGGTGGTCCTTCGATCGGGGGATGCGGCGCGGCGGAGTCGCCCGGCGCCTGTGATTCCGAGCATCGCCGCGGCGCATGTCAGCCGGATGTGCGCGGAGGCGGTTTCCGGTTTCAGTCGTTGCAGCCGGGCCGGCAGCGCCTCACCCGCGGCGGAGCCGGCGCGCGAGCCGGGCGAGCAGCGAAGCGCGGCGCGGCGATGGCAGCGGCGGCAGGGCGGCGAACAGCGCGAACATGGCGATGACCTCGTCGTTGCGGCGGCGCGGCACCGGCCGCTCCGCATCATCCGTCCCGACTCTGCGCCCGCGCTGTTGCAGCGTGATGTGCGGAGGGTCACAGGATCGTTTCAGACGGGCAGCCATCGGCGCGCCACCCTTGGCGCGGCCGCGGGGCCGGGCGACAGTCGCGCCCGCATGACCCCCGCCCCCGCGCCGCTCGGCCGGATCCTCACCCTCTCGCTGCCGACGATCGGCGTCGCCTTCGCCCAGGCGGCCTGCCAGACCGCCGAGGTGTGGTTCATCGGCCGGCTCGGAACGGCGCCGCTCGCCGGCTACGCGCTGGTGCTGCCGCTCCTGCTGCTGATGCAGATGATGAGCACCGGCGCGATGGGCGGCGGCGTCTCCTCGGCGATCGCGCGCGCGCTCGGCGCCGGGCGGCGCGACGAGGCCTCGGCGCTGGTGCTGCACGCGGCGATCATCGGCATCGGCTTCGGCCTGCTCTTCACCGTGCTGATCGAGGTGTGGGGCCCTGCGCTGTTCCGGCTGATGGGCGGACGCGACGAGGCGCTGGCGAACGCGACGCTCTATGCGCGCACGCTGTTCGCGGGCTCGGCGCTGGTCTGGCTCGCCAACACGCTGGGCGCGGTGCTGCGCGGCACCGGCAACATGCGCCTGCCCGCCGTGATCATGCTCGGCGTCTGGGCGATCGACGCGCCGCTCTCGGCCGCACTGGTGCTCGGCACCGATCTCGGCATCGCCGGGGCGGGGATCGCATATGTCGTCTCGTTCGCGCTCGCGACCCTCGCGATGGGGGCCGCGATCCTGCGCGGCGGCGCGGGGTTCCGGCCGTCGGTGCGCACGCCGCTCGATCTCGCGCTGTTCGGGCGCATCCTCTCCGTCGGCCTGGTGGCCTCTGTGATGGCGACCATCGCCAATCTCACCACGGTGCTGGTGACCGCGCTGGTCGGGCGGCACGGCACCGCGGCGATCGCCGCCTTCGGCGTCGGCGTGCGCTTCGAGTTCCTGATGATCCCGCTCGCCTACGGCATCGGCGCGGCGCTGACGGCGCTGGTGGGCATGCGGGTCGGCGCGGGCGACTGGGCGGGGGCGCGGATCACCGCCTGGCGCGGCGGGCTGATGGCCGGCGCGATCGCCGGCGCGGTCGGGCTGATGGTGGCGGTGTTCCCGGGCTTCTTCGCGCGGCTGTTCGCGACGGAGCCCGCGGTGCGCGAGGCGATCCGGCTCTATCTCGTGGTGGTCGGGCCGTCCTTCGGCGCGCTCGGGCTCGGCATGGCGCTCTATTTCGCGAGCCAGGGGGCAGGGCGGATGCGCGTGCCGTTCGTCGCGGCATTGGTGCGGATCGGCGTCGCCGCCGGCGGCGGCGCGCTGGTCGGCGACCGCTACGGGCTTGCCGGGCTGTTCGCCTGTGTCGCGCTGGGCCTCGCGGGCTATGGCGTGATCGTCGCGTCCTCGGTGCGGCCGGGCGTCTGGCCCGGCCGCGGCCGCTGATCGGCCCCGCTGATCAGCCGCCGAGCGCCTCGCGCGCGGCAGTCGCGAGCCGGTCGGCGCGCTCGTTCATCGCATCGCCTGCATGACCGCGCACCCAGCGCCAGTCCACCTCGTGGCGCTTCGCCGCCTCCAGCAGCCGCTGCCAGAGATCCTGGTTGGCGACCGGCTGCTTCGCCGCGTTGCGCCAGTTGTTGCGGACCCAGCCCTTCACCCAGCGCGTCACACCGTTGCGGACATACTCGCTGTCGGTGTGGATGATCAGCCGCGCGGGGCGCTTCGGCGCCTCCAGCGCCGCGATCGCGGCGGTCAGCTCCATCCGGTTGTTGGTCGTTTCCGGCTCCGCACCGGAGAGTTCCTTCTCGTGATCGTTCCAGCGCAGCACCACGCCCCAGCCGCCCGGACCGGGATTGGGCCGGCATCCTCCATCCGTCCACGCCTCGATCACGGGACGCTCAGCGGCCATAATCGGCGGCCCCGCGCACCGTGCGGTGGAAGCGCAGCTTGCGCAGATACTCGAGCGGGTCCTTCGGCGTCACGAAGGCCCCCGGAGGGTGATGCAGCCAGTCGTGCAGCCGCGTCAGCAGGAAGCGGATCGCGGCCCCCGCACACAGCGTCGGCAGCGCCTCGGCCTCGGCCGCCGAGAGGGGCCGCTTCGCCTCGTAGGCCGCGATCATCAGCCGGCCCTTGGTGACGTTGAACGACCCGTCCGCCTCGAAGCACCAGGCGTTCAGGCACACCGCAAGGTCGTAGGCGTAGAGATCGGTGCAGGCGAAGTAGAAATCGATCAGCCCCGAGACCCGCTCGTTCAGGAAGAACACGTTGTCGGGAAAGAGGTCGGCATGGATGTGGCCCGCGGGCAGGCCCGACGGCCAGAGGGCGAGAATCGCGCCGAGTGCCGCTTCGAGCTCCGCCGCCAGCCCCTCGCGCACCGTGTCGGCGCGCGGCAGGCACCGGTCGAGCAGCGGCCGCCATCCTGCAGGCCCGAGCGCGTTGGCGCGCCTCAGCGCGAAGCCCGCACCCGCCTCGTGCAGTTGCGCCAGCGCCGCGCCGACGCCGGCGCAGTGCTCGTTGCGGATGCGCCGCGGCCACACGCCGGGCAGGAAGGTGACGATCGCCGCCGGCCGGCCGCAGAGCTCGCGCGCGAGCGCGCCGTCGCGGCACGCGACCGGCAGCGGGCAGGTGACGCCGTGCTTGGCGAGGTGCTGCATCAGCCCGAGGAAATAGGGCAGGTCGGCCGGGTCGACCCGCTTCTCGTAGAGCGTGAGGATGTAGGGCCCGCGATCGGTCACCAGCAGGAAGTTGGAGTTCTCCACCCCCTCGGCGATGCCCTTGAACGAGACCAGCGCGCCGATGTCGTAGTGCGCCAGGAACGCGGCCAGTGCCTCGTCCGAGACCTCGGTGTAGACGGCCATGCGGCGCGATCAGACCGCGAGCGCGGGCGGCAGGCGGAAGATCACCGCCTCCTCGGCGACGCGCACCTCCTCGACATGCACCGAGAAGTGCTCGCGCAGGAGCTCGATCACCTCCTCGACCAGGCTCTCGGGGGCGGAGGCGCCGGCGGTGAGCGCCACCGTCTCGACGCCGTCGAGCGGCACGGCGGCGAGGTCGCGCGCGCGCTGCACCAGGATCGCGCGCTTGCAGCCCGCCCGGCGGGCGACCTCCACGAGCCGCTGCGAGTTCGACGAGTTCGGCGCGCCGATCACCACGGTGAGGTCGGCGCGCGGCGCGATCTCCTTCACCGCGGCCTGGCGGTTGGTGGTGGCGTAGCAGATGTCCTCGCGCCGCGGCCCCTCGATCTCGGGAAAGCGCTCGCGCAGCACGTCGATGATCTCGGCGGTGTCGTCCACCGACAGCGTGGTCTGGGTGATGTAGGCGAGCCCGTCGGAGGTGGGGGGGGTCACGGCGCGCGCCTGCGCCACGTCCTCGACCAGGGTGACGCTGCCCGGCGGCAGCTGGCCGATCGTGCCGATCACCTCCGGGTGGCCGGCATGGCCGATCAGGATCAGGTGGCGCCGCTTCGCGAAGTGCTTCTCGGCCTCGCGGTGCACCTTGGTCACCAGCGGGCAGGTGGCGTCGAGCTGGAACAGCCCGCGCGCCTCGGCCTCGGCGGGGACGGATTTCGGCACGCCATGGGCGCTGAACACCACAGGCACGCCCTGCGGCACCTCGTCGAGCTCCTCGACGAACACCGCGCCCTTGGCCTCCAGGCTCTCGACCACGAAGCGGTTGTGCACGATCTCGTGACGCACATAGACGGGCGGGCCGAAGCGCTTCAGCGCCTCCTCGACGATGCGGATCGCGCGGTCCACCCCGGCGCAGAAGCCGCGCGGGCCGGCCAGCAGGATCTTCAGTTCGGGCTTGTGGTCGGTCATCGTGCTCGCGCTGGTTGCGGCCCTGCGGGCGCATCCGCATAGTGCCCGGCGCGCGCGCCGGTTCAAAGGGTGCATGGCGCGGAGGAGAGCGCAAATGACGGAACCTGTGCGCGAGGGCTTGCCGAAGGTGGCGCAGGCCGCGCCTTATGCGATCGAGGTGAAGGCCGGCGAAAAGTACTGGTGGTGCGCCTGCGGGCTGTCGGCCAAGCAGCCGTTCTGCGACGGCTCGCACAAGGGCACCGGGATCAAGCCGGTGACGTGGAAGGCCGAGAAGGATGAGACAATGTGGTTCTGCGGCTGCAAGCGCACGGGGGCGCAGCCGTTCTGTGACGGGACGCATCATGGGCTTGCCACCGGTGAGGCGTGAAATGCGGGGCGCCGCGGCACTGGCGCTCGCTCTGGCGCTGACCGCCTGCGGCGAGGGTGGGCTGCGCGGCGGGGGCCGCGGCGAGGCGCCTGTCCAGCAGACCCTGCGGCCGGACTGTCCGACCACGGCCGTGCTCGCGGAGGCGGCCGATCTCCGCCGCTATCGCACGCCCGACAGCCAGGATCTGAGCGATCTGGTGCTCAATGCGCGGATCACGGGCCTCTCCGGCGAGTGCGCCTTTGCCGACCGGCGCCGCTCGGTGCGCGTGACGCTCAACCTCTCGATGGATGCGACGCGCGGCCCCGCGGCCGGCGATCGCAGCATCGCGATCCCGTATTTCGTTGCCGTGACGGACGCGCAGGACCGCATCCTCGACAAGGCGGTCTACACGGTCGCCGCCTCCTTCCCGGCCAATCGCAGCCGTGTGCGCATGACCGGCGAGGAGGTCACGCTGACATTGCCGGTCAGTGCCGAGCGGCCGCCCGCGTCCTACACGGTGGTCGTCGGCTTCCAGCTCACCGAAACCGAGCTCGCGCTGAACCGGCGCCTCGGCGTGCGCTGAAGCGCGGTCAAGGCCGCGCCGGATCGCCCCCGGCCCAGGCCTTCGGGGCCGGAACGCCGTCGATGGGCGCGCCGCGGCGGCCCGTTCGATCCTGCCTGGCAAGGCCCGCCTGAGGCCCCGGCGACGCCACCCCATCGGGCGACCAACACATACGGCACAGCGCATCCATCGCCGCCACGCCTGGCGGCGTTCGGCGCGGGCCGGGGGGTTCGCGAGAATCCTGGTCGGGCTCCTCCCCCGCATCCTATTGCGCATTGTTGAACGAAGTTGCACTCTTTTGCTCGCAAGCCGCCGGCACCGCACCGGGGCGCCAAGCCCGGGAGGACACGTGAGCGAGCAGACGCGGGTGGGCTATATCGGCGTCGGCCTGATGGGCCACGGCGCGGCCAAGCACATCCTGCTCAAGGGCCACCCCCTCACCATCCTCGGTCACCGCAACCGCGCGCCGGTGGATGACCTCCTGGCGCGGGGGGCGACGGAGGCGCGCTCGCCGGCCGAACTCGCGCGGGCCAGCGACGTGGTGTTTCTTTGCCTGCCCTCCTCGGTGGAGGTCGAGGCGACCGTGCTCGGCGAGAACGGCGTGCTTGAGGGTTTCCGGCCCGGCGCCATCCTGGTCGACAGCACCTCGGCCGATCCGACCTCGACGCGCCGGCTCGGCCGTATCCTCGCCGAGCGCGGCATCGGCATGGTCGACGCCCCGGTCGGGCGCACCCCGCGCGAGGCCGAACTCGGCAAGCTCTCGACCTTCCTCGGCGGCGACCCGGCACATGTCGCGCGTGTCCGCCCGATCGTCGCATGCTACGCCGACACGATCATCGAGGCGGGCGAGCTTGGCGCCGGGCACACGCTGAAGCTCGTCAACAACTTCATCTCGATCGGCACCTCGGCCGTGATCGCCGAGGCGGTCGCGACCGCGAGCAAGCTCGGCGTCGATCTGCGCAAGCTCTACGAGGTCGTGTCCGCCGGCGGGGCGAACAGCGCGATGTTCCAGATGATGATGCCCTGGGCGCTGGAGGGCGATGACAGCCGGCTGAAGGGGCCGATCCGCATCGCGGCAAAGGACATGCGCACCTATTGCCGCATGGCCGAGGCCGCCCCCGCTCCCGCCTTCGTCGCCCAGGCGTGCAGCCAGGTCTGGCAGATGGCGCTCGCGCAGGGCCACGGCGAGCGGTTCATGCCGGTGCTGCCCGAGATCGTCGCGCGGCTCTCGCGCGGGCACGTGCGCGACCTGCCGGACTGAGCGCCCCGGTGCCGCGCGCGCACCCCTCTGTCCCCGACGATCCGCCGCTCATTCCGGCGGCGCGGCAGGCGCGCATTCTCGACCATCTGAGCAGCCGCGGCGTGGTGGCGATCGCCGAGCTCGCCCGCGCGGTCGGCGTCTCGGCCTCGACCGTGCGACGCGACCTCGACGATCTCGCCGCCAGCGGCCAGCTCCGGCGCACCCATGGCGGTGCGGTCGCCCTCGGGACCGCGCGCACCACCTTCGAGCCCGCGCCCTCGATCGCGCAGCACGCCCATTCGGTCGCGAAACGGGCAATCGGCGAAGCGGCCGCCGCGCTGGTCGAAGCCGGCCAGAGCGTGGTCTTCGACAGCTCCTCGACCGTGCTGGAGGCCGCGCGCGGGGTGGTCGCGCGCGGGCTGGCGATCACGGCCGTGACCAATGACCTGCGCATCGCCGCGGTGCTCGCCGAGGCGCCGCGCATCCGCGTGATCGTGCCGGGCGGCACGCTGCGGCCGGGTTCCCACACGCTCATCGGCGAGCCGGGGGCGAGCTTCGCGCGCGGTCTCGCGGCCGACCTCGCCTTCCTCGGCGCGCATGCGATCGCCGAAGGCACGATCAGCGAGACCTCGATCGAGGTGGCGGGGATCAAGCAGGCGATGGCCGCGGGCGCGCGCCGTCTCGCCGTGCTGGCGGATGCAAGCAAGTTCGGCGCGGTCGCGTTCTGCAAGGTGCTGGCGCTGTCGGCGGGCGACCTGGTCATCACCGATGACGGGATCGACCACGCGGCGAGGACCAGCCTCAGCGCGCGCGGGGTCGTGCTGCAGACCGTGGCGGTGGCAGCATGAGCGGGCTTCGCCTGCTCGCCGACGATCTCACCGGCGCGCTCGACGCGGCCGCGCCGTTCGCCGCAGCGCGCGCAGCGATCGCCGTGCGCTGGCGCACGGAGGACGACGCGGCTGGCGAGCTCGACTGGCCGGACGGCGACGCGGCGCTCTCCACCTCGTCGCGCGCGCTGCCCGAGCCGGAGGCGGTTGGCCGCGTGCACCGCCTCGCACCGGGACTGGCGGCTGGTCGGCCGGCCTTCAAGAAGATCGACAGCCTGCTGCGCGGCAACACCGCCGCCGAGATCGTGGCCGCGCACCGCGCCGGCGGCTTCGCGACCACGCTGGTCGCGCCCGCCTTCCCCGCCCAGGGCCGTTTGGTGCGCGCCGGCCGGCTCCGTATCGTCGCCGGCGGTGGCGCGCAGGACGGCATCGATCTGACGGCGCTGCTCGCCGCGGCCGGAGGAGGGCGCGGCATCACCGTCTGCGACACCGCCGATGACGGCGATCTCGCCCACCTCGTCGCCTCATATCGCCACGATCCAGCCGTGCTCTGGGCGGGCTCCTCGGGCCTCGCGCGCGCCTTCACCGCGGCGGAGCCAACCTCTGCTGTGCCGCAGGCCACGCGCGTCCTGATGGTGACGGGCAGCGCCCATCCGGTTACGCGTCGGCAGATCGCCGCCCTCGCGGCGGCGCAACCGGCGCGCGTGGTCGGCGATGATGGCCGGCAAACGGCGAGCGACATCGCGGGCAGCGTTGCGCAGCGCCTCGCAGCCGGCCCGTCGGCCGTGCTCGACGCGTCGGTCGACAGTTGCCGGATGCGCGCGCTGTTCGCCGCACTCGCCGGGATCCCCCGCCCTGGGCTCCTGATCGTCGCAGGAGGCGATACGCTGCTCCGCCTGCTCGGCGCGCTCGGCTGCCGCAGCATCGCCGTGCATGGCGAGGTCGCGGCCGGGATGCCGCTCTCCACGCTCACCGACGGCGCCTGGGCGGGTGTGCCGCTGATCAGCAAGTCCGGCGCCTTCGCGGATGGTGGGCTGATCGCGCGCCTGCTGGCAGCCGCGGCCGGAGTGCGGCCATGACCGCGCCGCTGATCGCCGTCACCATGGGCGACCCGGCCGGGATCGGGCCGGAGATCGCGCTGAAGGCCGCGCGCGCGCTCGCGCCGCGCATCAGCGTGGGCGCAATCCGTCTCGCGATCGTCGGTTCGGTGGCCGAATTGGCGCGCACCGACGCCGCACTCGGCCTCGGCGCGCGGTTGCGCCCAGGGCTCGCGCCGGCGGTCTGGCCCGAGATCGCGGTGATCGAGACGGCGCCCGCGCGCATGCCGATCGCGTTCGGTGCGGTCTCGGGCGAGGCGGGGCATCTCGCCTACGAGGCGGTCGCGACCGCGGTGCGCCACGCGCTCGCCGGCGACGTCGCCGCGATCGCCACCGCGCCGCTGAACAAGGAGGCGCTCAATCTCGGCGGGCATCGCTACGCCGGCCACACCGACATGCTCGCCGACCTCACGGGCGTGAAGGACAGCTGCATGATGCTGGCGCACGGTGCGCTGCGGGTCACGCATGTCACCACCCATGTGGCACTCGCGCGCGTGCCGGCGCTGCTGACGCCCGAGCGGCTCGACCGGACCCTGCGCCTGACCTTCGAGGCGCTCGGGCGGCTCGGCATCGCTGCGCCGCGCGTCGCGGTCGCGGCCCTCAATCCGCACGCGGGCGAGGGCGGGCTGTTCGGCACCGAGGACGACACGGTCACCGTGCCGGTGCTGCGCGACTGGCGCGCGCGCGGCTTCAAGGTGCACGGCCCCGTTCCGGGCGACACTGTGTTCGTCAAGGCGGCCGCGGGACAGTTCGATGCCGTCGTGGCGATGTATCACGACCAGGGCCACATCCCGGTAAAGCTGCTCGGGTTCCGGATCGATCCGGCCTCGGGCGCGATGGCGGAGCTCGGCGGCGTGAACGTCACGCTCGGCCTGCCGATCATCCGCACCTCGGTCGATCACGGCACCGCGTTCGACATCGCCGGCAGGGGGATCGCCAATCCGTCCAGCATGGTCGAGGCGATCGAGTTCGCCGCGCGGCTCGCGCAAGGTGGGGGGGGATGATGCGCATCGCCGCCGCCGCGCTGCACGACCTGCTCGTCGGGCTGTTCCGCGCCGGCGGGTCGGAGGCGGCGGAGGCGGAGGCGGTCGCCGCGCATCTGGTCGAGGCGAATCTGGTCGGTCACGACAGCCACAGCGCGATCCGCGCGCCCAAGTATCTCGCCTGGGTCGCCGCGGGCGAGTTGCTGCCGAACCGCCATGCCACGATCGCGATCGATGCCGGACCGCTGCTCGTGCTCGATGGCGGCTTCGGCTATGGCCAGGTGATCGGCGCGGAGGCGATGGCGCGCGCGATCGAACGCGTGCGCGCGCACGGCCTCGCATTGATCGGCATCCGCAACAGCGGCCATCTGGGGCGGATCGGCGCCTGGGCCGAGACGCTTGCCGAGGCGGGGCTCGTCTCAGTGCACTTCGTTAACACCTCGGGCTACGGCATCCTGGTCGCGCCGCACGGCGCGACGGAACGCCGCCTCTCCGCCAACCCGATCGCCGCCGGCGCGCCCGGACCTGACGGGCCGATCGTGCTCGACATCGCCACCTCGGCGACGGCGGAGGGCAAGATCCAGGTCGCGCGCAACAAGGGCGAGGCGCTGCCGCCCGGCCTCGTGCTCGACGGCGCAGGCCGGCCGATCACCGATCCGGAGGCGTTCTATCGCGACCCGCCCGGCGCGCTCCTGCCCTTCGGCGGCCACAGGGGCTCGGGCCTGTCGGTGTTCTGCGAGATCCTCGCCGGCAGCCTGACCGGCGGCGAATCGAGCCATGCCGCAAGCCCGACCGCGTGGCGCCTGGTCAACAACATGCTCACGCTTGCGGTCGATCCGGCACGGCTCGGTGACGGCCACGCCTTCGCCGCCGATGTCGCGCGGCTGACCGACTGGGTGCGGAGTGCGCGTCCCGCCACGCCGGGCCAGCGGCCGCTGCTGCCCGGCGAGATCGAGCGGCGCACGCGCGCCGAGCGCCTGCGCGACGGCATCCCGCTCGATCCCGCAACGGTACGGCAGCTCGCCGAGGCGGCGGCGGCCCACGGCGTCGCGCTGCCGGGCGAACTCGCGGAGACCGTGTGAGATGAGCGCGCCGATCCGCCCCAATCCCGTGCGCGAGACACTGCTCGCCGGTGGCACGGCCTGGGGGGTGATGGCATTCGAGTTCTTCACCCCCGGCCTGCCCTTCGTGCTCGCCGCCGCGGGCGCTGAGTTCGTGCTGCTCGACATGGAGCACTCGGGCATCGGCATCGAGACGATCAAGCGGCAGATCGCCTTCGCCAAAGCGGCCGGAATCGTGCCGATGGTGCGTGTGCCCGGGCATGGCTACCACCTCGTCTCGCCCGTGCTCGATGCGGGGGCGCAGGGGATCATGCTGCCGATGACCGAGACCCGTGCGCAGGCCGAGGCGCTGGTGTCCTGGTGCCGCTATCGGCCCGAGGGGAAGCGCGGTCTCGGCTTCGGCGTCGGCCACGACGACTGGCGCGGCGCCGATCCGCGCACGGCGATGCGCGCGGCGAACGAGGCCGTGCTGACGATCGCCCTGATCGAGAGCGCGACCGGTGTGGAGAACGCGCACGAGATCCTCTCCGTGCCGGGGATCGATCTCGCCTGGCTCGGCCACTACGACCTCTCCGACAGCCTCGGCGTCGCCGGCGACTTCGATCACCCGCGCTACCGCGCGGCGGAGGCGCAGCTGATCGAGTCGGCGCGCGCAACCGGCACGCCGCTCGGCTGGGTCGCCAGCGATGCGGACGCCGCCCGCCATGCGCGTGCGCGCGGCTTCCGCTGCCTCTGCATCGGCCACGAGGTCGCGGTGCTGCGCAGCGCGCTCGCCGCGGCCTTCGCCGAGGCGCGAGAGACGGGAGGGCGGGAGCCGTGACGCCCTGTCCCCGTGCGAGCCAGCCGGCGACAGCGGCGCGCATAACGTCCGGACGGACGACACACAGCGGACGTTGCATCACCTTTCCAACGCCGTATGTTGGCGTTCATCATCAACCAAGAACGGGAGGAAACCATGCGTAGACGGGACTTCGCCGGACTGGTGGCGCTCGCGCCGACCATGCTGATCGGCACGCGCCAAGCGCGCGCGCAGACGCGGTTCGTGCGCGTCGCGACGGCCGGCTCGGGCGGCAACTTCTATCGCCTCGGCAGCGGGCTGGCGGCGATCTGGAACGATACCGTGCCCGGTGTCCGGGCTTCGATCCAGGCGACCGGCGGTTCGGTGCAGAACGTCGATCTGCTGGCTGAGCGAGAGGTCGAGATTTCGTACCTCGCAGGGAATGTCGCTGAACTTGCGTTCAAGAACGAAGGCCAGTTCGCGCAGCGCCCGAAGGGCCGCTATGCCGGACTTCGCGCGATCGCGACCCTCTACCCGAACCCGCAATGGTTCCTGGCGATGTCCTGGGCGCCCGAGATCCGGTCCGTGCGCGACCTCAGGGGCAAGCGCGTCTCGGTCGGCATGCAGGGCAGCCAGGGCGAGGCGGTGTGGCGCATGATCATGGGCCATCTGGGCTGGACCTATCGTGACATTCGCGCCGAGTACACCGTGCACCAGGCCGCGATCGACCAGGTGCGCAACCGCCAGATCGATGCGGTGATCTGGCCCGACGCGCCCGGATCGGCGAGCGTGCAGCAGATGATCGACACGGGCTTCGCGCGCCTGATCGACATCGACGAGGACATCATCGCCTTCATGGACAGCGAGGGGCTCGACTACCCCTACACGGTGCCGGCGGAGCACGTGCCGGGCGGCAAACCGTTCCGCACCTTCGCCTCGCCGGCGCTGCTCGCCACGCATGACCAGGTGCCGGCGGATCTCGTGCATCAGCTCACCAAGGCGATGTTCGACAACAAGGCGCGCCTCGAGCAGGTGCACCCGCTCGCGAAGTTCATGACACTCGAGGACGCCTTGAGCGGATTGCCGTTCCCGCTGCATCCCGGTGCCGAGCGGTTCTTCAAGGAGATCGGCAGGGCCTGAGGACGGGCACCCCGCGCCGGACATACGTTCCGGCGTGGGGTGATCGAGGCTGACACGTGGCGAACGACCAAGCACCCCGGGGCACGGCCCGGCCACAGCGCAGGAGCGCGGAGTGGAGTCGACCCGATCTCGCCGGCGAAGGCGAGATCGACGTCAACGCGATCAGCGCCAAGGCGGAGATCCGCGGCGAGACCCGAAATCCCGCTGGGACCTGGGTACCGATCATCCGCGTGGTCGGCATCGCCTCGTCGCTGTTCCACTTCTACACCGCGGGCTATCGGCCGCTGCCCGCGCTGGAGCAGAGGCCGATCCACCTCGCGGTGATGCTGTTCCTCTGCTTCCTGCTCTATCCCGCGACCTCGTGCGGCAAGGACCGCCAGCCGAGCGCACTGGATGTCGTGCTCGCGGTGGTCGGCGCCGCGACCTCGGTCTATCTCGCGGTGATCTACGAGGACTTCGTGCTGCGCGGCGGCATGCCGACCCAGACCGACATCATCGTCGGCACGCTGTTCTGCATCATCGTGGCGGAAGCGGCGCGCCGCACCATGGGAATGTTCCTGCTGGTGCTGGCGGCGATCTTCATCGGCTACCTGTTCGTCGGACCCTGGCTGCCCGACATCCTCGCCCATGGCGGCTTCGGCTTTCGCCGCGTGATCCGCCACATGTACATGTCCACCGAGGGCGTCTACGGCATCGCGCTCGGCGTCTCGGCGACCTATGTCTACCTCTTCATCCTTTTCGGCGCGTTCCTGCAACAATCCGGCACGACCAGCTTCTTCACCAACATCGCCTTCGCCGCCGCCGGACATTCGCCGGGCGGGCCGGCCAAGGTCGGTGTGATCGCCAGCGCGCTGATGGGCACGATCCAGGGTTCGTCGGCGGCGAACGTGGCCTCGACGGGCGTGTTCACCATTCCGCTGATGATGCGGCTGGGTTTCCGAGGCTACTACGCGGCGGCGGTCGAGGCGGTGGCCTCGTGCGGCGGGCAGTTCCTGCCTCCGGTGATGGGCGCCTCGGCCTTCATCATGGCCGAGTATCTCCAGATGCCCTACGCGCAGGTTGCGGCAGGGGCCATGCTGCCCGCGATCCTCTATTACGCCGCCGTCTATCTGCAGGTGCATCTGCGCGCGGTGAAGGTGGGGATGGAGGGGCTGCCGCGGAACCGCCTGCCGAAGGTGAAGCGCGTGCTGCTCCGCCAGGGCCATCTCGTGATCCCGATCTTCGTGCTGATCGGGATGCTGATCATGGGCTTCACCGCCCTGTTCGCGGCCTTCTTCTCGATCCTGACCGTGATCGCGGTCAGCGCGTTCAGGCGCGAGACGCGCATGAACCTCGGCAAGATCTTGGCCGCGCTCGAGGCCGGTGCGCGCAACACCGTCTCGACCGCGATCGCCTGCGCGGGTGTCGGCTTCATCGTCGGCAGTGTCGGGCTTTCCGGGATCGGGCTGCTGTTCACCCAGTCGATCATCGGGCTCGCGCAGGGCGAGCTGCTGCCGGCGATCCTGCTCGCGGCAGGGTGCTCGCTGTTCCTCAGCTTCGGTCTGCCGACCACCTCGGTCTACATCATCACCGCGACCCTGGTCGCGCCGAGCCTCGCGCAGCTGGGCGTGCCGCCGCTCGTCGCCCACCTGTTCTGCTACTACTGGGGTGGGGTGTCGGCGATCACGCCGCCGGTGGCGCTCGCCGCCTATGTCGGCGCCGGCATCGCGGGCGCGCCTGTGATGAAGACGGGCTTCACGGCGATGCGGCTCGGCATGGCCGCCTATCTCGTGCCGTTCATCTATGTCTACTGGCCCGCGCTGGTGATGTGGCACGAGGCGCCGCTCCATCGCGTCGTCCTCGCGTTGATCGGGGGTGCGGTGGGTGTGTTCTGCATGGGCGCGATCGGCGAGCGCTACATCACGCGCGAGCTGCCCTGGACGCAGATGGCCCTGCTGGCGATCGCGATCGTGGCGGTGATGCATCCCGCGGCGATCGCCAACGTGCTCGCGGTGGCGATCGCGCTCGGGGTCGGTGCCTGGGAATGGCGCGCGCGGCCATCACCTGTGAAGGCGAGCTGACGAGCCCACCGACGCGATCGACGCCTCTTCCGTTCATGCTCTCGCGCCGGCGCGGTGGCCCTCGCGAGTGGCGGAGAGCTTTGGGCGCGGTGCCAGCTCATCGCCGGCGGCGCGATCGGCCACGATCTCAATGCCACGAGACACCAAGCGCCGTTCGATTCCCTGGGTGGCGATCCCCGGGCTGTCGCGTGCGATCACTTCCCGCGGCATGGCGAGCACCACGCGCTGGGAACGTTCGACGACGAACTCCGCCGCGGCAGAGGTGGCGGGAGCCAGGTGCATGTCGCGGAGCACGGCTGCCACGCACCGCAGCCGCGCCGGGTAGCCTGAACCCGCGCATCCGCCTGCCAGTGACGGGCGCGTGGACGGAAGGGACCGGGCTCGATGGGCGCCGCGCCGCGTCAGACGGCTCGGGCCCTGGGCCGGCGGCCGTGCCCATCACGGTGCGGCCCAGCGCGGCGGCTGGAGGCGGAAGGTCGCATCGCGCGCAAACGCGGCGTCCTCGCCACGCTCGAGATAGAGAAGGCCGCTGCGGTGGCGCAGGAAGTGGCCAGGATAGTTCTCGGACTCGAACGAGACCAGCGACAGATCGGCGAGTCCGCGCCTCCGGCGGAACGTCGCATCGGCGCGGAGCGTCGCGTCGCTGCCGCGCGCCGCCAGAACCACCTCGAAATTGCGGTGGCGCAAGAAGTAGCCGGGAACGTTGACCGCCTCGAAGCTGATCGCCGTTCCCGAGGCGAGGCCGGGCATCAGGCGGAAGGTGGCGTCCTTCCGATCGAGCTCCGACGCGACGGGGGTTACCTTGGCCCGGAAGTCCTGATGCCGGACAAAACGGCCGGGTGCCGTCAGCGGTTCAAGCGAACCGCGCTCGACCGCGGGCGCGAGATCGGATGAGGCGAGCACCAGCGCCTCGGCGTCACTCCACATCTCTCCGATCCTTGTCCGCCGGTGGGTCCAGACATCACCCGCACGCAGCATCACACGCCCGCGCCCCGTGCTGGCCTTGCTCTCGAAGGCGATGCTGGCCGTCGTGCGATGCTCCGCCGTGACATCCAACCAGTACCAGACCTGATAATCGCCAAATCCGAGCGTTTGCACCGCTGCCAAGCCCAGGTACGCGGTGTCGCCGAAGCGCGCGCCGGCGCGCCATTGCCCATCCTGCCAGTCGCGCCAGTAGTGCTGGAGCTGGGTCCCTTCGATGACGAAGACTTCGTAGTTGTGCAGGGCGGCAGGTGCGTGGTTCTGGAACACGGCTGGCGGGAAGCGGACGTTCGTCCCGAAGGTCGCGCCCTTGCGCCATGTGCCCTCATGCGGGCTGCACCAGTAGTGCTGTACCCGGCCGTTCTCGACGACGAACACCTCATAGTTACCGTTGCAGCGGTTCTGGAACGCCGCTGGCGCCGATCGAACATCGGTGCCGAAGCGACCGCCCTTGCGCCACGTTCCGCCCTTCCAGATCCGCGAGTAGTGCTGAACGGCGCCATCCTCCACCACGAACACCTCGTAGTTGAACCTGAAATCCCAATGCCCTAGGGAGTTCTGGAAGGCTGCCGCGCCAAGGGTGACGTTCCTGCCGATCCGCGCAGCCCGGCGCCACGTGCCGTCGTTCCAGCTTCGCCAGTAATGGGCGAGGGTTCCCTCCTCGACCACGAACACCTCGTAGTTGAACTCACTCGGCGCGGCCCGGTTCTGGAACGCCGCGGGCGCGGAGCGGACCTGGAAACCGAGGCGGTCACCAAGCCGCCACGCCTGATCGCGCGCCCCGCGCCAGTAGTGCCGCACCTGATCGTCGACCCAGGCGAACAGCTCGACGTTGAACAGGCTTGCCGGCGCGCGGTTGAGGAAGACAGCGGGGGCGGAGCCGACGACCCCGACCGCCGCAGGCCCGACGCGACGCCAGGCGCCATCGTGCCAGCGTCGCACATGGTGTGTCACACTGCCGCCTTGCCCCACCACGAACACCTGATAGTCGTATTCCCCGGCGCCGGCGTCGGACGGCAGCAGGCGCACCCGGCTCTCCGGGTCGACGTCGGTGTTGCCGGTCTCGCAGTCCGTCAGGCACAGGCTCGACGCGTTCACGACCCGCACGCTGCAGTGGCTGACGTGGTCCAGCCGCCAGAGCGCGGAGCGGTCCGGCGGACGATCGGTCACGCCGCGCACCGCGCCCGTCTCGGCCTCGCCGACGAGATGCGCGGCACCGAACGCGGAACGAACCGTAAACCACCCGATCGGATAATCAGCGAGCAGGAACTCGCGGAGATACTCGTTCGCGCGCCAGACCGTCTCGATGACCGACCGGTCCGCTGCGTTGGCCGCGAGCTTGCCCTGGCTGTAGCGCCAGAGCGGCAGGCGCGGCTCACCGGAGAACACGGGCGGCCCGAGCAGCATCTGATTGTGGGCAGCGGCGCGTTCGAACAGGCTGCGGTTCTCCTGGAGCACGCTCGCCCAGTTCGGCTTCTCGGGTCGGTAGAGCTGGCCAACCTGCGCATCCTGCAGAGTCGCTGTCGCGAGCAGCGGAACGCCAAGATTGTAGGCCACAGCGACCAGGGCCGCGGAGCGCGCATCCGGCCCTTCGATGCGGCGCTCCATCTTCGCCAGACATCGCTCCAGGCCGCTGATGAGATCGTCGAGCAGATCCGGATCCTTCAGGCCGATATACCGCGCGTAGGTTCGCGCGAATCCGTCCATATCTGCCGCCAGATCCTGCGCCTGCGCGTCGTAGAAGGCGCGAATGATCTGCTGTACTGCCTGCTGGATCAGCTCTGCCGTACTCGGGTCTGGAAAAACACCTTCTTCAGCGCGTCATACGCCTTGCTCAGAAACGATGCAGCTTCGAACGCCAGGCTGATGGCCTTGTATTCCGTCGACTTCTTGACCTCGTCGATCCAGTCGCTGAGCGAGGTTGGCTCGGGCATGAATGGGCTCCCGCGTCTGCCGTCCTGCCGCCGGCAGGAGCCGCGCTACCGCCGGGACGGACCGCAACGGCAAGGATAGCCAGCCGTTTCGTCGCGCTCAATCAATGATCGGAGATCGCCTGAAGCCCGCAACGACCTAACGCGCCGCCCCGAAGATCGGGTGCTCGACACGGTCCCCCACCCGGATGCCGAGCCGCTCGGCCGTACCGGCCGCAAGCTCCAGCGTCGCGCGCACGGGACCGCGGCTGTCGATCGGCGCGAGGCTGTAGGGCACGGTGCGCTCGGCGATCCGGTGCACCCGCCCCTCCTGGGTGATGAACAGCATGTCGAGCGAGGCGATGGTGTTGCGCATCCACATGCTCGACTCGCGCGGCGCACCCCAGTCGAACAGCATCCCGCCATCCGCCGGCACCGAAGGGCGGAACATCAGCCCGACGGTCTGCTGCTGGGCCGTGCGCGCGACCTCGACGCGGAAGCGGTGCCGCGTGCCGTCACGCGTGACGATGACGAGATCCTCGAGCGGCTCGATCACCGGCTGCGGCCCGGTCTGCGCGCGCGCCCCCGCGAGGGGCAGCGAAGCGGCGAACAGGGCGACGAGGCGGCGGCGGCGCATGCCCTCCGTTAGCACGCGCTGCCCCGCGGCGCGAAGCGCTTACCCGAAGGGCCGCGCCTCCCACGCGAGCCCGCCCCGATAGCGCGCCGCCACGCCGCCCGCATCGTCGAGCGCGAACAGGTGCAGCCAGCCATGGTCGGCGAGCGCGCGCAGCCCGTCGTGTTTCGCGAGCACGCCGTCGATCGCCTCGACCGGCGCGGCAACGAACACGGAGAGCCGGAGCGGTTCGTGCACCAGCCGCCGGCCGTCGTGCACCGACTGGAACGGCAGGCCAGGCCGAAGGTCTCCGCCATTGCCGAGGGCGACGCCGACCCGCGCGGTCACGTTGTGCAGGACCTTGTCGCCGCTGCCGAGGGCGGCGTTGTCCACCGACGACCCGTAGTACTGAAGGTTGATCCAGGAGGCGACGATCACCGGCGCGGTGAGGATCAACTCCAACACCGACCGGTCGCGGTCCGCGCGATGGTCGTAGCTGTGCAGGAACACCCTGCCGTCGAGCACGGCCTGCCGCGTCAGGGCGCGCGGGGCGGCGATGAAGGCGGCATTGCCGGCGAGGCCCCATTCCGGCCGCACCTCGGCCCAGTCGCGGCCGCGCCGGCGCACCGCGCGGTCGATCCCTTGGCCCGGGGCGAGGCCGAGCGCGCCCGCCCGTTCCGCCCGCGCACGGCTGCCGGCGGCGGCGAGCGCCGCGCGCAGGCGTTGCAGGGCTTCAAGGTGCGGTACCGACAGCGGCCGCTCCTCGAACACCACGACATCATCCGTGGTGGTGTCGTGCAGCCCGGCGAGGAACACGGTGTCCTCGGGGATGGCGATGCCGCGGCCGGCGAGGCCGACCCGCACGGCCGGATCGTTCAGCACCGCGGCAGCGACCTGCGCATTGGCCTCGCCGGTATGACCGCCGCAGGCGCCGCAATCGAGCGATGCGGCGTGCGGGTTGTTGGTCGTGCCCGCACCGTGGCCGACCAGCAGCACCAGCGGGGCGAACCCCTCGGTCAGCGACATCGCGCGCAGAACCGCCTCGGCCGCGTCGATCCGGGCCGCGGTCGCGAGACCGCTCCGGCCGGCCGGGCCGTGACCCGGCGCGATCGTCGGCGCGAAGGCCGAGGTCAGCGGCGGCGCGGGTGGCGCGAACCCCGCGCGCAGCAGCCTGGCGGCATAGGTGACGCCCAGGCTTTCCACGAAGGGGAACGCGGAGACCATGCCCGAGCGGAACGCCGCCCAGGCGGCGGCGAGACGCTGGCGCAGGCCGAGGCGGGCGCGGGCGGCGGACTCGTCGGCACCCGGCGCCACCGTCTCGCAAATCCGCACCGCCGGCGCGAGCAGGACCGGGCACTGCGCCCGCGCCCGACCGCCGCCGAACGGCGTCACCTCGATGGCGAAGCCGAAGAACCCGGCGAAGCCGAGCGTCTCGACCCCTGGCGCAACGGCTTCCAGCGCACGACGGAACACCTCGGAGCGGACGTCGATGCAGAACACCGCCTGCGCCTCCGCGCGCCCGCGCGCCGGGCCGGCATGGCCGAGGCCCCGCGCGAGACGCCGCTGGAAGGCGACCTCCGCCGCCTCGAGCAGGACGAGATCGACGCTGCGGTCCGCGTCCGCCACCGCCTCGCCGTAGCGCCGCAGCGCCGTCCTCCAGGCACGCGCGGCCGGGGGCGGCGCGCAGTCGAGCGCCGCCGCCTCCGCTGCGAGACGCACCGCAAGCAGTTCCTTCAGTTCGGCCGAAGGCTCCCCGCGCAGCCGCGCGGTCCAGTCCCGCTGCCGGAGGTAGCCCGCCCAGCCTGCGAGATCGGCGAGCGCGCGGTGCATCAGGTTGGTCGTTGCGGACCCGGTCACGCCCAGGCGATCGCAGGCGGCGGCGATCGCCGCGAGAGGTTCCGCGGGCAGTGCCGCCAGGGCCGCGCGGAAGCCCGCCAGCCCGGCGCGCTCCGGCGCCCGGTCGTGCATCGCCGCGGCACGCCAGGCCGCGTAGAGCGGCCGGTCCCGCCACGGCATGCGCCACCCCGCCTGCCCGGCATCGCAGTAGGCGGCGCACCAGTGCGCGATCCGATCGGCGAGCAGCCGTGGCGGCAGCCCGGCGTGCTCGGCGAGCAGGTCGGAAACGAGCGGCAGGGGCTCCGGCAGCGGTGGCGCCTCCGCCGATGCCGCGGCGATGATCCCGTCCGGCTCCGCTGCCATGCCGAGGCGCGCGAGCGCCGTCGCGATGTCCTCGCGCGTGATGGCACCCGCCGCGATCCGTCCCTGCCAGTAGCGGCGCGGCATGAGCATCCGCGCGCCCGCCGTCACCGCCATCGCCGGGACCGCCGCCGGGAAGGGCAGATCGGCGACGCCGAGGAACGGGTTGACGGCGACGAAGCTGTCGAGCGGCCAGAGGGGCGCGATGCGCGAACAGGCGGTCTCGACCGCCCGGTCGAGGGCGAGGGCGGTCTCCTCCTCGGACTCAGCCGAGAGGGTCGGCGCGAAGGTCACGGCGTCCATGCGGCAGGCTCCTTGGCGGCGGGAAGCAGCAGGCGGCGGGCGAGGCGGTTCGCCAGCACGTCGAGATAGAGGCCCGAGGCGAGATGCACGTAGGCGGCCTGCCAGCGCGGGTCGGCGGCGCGATGGGGCAGCTCGGCCTGGCCGAGCACGAGCAATGCGGCGGCGAGGCCGAGGGCGGCCGCGACGACCGCCGCGACCGGGCCGCCGGGGCCGACAGGCACCACCTCGGCGAGCAGCAGGGCGGCGGCGGTCTGGGCAACGACGAAACCGAGCGCGACCGCGGCGGCGATCGCGACGCCGCGCGCCAGGGCCGCCCGATCCGACCCGCCCGCCGAGGCGTGCCAGACCAGATGCACGAGGCCGAAGGCCAGGACGAGACCGAACAGCACCGGCCCGGGCGCGGCGATCGGATCGACGCCGAGCACGGCGGCGCCGCCGAGCACCGCGAGCGCCGCGACACCGAGCCACAGCGCGAGCCGGGCCGGCCGGCGCGGCGCCTCGGTCCATGCGGCCGGCTCGCGCACCACCGACCCGGCGGCGAGGAAGGCGTAGGCCTTGTAGAGCCCGTGCGCGACGATGTGCAGGAAGGCGGCGTGGAACGCCCCGAGGCCGCATTGCAGGGTCATGAACCCCATCTGAGCGATGGTGGACCAGGCGAGCGCGACCTTGACCCCGGTTTGCGCCTGCATCACGGCCGCGCCGAACAGCGCGGTCGCGGCGCCGAACGCGGCGAGCAGCAGCAGCACCGGGTCGCTGAGCAGCACGACATCGGCAAGGCGGATGACCAGGTAGCCACCGGCGTTGACGATGCCCGCATGCAGCAGGGCCGAAACCGGCGTCGGCGTCTCCATGACCTCCGGCACCCAGACGTGGAACGGCGCCTGGGCCGACTTGATCACGGCGGCGAGGGCGATCTGCACCGCGGCGACGGCGAGCCCATCCGGCACGACGCCGCTGGCCCCGGCCTGCCGCGCCGCAGCCAGCACAGCCTCGAGCGAGGTCGCGCCGATGCTGCTCGCCAGGATCGCGATGGCGACGATCAGGCAGAGATCGCCCAGTCGGCTGAGCACGAACTTCTTGCGCGCGGCGAGCTGCGCCTGCGTTCGTTCCGGGAAGAAGACCAGCAGCCGATGCAGGGCGAGACTCGTGGCGATCCAGGCGGCCGCGAGCAGCACCAGGTCGCCGGCGACGACAAGAACCTGCACCGCGCCGACGGTCAGCGCGAGATCCGCGAGGAAGGCGTCGCGCCGCGGGTGTCCGTCCAGATAGGTGCGGCTGTAGCGCAGCACGACGAGGCCGAGCCCCGCGACCAGCAGCAGCATGGTCGCCGACAGCGCATCGAGCCGCGCGAGCCGCGCCGCCGCGCCCTGCGTGCCGTCCGCGCCGGCCAGCAGTGCCACGGCGGCCGCGAGCGCGCCGGCGAGGGCGACCCACCCTGCGGCCGGCGCCAGCACGCCGAGGAGCGGTCGGCCGCCGGCGGCGCGACGCGGCAGGAGGGCCACGGCGACGCAGACGAGCGGGCCGATCAGAGCGAGCAGGCTGGGCAAGGCATCGGGCATGGCGGGGAATCCGGACCGGGGCTGACGCCACGCCCCGTACACCGACCAGTGCTTCAGGAAAAATTCAATGTATGATCCGATGCGTTCTACAGAAGCGAACGATCCATGCCCGCCCTGAACTACCGCCACCTGCGCTACTTCCGCGCGATCGCCCGCGAGGGCAGCCTGACCGGCGCGGCGCGGCGGCTGAACGTCGCCCCGTCCGCGCTGTCGATCCAACTGCGCGCCCTCGAGGATGCGCTCGGCCATCCGCTGTTCGAACGCACCGGCCGCACGCTGAAGCTCACGGAAGCAGGGCGCATCGCGCTCGACCATGCCGAGACGATCTTCCGCACCGGCGACGACCTCGTCGCCCGGCTCAAGGGCCAGGCGGCGGCGCAACAGGTGCTGCGCATCGGCGCCGTCGCGACGCTCTCGCGGAACTTCCAGCTCGGGCTGCTCGGTCCGCTGATCGGTCGGGAGGACGTGGAACTGGTCGTGCGCTCAGGCGGCCTCGCCGAGCTGCTGGCGCAGCTGGCGGCGCATCAGCTCGACCTCGTGCTGTCGAATGCGCCGATGCCCCGGGACGCCGAGACGCCGTGGCAGAGCCTGCTGCTCGACCAGCAGCCGGTCAGCCTCGTCGGCCGGGCGCGGCGGCGGCGGTTCCGGTTTCCCGCCGACCTCGACGGGGCGCCGATGGTGCTGCCCTCGCCGGCATCGGCGCTGCGCACGGCCTTCGACCTGCTGGTCGAACAGGCGGGCGTGCGGCCGCGCATCCTGGCCGAGATCGACGACATGGCGATGCTGCGGCTGTTCGCGCGCGAGAGCCCTGCCCTCGCGCTCGTGCCCCCGGTCGTGGTGCGCGACGAACTGGCGAGCGGGCGGCTGCGCGAACTCTGCGTGGTCCCCGGTCTGACCGAGACCTTCTACGGGATCACCTTGAGCCGGCGCTTCCCGAACCCGCTCCTGCGCGCGGTCCTGCGCGCGGGGAGCGCTACAGAACCTCGACGCTGAGCGCCTGGCGACCCTTCGGCCCCGTCACCACGGTCGCCTTGACGCGACGGCCGGGCGTCAGGCTCTCCGGCGTGATCGCGCCGAGCGCGCGCAGCGGCACGAACACATCCGTGCCGTTCTCCGGCACGATGAAGCCGAAGCCCTTGCGCACGTCGAAGAACTTCACCGTGCCGGCAACGATCTCGGACGGACCGTCGGGAGTGAAGGGGCGTGCGCCGAACTCGCGCCGCGGCGGACGATCGCCCATGCCGCCGCCGAACCCGCCGCCGCCGAAGTCGCGCCGCGGCGGACGGTCGCCGAACTCGCGCCGCGGCGGACGGTCGCCGAAGCCACCGCCACCGAACCCGCCGCCACCACCGAAGTCGCGGCGCGGCGGGCGATCGCCGAAGTCGCGCCGCGGCGGACGGTCGCCGAACTCGCGGCGCGGCGGACGATCGCCGCCTTCGGGGATCGGCGCGGCCCCGTGCTTGACCTCGAGGATGCGCGTGACCTGCCGGCCGCGCGGCACCTCGCCGACCTCGCAGACCAGCACGTCGCCCTGGTCCACTGCGGTCAGCCCGAGCGGGGTCAGCGAACTGACGTGGAAGAACACGTCCTGCCCGTCGGGCAGGGTCACGAAGCCGAAGCCCTTCGCACGATTGAAGAACTTCACGGGCGCTTCCAGCGAAGCGCCTTCGGGGATGTCGTCGTCCAAGGGGTGAGCCTGCCTGCGCGGGTGTTATCCGGTTCGTCTCCAGTCGGCACCATAACCGACTCGTGCGGGATGCTACAGCCCCTCTTTGTGCGTCGCACGGGGGCGGCCGCGACCGGGTCCTATTCGGCGGCCAGCGCCACGCTCCGCTGCCCGGCCCGGGCCTCTGCCCGCGCGCGGGCGGCCGCGCCGAACGCCTCGAAGATGGCGCGGCTGGCCGCATCCGTCTCGAAATCGTACTCCGGATGCCACTGCACGCCGAGCGCGAAGCCGGGCGCGCCCGGCAGCATCACCGCCTCGATCGTGCCGTCCGGCGCCGTCGCCTCGACGCGCAGCCCGGGGGCGAGGACGGCGATCCCCTGATTGTGAAGACTGTTCACCGCAAGGTGCTGTCCGCCGACGATGGCGGCCAGCGGCGAACCCGTCCGGATCGCGACACGATGCGCCTTGCCGGTGCGCACCGCCGGCAGCGCCTGCTCCGACGGTGTCGAATGGTCCATCCGACCCGGCAGGTCCTGGATGCGCTGGTCGAGCGTGCCGCCGAGCGCGACGTTCAGTTCCTGCATCCCGCGGCAGATCGCGAGCAGCGGCACGCCCTCGGCGACCGCCGCACGGATCAGCGGCAGGGTGACGGCATCGCGCGCCGGATCCTCGGGCGTGCCGTCAGGGTGCGGCGGGCCGCCATAGCGGGCCGGCTCGACGTTGCTGCGGCTGCCGGTGAGCACCAGCCCGTCCAGGATGCCCAGCCAGGCATGCACGTCCGCCCGCTCGCCCATCGCCGGGATCAGGCAGGGCAGCCCGCCGACGATCAGGTCGACGGCGCGGATATAGGTGTCGGACGCCGCGTGGTTCGGTGTCGCGAAGATGCCGAACGGCTTGACGCAGCAGGAGATCCCGATGACGGGCTTCATGGGTGGCAGGTCGTGCTCACGGTCGCCGACACGATACGACAGTATCCGCGACCGATTGCGGCACGGTAAAGACCGGATCGCCGCCGCACCGTCATCACCAGCGCGCATGGGTGGGCGCGATCAGTCCGTGAGCACCCCGTGCTGGCGCAGGAAGCCCAGCAGCGGCAGGAGCGGCAGGCCCAGGATCGCCCCGTGCTCGCCCTCGATCGCCGAGAACAGACGGATGCCGAGCCCTTCCACCTGGTAGGCGCCGACACTCCGCGTCACCGCCTCGCCCACGGCATCAAGGTAGGCGTCGATGGCGACATCGCTCAGGGCGCGCATCACGAGACGGGGCGTGGCGACATGCTGCCAGACGCGCACCCCGCCGCGCAGGCACAGGATCGCCGTGACCAGCGTGTGGCGCTGGCCGGCGAGCGCGCGCAACTGCTCGCGCGCGCCCGCACGGTCCGTCGGCTTGTCGAACCAGCGCTCGCCGCAGACCAGGATCTGATCGGCGCCGATCACGAGCGCGCCCGGCTGGCGCTCGCTGATGCGCCGCGCCTTCAGCTCGGCGAGCAGCAGGGCGCACTCCGCCGGATCGAGCCCGTCGGCGCGCGCGCTCTCCTTGATCGCCGCCTCGTCCACACCGGGCGCCGCGGTCTCGAAGGCGAGCCCGGCGGCGCGCAGCAGCGCCGCACGGGTGGCCGAACCGGACGCGAGCACCAGCGGCGGGGCCTCCGCCTGCAGCAGGCCGTTCACGGCGAGGGGCCGGTCGGCCGTGCGCCCTCGGCCCGGCGCCGCTCCCAGGTCTCCATGAGCTGGATGACGGTGGTGGCGGTCTCCTCGATAGACCGCCGGGTGACGTCGATCACCGGCCAGCCGCGCGCCGCGCAGAGCCGCTTGGCGGCGACCAACTCGCGCTTGACCTCCTCCGGATCGATGTACGCGCTCTCAGCCACATGGGTGCGGGGCGCGCCGATCATGCTCAGCCGGTGGCGGCGGATCTCGATCAGCGCCTCCACCGCGATGGTGAGGCCGATGATCGGCCGCTCGGCGCGGTCCAGCACCGCCGGCGGAGGCACGCCCGGGATGAGCGGAATATTGGCCGCCTTGATGCCACGGTTGGCCAGATAGAAGCTGGTCGGGGTCTTCGAGCTGCGCGACACGCCGACCAGGATCACATCGGCCTCCAGGATTCCTTCCTCGCCCTGGCCGTCGTCATGCGCGAGCACGTAATGCATCGCGTCGATCCGGCGGAAATAGTCGGCATCCAGCACGTATTGCCGCCCAGGCTTGCCCGCACTCGCGGTGCCCACATACGCGGTCAGCATGTCGAGCGTCGGATCGAGCACCGACACCGCCGGCAGGCCGAGCCGCTGGCAGAAGCTCTCCAGTTCGGCGCGCAGGCTGCGATCGGTGAGCGTGTAGAGCACGGGCCCGGGCTCGTGCTCGATGCCGTCCAGAACCCGGTCGAGCTGGAACCGGCTGCGGATCAACGGCCAGCGATGCTGCACCGCTGCGATGCCCTCGTACTGGCTCAGACAGGCACGGGCGAGGCTGTTCAAGGTCTCGCCGGTGGCGTCGGAGATCAGATGCAGGTCGATCCGTCTGCTGGACATGATGCGAAGCTGGCCCGCCTGTGGATCGCTGTTGGACCTGGGGACAACGTCCACCCGGGGCCGCACCGGCCGATCGGTCACGCCGAGAAGGTGCAGCCTGCGGCATCCGGACGGTACAGGGGACGATGCCGACAGGAGACGCGGGGATCAAGGGCATGGCACGCCGGAACCGGCGCCCGGAGCCCGCCCGAAGCCACCATCGCCCTGTGGACCGCTCTGTGGATGGCCTCGGGCCGACCGTGGTTCCCCATGATCCACAACATCTACCACTGTCACCACACTTCTCTTTTTAGGATCGAACAGTCAGGGTGTCTGTGCATGGAGACGACGACGATCACCCGTAAGCCGTTCCTCGCCGCGCTCTCGGGCGAGGTCGTGCGGCCAGCGCCGATCTGGCTGATGCGCCAGGCCGGCCGCTACCTGCCGGAGTACCGGGCCGTGCGGGCGCGCGCGCCCGACTTCCTCCGGTTCTGCCTGACGCCGAAGCTCGCGACCGAGGTCACGCTGCAACCGATCCGGCGCTTCGGCTTCGATGCGGCGATCCTGTTCAGCGACATCCTGGTGCCGCCTTACGCGCTCGGCCATGGCGTACGCTTCGAGACCGGCGAGGGGCCGGTGCTCGACCGCGTGACTGGTGCCGCGCAGGTCGAGGCGCTCGATCTCGCTCGGGCGCGCGAGGTCTGGGCGCCGGTGATGGAGACGGTCCGGCGCCTGCGCGGTGCCTTGCCGCCGGCGACCGCGCTGATCGGTTTTGCCGGCGCGCCGTTCACCGTGGCGGCCTACATGGTCGAGGGTGGCGGGTCGCGCGACTTCGCCGAGACGAGGCGGATGGCCTTCGCCGAGCCCGCCCTGTTCGGCGCGCTGGTGGCGCGACTGGAGGAGGCGACGATCGACTACCTGTCCGCCCAGGCCGAGGCCGGTGCCGAGGCGCTGATGCTGTTCGATTCCTGGGCCGGTGTGCTCTCGCCCGGGCAGTTCCGGCGCTGGGTAGTCGCCCCGACCGCGCGCATCGCGGCCGCGCTACGGGCGCGTTTCCCCACCGTGGGGCTGATCGGGTTCCCGCGCGGCGCCGGGCCGATGCTCCGCGCCTATGCCGAGGCGGCCGGCGTACAGGCGGTCGGCATCGACACGGCGATGCCCGCATCCTGGGCGGCGCGGGAGCTGCCGGCAGGGATGCCAGGCCAGGGCAACATCGATCCGATGGCGCTGGTCGCTGGTGGTGATGCCCTCGCCGAGGAGGTGCGCTCGCTGATGCAGGCGGTCGCGGGCCGGCCCTGGATCGTCAATCTCGGGCATGGGATCGTGCCGCAGACGCCGCCCGAGCATGTGGCCGCGCTGGTCGAGATGGTCAGGTCTGCGGCGTGACGGGCTGGACGCACGGGCAGCTGATCCCACTTCCGGCGAACGAGTAAGAGGTGGCGCCTATGGAGACTGCGACGACGCTCGAGCTGATGGACCGGCCGAAGCCGGCGCGGGCCAGCCCGCGCGTGGCGATCGTGCTGTTCAACCTCGGCGGACCGGACCGGATCGAGTCCGTGCGCCCGTTCCTCTACAACCTGTTCTCCGACCGCGCGATCATCCGCGCGCCGGCGCCGATCCGGCAGGTGCTGGCCTGGCTGATCACCCGCAAGCGGCTGGCGCCGGCGACCGAGAACTACGAGATCCTGGGCGGGAAGTCGCCGCTGCTCGAACTGACCGAGGAGCAGGGGCGCGCGCTGGAAGCGGCACTCGCGCCCGAGATGACCGCCAAGTGCTTCATCGCCATGCGCTACTGGCATCCGATGAGCGACGAGGCGGCGCGCGCGGTCAAAGCGTGGGGACCGGACGAGGTGATCCTGCTGCCGCTTTATCCGCAGTTCTCGACCACCACTACCGGATCGTCGCTGGATGCCTGGCGTGAGGCGGCCGCCCGCGCGGGGCTGGTCGCGCCAACCCGGGTGGTCTGCTGCTACCACTCCGATCCCGCCTTCGTCGGCGCGACCGCGGCGATCGCGCGCCGGGCCTACGATGACGCGCGGGCGGCGCTCGACCCCGCGGTCCCGCTGCGCGTGCTGTTCAGCGCGCACGGCCTGCCGGAGAGCATCGTCAAGGCGGGCGATCCCTATCAGTGGCAGGTGGAGCAGACGGTCGCCGCGGTGGCCGCGGCCATGGACGTGCCCGAACTCGACCACGTGGTCTGCTACCAGTCGCGCGTGACGCCGCAGGTTTGGATCGGCCCTTCGACCGAGGACGAGCTCAGGCGGGCGGGCGCGGACAAGGTGGCCGTCCTCGTGGTCCCGATCGCCTTCGTTTCCGAGCACAGCGAGACCCTGGTGGAACTCGACGTCGAGTACCGCGAGGAGGCCGAGCAGTTCGGCGTGCCGGGGTATTTCCGCGCGCCCGCGCAGAACAGCGACGCCGGGTTCGTCGCCTCGCTCGCAGCACTGGTACGGCGCGCGCGGGGGAGCGATCGGAGCCTGTGCAGTTTCCGCGGCGCGCGCACGTGTCCGAAGGTTCATGGCGATTGTCCGCATGCCACGCGGGGGTTTGTGACCGCCAAGGCAACCGTGTAGAGGCGGGGGGCCGCAAGGCCCCCCGCCCCCCCCCCCCCCCCCACCCCCAGGCCAACGAGGCGCGCAGCGCACTTCGGTAGCGGAGGGGGGTCTGGGGGGACCACCGTGGTCCCCCAGTGTTTTCTTCACGCCCTTGCCGGCTGCGCCGCAAGGCCCCCCGCGCCCCCCCTGGAGGGCGCCCCTCCCGGTGGTCGGGGCGCGGGCCGCGACCAACGGAAGCGCCCCCCGGATGCAGGGGGGTGTGGGGGACCAGCGTGGTCCCCCGCACGTTGCTTCAAGGATTGCTCATGCTGACCACCTCGCCCGCCTTCAAGCAGAACGCCGCCCGGGCTCTCAACGATCCGGGGCTCCAGAAGGCGCTCGCCAACGTCAAGCCGCGCTTCATCGAGAAGCGCGCCAAGGGTGTGGCCACACTCCCCGAGTTCGAACGCTTCCGCGAGATCGGCCGCGACCTGAAGAACCACACGATCGCGCATCTCGACTTCTACCTCGACGCCTACGCGCGCGCGGTCGAAGCCCAGGGCGGTCACGTGCACTGGGCCGAAACGGCGGAGGACGCTCGGCGCATCGTGCTCGAGATCTGCCGCTCGGTCGGGGCGAAGACCGTCACCAAGGGCAAGTCGATGATCTCCGAGGAGATCGCGCTGAACGAGCACCTCGAGGCGGCCGGGATCCAGCCGGTGGAGACCGATCTCGGCGAGTACATCCTCCAGCTCCGCAAGGAGCCGCCGAGCCACATCATCGGCCCGGCCTTCCACCTGAACCGCGAGGACTGGATCGAAGCCTTCAAGAAGAGCCACACGAAGCTCCCGGCGGACCGTGTGTTCAGCGAGCGGCGCGACCTGATGGCGGAGGCACGCGAGGTGCTGCGCGACCGCTTCCTCGCCGCTGATGTCGGCATCACGGGTGCCAACATGCTGATCGCCGAGACCGGCAGTTCCGTGATCGTGACGAACGAGGGCAACGGCGATCTCACCCAGACCCTGCCCAAGGTGCACATCGCGCTCGCGAGTATCGAGAAGGTCGTGCCGACGCTCGAGGATGCCTGTGTGATCCTGCGCATGCTCGCGCGCAGCGCCGTCGGCCAGGACTTTTCGACCTACGTCACCTTCTCCACCGGCCCGCGCCGCCCCGAGGACCGCGACGGGCCGGAGCAGTACCATGTCGTGCTGCTCGACAACGGCCGTTCCAACATGGTCGGCACCGAGTTCCAGGACATGCTGCGCTGCATCCGCTGCGCGGCCTGCATGAACCACTGCCCCGTCTACGGCTCCGTCGGCGGGCACAGCTATGGCTGGGTGTATCCCGGTCCGATGGGCTCGGTGCTGACGCCCTCGCTGATCGGCGTGGACAAGGCGGGGCATCTGCCCAATGCGTCCACCTTCTGCGGCCGCTGCGAAAGCGTCTGCCCGATGAAGATCCCGCTGCCGAAGATGATGCGGCACTGGCGCGAGCGCGAGTTCGAGCGGCATCTGACGCCGGGTGCCGCGCGCATGGGCCTCGGACTCTGGGCCTGGTTCGCCAAGCGGCCCGGCGTCTATCGCCTGAGCACGCGGCTCGCGATGCGCGCGCTCGGCCTGCTCGGCCGGCGCCGCGGTCGGTTCTCGTGGCTGCCGCTCGCCAAGGGCTGGACGGCGGGACGCGACATGCCCGCGCCGGAAGGCGAAACATTCCACGCTCGCTACGCACGGTTGAAGCGCCAGGGTCTCGTCTGATGGAGCAGGGAGCCGACGCACGCGCGCGTATCCTCGGCCGCATCCGGCGGGGGCTCAGGCGCGACGCGCTGCCCGACAGCATCGCCGCGGGCCTGCTTGACCGCCTGAAGGCGCATCCGCGCAACCTCGTGCCCGAGCGCGGGCGCACGCCGCGCGAACGGCGGATCGAGACCTTCGTCGCCGAGCTCGAGAAGGAGTACGGCACGGTCGCGCGCGCGGCCTCGGAGGCCGAGATTCCCTGCCTGATCGCCGAGTATCTCGCGCAGCGCAACCTGCCGGCCGAGCTTCGCGTTGCGCCCGATCCCCTGTTGGAACGACTGCCGTGGTCGGACCGGCCGATGCTGCGCGTCGCCTTCGGCCGCGCCGAACCCACCGATCCGGTCTCGGTGACACCCTGCTTCGCTGCGGTCGCGGAGACCGGGACGATGCTGATGCTCTCCGGCCCGGATCACCCGACCACGCTGAACATCCTGCCCGACACGCACATCGTCGTGCTGCGCGCGAGCCGCATCGTCGGCGGCTACGAGGACGCGTTCGACCTGATCCGCGCCGATCGCGGCGCCGCGGGCAGCACGCCAATTGGCACGACGTTCATGCCGCGCAACGTCATGATGATCACCGGCCCGTCGCGCTCGGCCGATATCGAGCAGACGCTCGAACTCGGCGCGCACGGCCCGCGCCAGCTGCACGTGATCCTGCTGGAGGACGAGGTCCCCTGATGCGCCCGCCGCGCGGCCGCATCCCGCCCGCGCGACGCCGCCGGACGGTGACCGAGGAGGAGGCGTCGCTCTGGCGCCGCTTCGTCGCCGCCGCGGGCATCACGCCGCTGCGGCCGGAGATCCCTCCCCCCGACGGACCCCCGCAGCGGCCGGAGACGGCACCCGAAGACGCCACGGCGCTCGCCATCCCGCGCGCGGCGGAGCGGAGCATGGTGAGGTCAGCGCCGCAACCGCCCCCCGACCTCGCCATCGGCGTCGCCCCCGGCGGGCTCGACCGCAAGCGCTGGGACGATCTCCGCCGCGGCCGCACGCGGCCGGAACGCACGCTCGATCTGCACGGGCGCCGCGCGGATGACGCCCACGACGCCGTGCGCCGCTTCGTGCTCGGCGCGCAGGCCGAGGGGCTGCGCTGTGTCGCCATCGTGACCGGCAAGGGCACGGGCGAGACCGGTGGCGTGCTCCGGCGGGAGCTGCCGCACTGGCTGAACGCGCCGCCCCTGCGCGAGATCATCCTCGCGCTCGCGCATCCGCATCGCGCCAATACGGGCGCGGTGCACCTGCTGTTGCGACGGAAGAAAACCTGAGCCCGGGGGGCCTTGCCTCCCCCGGACCCCCTCATGGACCCGCGACCCGTCGGGCTACTCCGCCTTGGCCCCGACCGCGCGCGCGATGGTGCGCCACTTGGCGATCTCGGCGGCCTGGAACCGTCGCAGCTCCTCGGGCGTCGAGGCGATCGGCTCGGCGCCCAGGCCCAGCAGACGCTCGCGGATCTCGGGCTCGCGCAGCACCGCCACCAGCGCGGCGTTCAGCGCAGCGACCGTCTCGGGCGGCGTGCGCGCCGGGGCGAACACGCCATGCCATGCCGTCCCCGAGACCCCCGGATAGGTCTCGGCGACCGTCGGCAGCTCGGGCAACAGGGCCGACCGCTCCGCTCCGGCGATCGCGAGCGCACGCACCGCACCCGCGCGCACATGCGGCAGCAGCGATGGCACATCCGCGAACACCGCGTTGATGGTTCCGGCGACCAGGTCGATCAGCATCGGCCCGCCGCCGCGGAACGGCACATGCTCGAGCCGCGCCCCGGTCTCGCTCTTCAGCATCTCCGTCAAGAGATGCGGCAGGCTCCCCGAGCCGGCCGAGCCATAGGTCAGATGCTGCCCGGGCTGCTTCGACAGCTCCACCAGCTCGCGCACGTTCCGCGCCGGCACCGACGGATGCACGACCAGCATGAAGGAAATGGCGCAGGCGAGCGTCACGGGGGCGAAATCCGCCACCGGATCATAGGCCATCCGTTCGTAGATCGAGACATTGATCCCGTGCGTGGCGATGTTGCCCCAGACGATCGTCGACCCGTCGGGCGCGGCCTGCGCCACCGCCGCCGAGCCGATCATTCCCGACGCGCCCGTGCGGTTCTCGATCACCACCGCACGGCCGAGGCGTTCGGCCAGGCGCGGCTGTACGATCCGGCTCACCAGATCGACCGAGCCGCCCGGCGGGAACGGGACGACGATGCGCAAGGGGCGCGTCTCCTGCGCGCGCGAGGGCACGGCGATCGCAACCGCGGGCGCCGCGAGCAGCGCCCGCCGGCCCAATCTCATCGGGCTCATCCTCGTTCCCTCCGCAGGCTGCGGCGCCGTCCCGGGCGCCGTCAGGTCTGCGTCAGGCTAGGAGGGCAAGCGCGCGCGGGCAAGGTGCTCATACGGCGCGCGCGTGCCGCACCGCTCCGGGATCGAGATGACGGTCGAACACCGCGGCGATCGCGCGCAGGAACGGCCGGCCGCGAGACGTGACGGTGATGCGCCAGCCTTCGCGTTCCAGCAGCCCGTCCTCCGCCATCGCATCGAAGCGCGCCAGCGCGTCGGCGAACCGGCCGGGGGTCTCGCCATGCGCGCGGCAGATCGCGCCGATGTCGAGGCTCATGTCGCACATCAGCCGCTCGATCAGCGCCGCGCGCAGTCGGTCCTCGGCGTCGGGCTCGATGCCGCGCACGATCGGCAGCCGCCCGGCGCGCACCGCCTCGCGCCACTGCGGCACCGCCGGCGCGCTCTGCGCGTGGCCCTGCGGCAGCGACGAGATCGCCGACGCGCCGAGGCCGATCAGCACCGGCGCCCTGTCGTCGGTGTAGCCTTGGAACGTGCGCCGGAGCCGCCCCTCCTGCGCGGCCACCGCCAGCGGATCGTCCTGTCGCGCCGCATGGTCGAGCCCGATCGCCACGTGCCCCGCCGCGGTGAACACGGCGAGGGCGGCGCGGAACTGCGCCAGCCGGTCGGCGCCGCCAGGCAACGCGGCCTCGTCGATCAGCCGCTGGTGGCGCTTCATCCACGGCACATGCGCATAGCCGAACAGCGCCACCCGGTCGGGATTCAGTGCCAGCGCCTGGCGGGCGGTGCGCGCGACCGACAGCTCGGTCTGGTGCGGCAGGCCATACATGAGGTCGAGATTGATCCGGTCGATCCGCGCCCCGCGCAGACGCGCGACCACATCGGTCACCATCTCCAGCGGCTGGATGCGGTTCACGGCCTTCTGCACGACCGGGTCGAAATCCTGCACGCCGAGCGAGACCCGCGTCACGCCGGTCTCGGCGAGCGCGCGCACCATGCCGGGCGCGAGCGTGCGCGGATCGAGCTCGACCGCGATCTCCGCATCGGGTTCGATCGCGAAGGCGCTGCGCAGCGCGGCATCGACGCGCCGCCACTGCACCGCGCCGAGCACGGTCGGCGTGCCGCCGCCCCAGTGGATGTGCGCGACGCGGTGCCGCGCCCCGATCGCGGCGCGCCAGAGCGCGATCTCCTCGATCAGGTCGTCGACATACGCCTCGACCGGCGCGGCGCGGTTCACCACCACGGTGTTGCAGCCGCAGTACCAGCACATGCGGCGGCAGAACGGCACGTGCAGGTAGAGCGACAGCGTCGCGTCCTCCGGCAGCGCGGCGAGCCACGCGCGCACGGTCGCCTCCGTCACGCCGGGGTGGAACTGCACCGCCGTCGGATAGGAGGTGTAGCGCGGCAGGCGCCCGTCCCAGCGCGCGATCAAGGTCGCGTCGTCGACCATCGCGGCACGGTCGCGCCGCGCCGGCAGGGTCGCATTGAGCGAGGTCAAGCGGCGGGTGCGACGATCCCCTCGCTCACGGCTTCGGCATGGAACGAGGCGCTGATGTGCCGGCCGAGCGCATCCGCGATCGGCTGGCGCGCACCGGGCGCGATCGCGAGTGCGATCGCGAAGCCCGGCAGGGGCGGCAGGCCCTCGGCGCGGCCCAGCATGCGCAGTCCCGCGGGCAGCGTGCAGGGCGTGCAGACCGTCAGCGCCAACCCCGCGAGCACCGCCGCGAGCTGGCCGGTCTGGCTGTTGCTGCGATAGGCGACACGGTAGGCGCGGCCCGCCTCCTCGAGCGCGCGCTCCGCGCTGCGCCGCCACGAGCAGTTGACATGGCTCAGCGCCAGCGGCAGCGGATCGCGCCGGTGAACGTCCGGGTGATCCTGCGAGCCGACCCAGAGCAGCGGCCCCTGCCAGACGATCTCGGCCTTCTCCGGCGCGCAGCCGACCGTCAGCAGGGAAAGGTCGATGGTGCTGCGGTCGAGCCGCTCGCGCAGATCCTCGGACGGCTCGCAGAGCACCTCCACCTCGACATCGGGATGGGTGGCGGCGAAACGGGCGAGGATGTCCGGCAGATAGCGTGTGGCGTAATCGTCCGGTGCGCCGATGCGCACCGTGCCCGAGAGGCGCGGTGCGCGGAAGGCGCCGACGATCTCGTCGGCAAGGTTCACCACCCCGCGCGCGCGGGCGAGCAGGAACTGGCCGTGCTCGGTGAGTTCGGTGCGGCGGCCGTTGCGGTGGAACAGCGGCTTGCCGAGCAGCTCCTCGAGCCGGCGCATCTGCATCGACACGGCCGACTGGGTGCGGCCGACCACGGCCGCCGCGTGCGTGAAACTGCGCCCATCGGCGATCAGCACGAAGGTGCGCAGCAGATCGGTATCCAGGCCGGTCGGAGCGTTCATGGGTGCCTCATCGAGCCATGAGTATCCCTGATCGGCTGGATCACTTCAATGCGTTTCCCTGATGTATTAGCCGGCGCCATTCTTCGTCCGTGGCCGCATCGCCGGCAGCCGGTTCGGACCCAGGATGCTTCGGGCGCAATCCGCGAGACGCCCTGCCGCGCCGGCTTCGCGACGATGCGGCCACGCCAACCCGAAGGAGTGACCCGATGTCCGCCCGCACCGTCTGCCGCCCCCGCGTCGCCAGCCCGGCCGTGCCGTCGCTGGCCGGCCTCTGGGACGGTCTGCGCCGCGCCTGGGTCGCGCATCGCACGCGTCGCCAACTGCGCGAACTGGACGACCATCTGCTGCGCGATCTCGGCCTGTCGCGGGCGGATGTCGCGCGCGAGGTGAGCCGTGCACCCTGGGATCTCGATCCCGTGCAGCGGGGCCGCGGCACGGCGTGAGCGCCGCTGGCGGGCGCCCTGCCGCGCACGGCAGGATGCGCCCGCCAGAGGATCGAGGAGCGCAGGATGGGAACCGCGATGCCGACCGTGATGCCGTATCTCACCGTCGCCGACGGCGAGGCCGCCCTCGCCTTCTACAGTGAGGCGTTCGGCGCGCGGCCCGGGCTTCGCCTCGATGACCCGTCGGGCAAAGTCGCGCACGCCGAGTTCCGTATCGGCGCGGCGCTGGTGATGCTGTCCGAGCCCTGGCCCGACATGGGCATCCGCGACCCACGTGCGATCGGCGGTTCGCCGGTGACGATCGCGGTGACGGTGGACGACGTCGACGCAACGGTCGCGCGTGCCGAAGCGGCCGGGGCACGCGTGCTGCGTCCGCCCTCGGATGAGTTCTACGGCCACCGCGCGGCGCGGATCGAGGATCCGTTCGGTCATGTCTGGTACGTATCGAGCGTGCGCGAGGTGCTGGACGACGCCGAAATCCTGCGCCGCTGGCAGGCGATGGTCGCGGCGGCGTGAGGCTCAGGCGGCGAAGCGCAGTTCGCCGCCGACCAGGGTCATCGCGGTCCGAACATCCTTGAGCCCGCGCGGCTCGATCGCGAACGGATCGCGGTCGAGCACCGTGACATCCGCAAGCTTGCCGATCTCGAGAGATCCTTTCGACGCCTCCTCGCGCCCCGACCAGGCGCCGAGCAGCGTGTAGGCGCGGATCGCCTCGCTGACGGTGACGGCCTCGCTCCTGTCGAGATCGCCGCCCGTGTCAGTCTCGCGGTTCACCATGGCGTGGATGGCGGTCCAGGGGTTCATGGTGCAGACCGCGAAGTCGGAGTGCGCGGGGGCGGGCACGCCGGCGTCGATCAGCGTGCGGTGGGGCCACATGTGGCGCATCGCCGCCTGTCCGCGATTGGCGATGTAGGCGTCGCCCAGCTCCCACATGAAGCCCGTGGCCGAGGAATCGACCACGCCGAGCGACCGGAGCCGCGACAGGATCGGTGGCGTGACGTAGCAGCAATGCTCGACGCGCATGCGATGATCCGCCATCGGGTGCGCGGCGAGGGCGGCCTCGATCGCATCGAGCGCGAAGTCGATGCCGCGGTCGCCGACCCCCTCGATCATAACGAGCAGCCCTGCCCTGTGCGCTGCGGTTGCGCGCGCGGCGAGATCGGCCGCGTCGTAGAGCAGCATGCCCGTGTTCGGCACCGGCTCGCCCGGGATCGGCGTGCCCACATAGGGCTCCCAATAGGCGGCGGTGCGTCCGGAAGTGGAGCAGTCCGGGCACCACTCGACGCCGATCACGCGCAGATCGTCATCGCCGAAGCCGGTGCGGATGCCGGACGCGATGAAGGCCTCGACCAGCCCGTCCTCGCGCCCCGAGACGATGATGCCAGTGCGCACCGCGAGCGTGCCGTCGCCCTTCATGCGCTGATAAGCGCGGATCGCCTTGGACGGCGTGAGGCTGTTGTAGACGCTGGTGATGCCATGGCGCAGGCAGTGCGCGTGCACCTCGCGCATCCCGCTCGCGATATCGGCCTCGCGGTCCTGGTCGTGGATCGCGTTCAGGAAGACGTGCGCGGCGGTCTCCCGCACGAGGCCGGTGAAGCGGCCGGTCTGTGGATGGCGATCGAACCGTCCGAACGGCGGATCGGCCGCGTCGGCGGGAATCCCGCAGGCGGCAAAGGCGGCGGAGTTCGCGAGCCCCAGATGCCCGTCGGTGCGCAGGATGAACAGCGGACGCCCGCCCGAGGCCGCATCGAGCTCGTCCAGCGTCGGATAGCCGCCGGACTTGTTCTCGTTCAGCCGATAGCCGGCGAACCAACGCCCCGGCGGCAGCGTGGCGCAGCCGCGCGCGATCACCTCGAGCAGGGTCGCGCGGTCGGGGATGACCGAGGGTTCGAGCAGGCGCCAGCGCGCGAGCCGGATCGCGTAGGCGTCGGGATGGGCATGGCTGTCGACGATGCCGGGAATCGCGCGCCGCCCCTCCAGGTCGAGCACGCGCGTCCCCGCCCCGGCGAGGTCGCGCATCGCTGCCGTGCTGCCGCGCGCGACGATGCGGCCGGCGTGCACGGCGAGCGCCTCCACCTCCGTGCCGGCCGCGTCCATGGTGGCGATGCGGCCGTTCAGCACGACCAGGTCGGGCGCGATCATGCCGCCAGCCGATCGAACCGGTCGCGCGCGCGGTAGTAGGCGCCGACGATCGGCAGGAACCAGGGCCTCCCGGCATAGAGCGGCAGGGTCGGGAACGGCATGTCGTCGAACGCGGTCTCGCTGTTCGCCGCCCCCGCGATCTTCAGCGCGACCCGATGGCCGAGCCAGGTCTGCATCGCCACCCCGGAACCCTGGCAGCCGACCGCGTAGTGTATCCCCTCATGCACGCCGAGATGCGGCAGGAAGTCGAAGGTGAAGGCGACATTGCCGGTCCAGGAATGCGTGATGCGCACGTCGCGCAGTTCGGGAAACACCTCGGTCATGAAGCCGTGCAGCACGGGCGCCGCCTGCTCGGGCGAGGTCGGGCCGAAGCTCGCGCGACCGCCCCAGAGCACCCGCGTGAAGGTCGGATCGGGGCGGAAGTAGTTCAGCACGCGACGGGAGTCGCTGATCATGCGCCGCGTCGGGAACAGCCGCGCCATGGTCTCGGCCGGCAACTCCTCGGTCGCGATGATGTAGGAGCCGACCGGGATCAGCCGGCGCGCGAGCCAAGGCGTCGCCTCGCCGGTATAGCCGTTGGTCGCGGCGAGCAGCGCGCGGGCGGCGAGCGTGCCGCGCTCGGTCGTGAGCCGGAACGTCTCGCCCTGCCGCGCGATCGCCGTGACGCGCGTGCGGTCGATCAGGACCGCGCCGGCGCGCGCGGCGGCGCGCGCGAGGCCCTGCACATAGAGCGCGGGATGCAGCGACCCGGCGGCCTCCACCACCATGCCGCCGCGGTAGTGCCCGGTGCCGAGCTCCTCGCGCGTCCGCTCGGGCGGCACCATGCGCACTTCGCCGCCGGTGATCTCTGCGAGCCAGTCGGCACGTGCGGCCATCGCGTCCCAGTGCTTGCGCGTCCAGGCGGCGACGAAGCGGCCCGAACGACGGTAGTGGCAGTCGATCTCCTCGCGCGCGATCGTCTCTTCCAGGAAGCCGAACGAACCGGCCGCCTCGCGCACCAGGCGGTCGGCACGCTCGCGCCCGAGCCTCGCCGCGAGATCGTCGGAGGCGATCTTCAGCGCACCGGACACCATGCCGCCGTTGCGCGAGGAGGCGCCGAAGCCGATCGGCTCCATGTCCAGCACGACCGGCTGGTGGCCGAGCCGCGCGAGCGTCAGGGCCGCCGACAGGCCCGTGTAGCCGCCGCCGATGATCGCCACCTCCGCCTCGCCCGGCAGGTCCACGGGCGGTGCGGCGACCGGTTCCGCCGCCTCCCACCACCAGGGCCTCGCCTTGAACCCAGGCGCGAACAGCCGAGCGTTCAAGACCCTCTCCTTTCCATCATGAACCGGCGGTATGATCCTGTCGGGGAATGCCGTCACGCAAGAGGGAGAGCGGTACCATGAGCGGCGAAGCGCAGAGCTTCCACCAGGATTGCATCGTGCTGGCGAACGAGCTGTGGCGGCGCGGCCGGGTCGATCGCCGGACGTTCCTCGCGGGGATGGCGGCACTCGGTGTGGTGCCGGTCGCGGCGCGTGACGCACGCGGCCAGGCCGCGCGCGAGATCACCATGGTGAACTGGGGCGGCATCGCCAACCAGGCCTTCGGACGCTTCTACGGCGAGCCCTTCATGGCCGAGAACCCGGGCTGGCGCGTGGTGCAGGACAGCTCCGGCCCGTCGCTCGGGCGCATCCGCAGCCAGGTCGAATCCGGCCGCGTGACCTGGGATCTGTGCGACAGTTCCGGCAGCTCCTCGATCCAGCTCGGCGGGCTCAACCTCGTCAACCGGATCGACTACTCGATCGTACCGCGTGATGTGGTGATCGATCCGGCCTTCACGCTCGAGTTCGGCGCCGCACCGTACTCGTTCAGCTCGGTGCTGGTGTACGACAAGTCGAAATTCGCCGAGGCGCCGAAGGGCTGGGCCGATTTCTGGGATCTGCGCAAGTTCCCAGGGCGGCGCCTGCTGCGCCGCGACGCGCTGACCAGCCTCGATGCGGCGCTGATGTCGATGGGCCGCACCAAGGAGAACCTCTACCCGATCGATGTGCGCGCGGCGCTGGCGCGCATCCGCGAGATCCGCCGCGAGCTGCTGTTCTGGACCTCGGGATCGGAGAGCGAGAACATCATGCGCACCGGCGAGGCGGTCATGGGGCTGCTCTGGCACACCCGCGCCAAGGTGCTGCACGAGGAGACGCAGGGGCGCATCACCTGGACCTGGGACCAGGGCATCCTGCAGCAGGGCATCTTCGTCATCCCCCGCGGCAATCCGGCCGGCGAGATGGCGCAGCGCTGTCTCGCCTCGATGCTCTCCAAGCCCGATCCGCAGGTGGGCCTGCTCCAGTTCCTCGGCAACGGCCCGACGCACAAGGAGGCGGCGGCGCGCGTGCCGGAGAACTACCGCATCTTCAATCCGACCGATCCGGCCAACGCCGCGAGGCAGGTCGTGATCGGCACGTCGTGGTGGGGCGAGAACTACATCCGCACCAACCAGGACTATCTCGACGAGATCAGCACCTGAACGTCCGGATCGGCCGGGCCTTCACCTGTTCCCTCTCCCGCGCGGGAGAGGGAACCTGCGGCGCGAGTCCGGTCAGCCGAGGCCGAGCAGCGCGTAGATCCGCCGCGCGTACTCGCCGAATTCCGGCGTGGTCTTGAGCGCGAGCGTGCGCGGCTGCGGCAGGCTGACCGCGATGTCGTCGGCCATGCGTGCAGGCCCGGCGGTCAGGACGACCACGCGGTCGCCGAGGAAGACGGCCTCGGCGATGCCGTGCGTGACGAACAGGATCGTCGCGCCGGTCTCGGCGCGGATGCGCAGCAGTTCGAGGTTCATCCGCTCGCGCGTCAGCGCGTCGAGCGCGCCGAACGGCTCGTCCATCAGCAGCAGCCTCGGCCCGTGAATCAGCGCGCGCGCGATCGCCGCGCGCTGCTGCATGCCGCCCGAGAGCTCGGACGGATATTTCTCCTCCGTTCCGGCGAGGCCGACCAGCCGGAGCAGGTCGCGCGCCCGCTCGCGCGCCGCGCGCGCCGGCAGGCCGAGAATCTCCGCCGGCAGCAGCACATTGCCGAGCACCGTGCGCCACTTCAGCAGCAGCGCCTGCTGGAACACCATGCCGATGTCGCGCGCCGGATCGAACGGAACCCCGGGCGCGCCCACCGTCACCTCGCCGCCGTCATGGCCGTGCAGCCCGGCGACGATCTTCAGCAGGGTGGTCTTGCCGCAGCCCGACGGACCGACGAGCGACACAAGCTCCCCGGCGCGCACGTCGAACGTGGCCTCCGACACGGCCAGATGCTCCACGCCGCCCACGCGATAGATCTTGCGCACGTCGCGCAGCCGGATCAGCGGCGGCCCGGTCTCCTCCATGGCAACAGTCTTGCGGGACGGTGCGGCGCCCGCAAGACGCATTGCCGGGCGCCCGGACGCGCGGTAGCGTGACGCTGGCGCAACAGGGGGAGCGGGCCCATCGTGATCGCCCGGGCGTGGCGGATCGTGTCGTGGTATCTGCCGAGCGCGCTGGCGCTGACCGCACTGTTTCTCGCCTGGCATTTCGGCGTCGTGCTCTCGGGGGTGAAGGCATTCATCCTGCCGGGGCCGCTCGATGCGCTCGCCGCTCTCGCCGATGCGCGCTACCAGTGGGGCACGAACCTGGAGGCGACGCTGCTCGCGGTCGCGGGCTCGTTCGTCGCCTCGGCGATCCTCGGCATCCTGCTCGCGGTGGTCGTGGTCTGGCATCCGGTGCTGGAGCGCACCGTGCTGCCGCTGCTGGTGCTGTTCAACACCCTGCCGAAAATCGCACTCGCGCCGGTGTTCCTGCTCTGGCTCGGCTACGGGATCGTGCCGAACATCGTGATCGGCGTCACGGTCGCGTTCTTTCCGGTGGTGATCAACACGGCCGTCGGGCTCAAGGCGGTGGAGCCGGATCTGCTCGACCTCGTGCGCGTGATGCGCGCCGGCAAGCTTACGGTGCTGCGGCGCATCCGCTTTCCCTCGGCGCTGCCCTACATCTTCGCCGGCCTGAAGATGAACGCCTCGATGTCGGTGGTGGGCGCGATCGTCGGCGAGTTCGTCGCCTCCGAACGCGGGCTCGGCGCGGTGATCCTCGCCGCCGGGGTGACGCTCGACACCGCGGGCATCTTCGCCTCGCTGATCCTGATCTCGGTCGTCGGCCTCGGCGCCTATGCGCTCGTGGTCGTGGCCGAACGGCTTGCCATGCCGTGGGAGCATCGCCGCCCCGCCACGGCCTGAACACGGGAAGGACACGTCATGACCACACGCCGCACCCTCATCCGCGCCGCCGGGCTCGGCGCGCTCGCCGCCCCCGTCATCGGCCGGACAGGCTTCGCCCAGCCGCGCAAGGTGACGCTCCAGCTCAACTGGTTTCCCTCGGCCGATCACAGCCCGCTGTTCCTCGCCAAGGCGCGCGGCTGGTACGCCGAGGCCGGGATCGATCTCACCATCCAGCGCGGCCAGGGCTCGGCGGATACGGTGCAGCGGGTCGAGATCGGCCAGGCCGAGTTCGGCCAGGCCGACACGCCGACCATCATCACCGGGGTCGGGCGCGGCGCCTCGCTTCAGGTGATCGGCATCGTGCTCGACAAGGCCGGCAACAACGCCTTCTTCAAGAAGGACAGCGGCATCACGAAGCCCGCCGATCTCGCCGGCAAGAAGGTCGCGCTGCCGCCAGGCGACTCACATCGCGTGCTCTGGCCGGCCTTCGCGCGCGCGAACGGGCTGAGCCCCGAAGCGATCACCATGGTCAACGTCCGCCCCGAGGGCAAACAGGCCGCGGTCGCGACGGGGCAGACCGAAGTCAGCTTCGACCAGTACACGGGCTATCCGCTCTGGGAGAAGACGCTCGGCAAGGGCAATGTCGGCAACCTGCTCTGGGCCGATTACGGCCTGCAGCTCTACGGCTTCGCGTATTTCGCCAAGCCCGCCTTCCTCGCCGCGAACGGCGATCTCGCGCGGGGCTTCCTGCGCGCGACCTATCGCGGCTGGGCGGCCGCGCAAGCGGACGCCGCCGCCGCGGTCGATGCGCTCGCCAACGAGGTCGGCGCCGGGATCGACCGCGCCGCCCTGCTGGAGGCGGTGCCCTACGTCATGGATCTCGCGATCACCGAACGGTCGCGCGCGAACGGCATCGGCTGGATCGACGAGGCGCTGATGGCGAAGACGGTCGAGATCACGCTGACCGCGCAGACCCTGCCGAATGCGCCGTCCGCTTCGGCCATCGGGACGAACGCGTTCAACCCGAAGGTGATGCCCGCGGCGTAGCGGTCGGGACGCATCGCGGCGGTCACTTCGCCGTCGCCTGCGCCGCACGCAGCGCCGCGGCGAGCGCGTCGAGCAGATCGGCGCGGCTGAACGGCTTGCGCAGCTGCGGCACCACGACGTCGCCGGCCACGGAGTCGTCGAAGCCGGTCATCAGCACCACCGGCAGTCCCGGACGAAGCGCGCGCGCCTCGGCGGCGAGCCCGTGCCCGTCCAGCCTTCCGGGCATGCGGATGTCGCTCAACAGCAGGTCGATCCGCACGCCATAGCGCAGCAGCGCCAGCGCGGCATCCGCATCGGCCACCGCGCTCACCTCCATGCCCGCCTCGCGGCAGAGGCGCTCGACCAGTGCGCGCAGCGGCGCCTCGTCCTCGACCACGAGCAGCCGGACGCCGGCCAGCACCGCGTGGTCGGCCGCGCGCAACACATCGATGCCGGCCTCCTCCTCGGCGATCGGCAGCCAGAGCGTGACCGTGGTGCCCTCGCCCTCGGTGCTGTCGATGCGCACCTCGCCGCCCGACTGGCGCGCGAAACCATAGACCATCGCCAGCCCGAGCCCGGTGCCCTTGCCCGCACCCTTGGTGGTGAAGAACGGTTCGAAGGCGCGCGCCAGCACCTCCGGCGCCATGCCCTGGCCCTCGTCCTCGACCGCGATGCGCACATGCGCCGTCGCCGCGAGCCCGGCCGCGGCCGCCTCCTCGGCCGACGCGCGGCCGGCGCGGATCGTCACCTGCCCCCCCTCCGGCATGGCGTCGCGCGCGTTCAGCACCAGGTTCACGAGCGAGGTCTCGAGCTGCGCGGCATCGACCAGGGCCGGCGGCGTGTCGGCGGCGACCTCGGTGCGCAGCACGATCCGTCCGCCGAGCGCGCGCCGGAGCAGCGCGTCGAGTCCGCCGACCAGCGGCGCGAGCGGCACCGGCGCCGGCCGCAGCGACTGCCGCTGCGCGAAGGCCAGCAGGCCGCGCGTCAGCTTCGCCCCCTGCCCGACCGCGTGCAGCGCCGCTTCGGTCAGCTCGCGCGCCTCGCCGTCGGCGACGAGCTCGTGCACGAGCTCCAGGTTCAGGCCGATCACCGACAGCAGGTTGTTCACGTCATGCGCGATGCCGCCGGTCAGCTCGCCCAGCGCGTTCAACCGTTGCGCCCGCTCGAGCCGTTCCTCCTGCTGGATGCGTTCGGTGATGTCGGTCGAGACGCCGACGAGCGCGACCGGCATGCCGTCGGGGCCGCGCTCCAGCCCCACGGAGGAGCTGCGATGGCGGAGCGAGCCGTCCGGCCGGCGGATGCGATAGACGACGTTCGCCTGCTCGCCCGTCGCGGCCACGCGCTCGAGCGTGGCCCGCACGATCGCCTGGTCCTCCGGCGGCATCAACCCCAGCACCGAGTCGACGCTGGAGGTGAAGGTGTTCGGATCGACGCCGATCTGGTCGTAGATCGCCTCGCTGAGCTCGAACGCGTCGCCGCCGATGGGCAGGCGCCAGAAGCCCAGCCCCGCGACGCGGCCGGCATCGGCGAGCTGGCGCCGCTGGCGGTCCAGCCGTTCGCGCGCCTCGACCTCCTCGGTCACGTCCTGGGTGATCCCGAACACGGCGATCATGCCGTCGCTGCCGCGCTCCATGCCCGAAGCGTTGCGGATCCAGCGATAGCCGCCGTCGGGGCGGCGCACCCGGACAGTGACCGTCTGGGCCTCGCCGGTCTCGCGCAGTCTTGTCCGGCTTGCCTCCCACAGGGCGATATCATCGGGGTGCAGCCGCTCCGTGATCATCGCATTGGTCGGCACGACGCTGCCCGGTTCGAAGCCGAACTGCCGGTAGACCTCGTCCGACCAGGTCACCACGTCGCTGTCCAGTCTGCGGCCCCAGAAGCCGAGACGGGCGACGCGGCCGGCATCGGCCAGCAGCCGGTCCTGGTGACGCAACCGCTCGGTCGCCTCGATCTCGGCGGTGACGTCCTGGGCGATGCCATAGATGGTCACGACGCCGTCTGCGGTGCGCTCCATGCCCACCGAATCGCGGATCCAGCGCCAGCTCCCATCGCCCTGGCGGACGCGCACGGTGACCGTCTGGTTCTCGCCGGTCTCGTGCAGCCGCGCGCGGGCCTGCTGCCAGACCGGAACGTCGTCGGGATGCAGCCGCGCGCGGATCAGGGCGAGCGTCGGCACGACGCCGCCGGGCTCGAATCCGTAGAAGCGATACATCTCCTCGGACCAGACGACGGTCTCCTCGTCGAGGCGGCGACGCCAGAAGCCCAGACGCGCGACGCGGCCGGCATCGCCGAGCAGTTTCTCGCGCTGGCGCAGCTGCTCGGCGGCCTCGACCTCCTCGGTGACGTCCTGCGACAGCCCGGTGACGGCGATCTTCCGTCCGTCGGCGTCGCGTTCCAGGCCGGCAACGATACGGATCCAGCGCACCGTGCCGTCCGGGCGGCAGACGCGGAACGTCACCGTCTCGCTCTCGCCGGTCTCGACGATGCGCCGCCCGGTCGCTTCCACCCGCGGGAGGTCGTCGGGATGCATCAGCGCGCGATAGGCGCCGACATCCAGCGGCCCGCTGTCGAGGGGCAGGCCGAACTGGCGCAGCTTCTCCTCGGTCGCCACCATCTGCGTGCCGTCGAGCGCGCGGCGGTAGAAGCCGATATGCGCGACCCGACCGACCTCGCGCAGCCGGCGCGCTTGCTCGGCGATCTGCTCGCGCGCCTCGACCTCCTCGGTCACATCCTGGGCGACACCGACCACGGCGACCGGCGTGCCGTCGGCGCGCCGCTCAAGCCCGGCGACGACGCGGCGCCAGCGCACCTGCCCGTCGGCGCGGATCAAGCGGTAGGTATGATCGCGGGTTTCGTTCCCTTCGCGGACGCGGCTCATCCACGCCCGGAGCGCGTCGCGGTCCTCGGGATGCACCATCGCCATCACGGCGTCCCGCGTCGGCGTGAAGGTCGCGGGATCGACGCCGAAATCGCGATAGATCTCCTCCGTCCAGGTGGAGGGACTGCCATCCAGCGGGCGGCGGTAGAAGCCGATCCGGCCGATCCGGCGCGCGGCATCGAGGAACTGCTGCTGGCGTTCGAGCTGCTCGCGCCGCTCGACCTCCTCGGTGACGTCCTGGCTGACGCCGACCAGCCCGATCGGCGCGCCGTCGGGACCGCGTTCGAGGCCGCTGGTGGCCCGACGCCAACGCACCGTGCCGTCGGGACGGATGATCCGGAACGTGACGGCGCCACTCTCGCCCGTTTCGAACAGGCGGGCCGCGGCGGCATCGATCACCGCCAGGTCGTCGGGATGCGCCATCGCCCGCACGGCGGCCCGCGTCGGTACGAAGCTCGCCGGATCGACACCGTAGCCGGCGTAGATCTCCTCGGTCCAGGTGTAGGTGTCGCTGTCGATCGCGCGCCAGTAGAAGCCGACATGGCCGATCCGGCGCGCCGCTTCCAGGTAGCGCTGCTGCCGCTCGAGCTGCTCGCGGCCGGCGAGCTCGCCGGTGACGTCCTGGGTGACGCCGATCAGCGCGACCGGCACGCCTTCGGCGTTCCGCTCCAGTCCCGAGACCGCCCGGCGCCAGCGCACGCTGCCATCGGGGCGGATGATCCGGAACGTCGTGGTCGCGCCCTCGCCGGTGCGGCGCAGATGCTGGCCGGCCTCGATCACCGCCTGACGATCGTCGGGATGGATCATCGCGAACACGCGCGCGCGCGTTGGCACGAAGGTCGCGGGATCGACGCCGTATTCCTCGAACAGCGTTTCGGTCCAGGTGTATTCCTCGCCGTCCAGCGGCAATCGCCAGTAGTTGAGCCGGCCGATCCGGCGCGCGGCTTCGAGGAACTGCTGCTGGCGCTCGCGCTGCTCGCGTGCCTCGACCTCCTCGGTGACGTCCTGGAACAGGCCGGAAACGGCCGTGGGGCTGCCGTCCAGGGCACGTTCAAGCCCTATCGTCGCGCGCAGACGGCGGACGGCGCCATCCGGGCGGATGATCCGATAGGTGAACGTCACCGTTTCGCCGTTATCCAGCACCCGTTGCCGCGCTCGCTCCTGCAGCTCGGCATCGTCGGGATGAAGGCGGGCGTGCAGCGTCGCGAACTCGACCGGCTCGGCGTCCTCGAGGCCGTACTGGCGGCGGAACTCGTCGTTGCAGTCGATCGCGCCGGTGGCGAGGTCGCGGCGGTAGAATCCGATCCGCGCGATCCGCCCGGCCTCGGCGATCAGCCGCTCCTGCCGCGCCAGGCGCTCGGTCGCCAGGCGCTGTTCGGTGATGTCCTGGCTGATGCCTGAAACGGCGACCGGCGTGCCGTCGGCATCGCGTTCGAGCGCGATCGAGACCCACCGGTAGCGGATCTCGCCGTCGGGACGGCGGATGCGATAGACGGCGCCGCCGGGCTCGCCGGTCTCCCACACCCGTTCGGCGGCGGCACGGGTCGCCTCGCGGTCCTCGGGCAGGATGCGCTGGTAGAGCGCCTCCAGCGTCGGCACGAAGGTCTCGCGCGTCTCGCCCATCTGTCGATAGACCTCGTCGGTCCATTCCAGGACCTCCGAGCCCTTGCGCAGGCGCCAGAAACCAAGCCCGGCAGCCCGCCCGGCCTCGGCGAGCTGGAGCTGCTGCTGGGTGAGCGCGGCATGCATCCGCTCGCGGTCGGTGATGTCCTGGCTGACGCCCGAGAGCGCGATCACGCGACCTGCGCCGTCGCGCTCGACGCCGGTCAGCGACCAGCGCACGCGCAGTGCGCCGTCGGCGCGGCGGAACCGGTAGATGTAGGACTCGCTCTCGCCGGTCTCGCGCACGCGCCGCAGCGTCTCGGCCACGCGCTGGCGGTCCTCGGGCTCGATCATCGCCAGGACCGCATCGACCCGCGGCTGGAAGCTGAGCGGATCGACGCCGAACTGGCGGTAGCTCTCGGAGCTCCACTCGAACCGATCGGCATCGACGGGCAGGCGCCAGAAGGCGAGGCCGGCGATCCGCACGGCATCGGCGATCTGGCGCTCCTGGCGGGAAAGCCGCTCGCGCGCCTCGTGCAGTTCGGTGATGTCGGTGATCGTGCCGTAGACCGGGCCGTCGCCGTTCGCCGCCTTCACCTGGATCGCGCGGTCCTCGATCCACCGCACGGTCCCGTCGCGAGCGACGATCCGGTAGACGTGGCACCAGCCCTGCGCGAGGTCCACGCCGCGGTACGAGCGCTGCAGCGCGTCGCGGTCATCGGGATGGGTCACCACTTCCCGCCAATAGAACGGACGCGATTCGAGTTCCGCGATCGTGCGCCCCGTCAGGCGTGCCGCCGCCGCGCCGCGGTATCGGGTGGCTTCCAGTCGGCGGGGCCGCAGCCACAGCACGATACCGAGCGAATCCGCGATGGTTCGCATCTCGCCTTCCCGTGATTCGAGGTCGGCGAGCGCATCGTCGAGCCGCACAATCGTGCGCGACAGCCGCACCGCGAGCAGCACCAGGGCCGCCGCCAGCAGCGCACCGGCAAGGCTGACGGGCACGGCGGTGCGCGCCCAGGCGGCGACCACGGCCGCGCGCTTGAGCCCCGCCAGCACGACGGCGCGCCCGCGGTCGACCATGTGCCAGGCGGCGAGGAAGGCCTCGCCGTCGCTGGCGCGCACGGTCCGGAACAGGCCAGTTGGCGGCGGATCGGCATGGCCGAGCGCCTCCGGCAGCGCGAACACGTCGGCCTCGCGCGGCAGGCCGGATGAAGCGGGTCGCTGCTCCAGCAGCACCCCGTCGCCGCGCAGCAGGATGACGACGACGCTGTCCGGCAAATCGGTGGGCGGCAGCAGGCCGCGCCCCTGGACGATCGGCAGGATCGCCGTGACGACGCCGGCGAACGCGCCGTCGGCGTCGAACAAGGGCCTGCCGAGCGCGATGATCGCCTGATCCCGGACATTGCCGAGCAGGCCGAGATAGGGCGGGCTGATCGACAGGCGTGGCGCCGGGTCGGCCGCGATCGGCGCGAACAGCGGCCGGTCGGCGAGGCTCACGCGCTCGGTGCGATCGGGCGGCACGCGCGAGGTCGCGACCAGCCCGCCCGCCCGGTCGAGCACGACGAAGGCATTGGTGTCGCGGCTGAGGTCGCGGGTCTCGACCAGGGCGGCGTGGAGGGCGGCGCGATGGTCGGGATCGTCGAGGCGGCGCGGGTCGATCCGCGCCGCGAGCCCCATCAGGGCGAAATCGATGCCCTCGATGCGTCGGGAGACCGCCTCGGCGGTCCCTGCGGCGAGAATGCGGGCGCGGTTGGCGTTGGCGTCGAGCTCGCTCTGGAGGTTCTGCCCGAGCAGCACCGCCACCCCGGCGAGCAGCACGGCGCCGATCCCGGCGGCGATCCAGGGCAGGGCGGAGGCCAGCCGCCTCGCCCGCCGGGACGCCTCGCGCATCACGATGCCGGCGGAGGCCCCGACGCCTGGTGGAGGAAGCTGCGCAGGGCAGACGCCGCGAACGGCTTGGGCTGGGTGCTGACGCGCGTGAGCCCGCTGCGCTCGGCCGTCTGCAACGCGAGCCGGAGCAGCGTGTCGCCATAGCCGGACATGATCAGCACCGGCGCGTCGCGCGAGGTGGCGGCGAGGCGGCCGAGCACGTCAAGCCCGCTGCCCTCGGCCAGCATGCAGTCGACGATCGCCGCGTCGGGACGGACGGTCTCCAGCGCCTCGACGAACTGCGCCGTGTCCACGCAGGTATGCACCACCCAGCCCTCGGCCTGGGCGACCGTCGCCACCACGCGGGCGAGGGCGGGGTTGTCCTCCAGCAGCAGCAGCTGCGACGCCTTCCCATTGGCGGGAGCAGCGGGCGGTGTCGTGGCGGTGGTCGGGGTTGCCATCAGCAAGTCACCATCACGAAAACGGCCAAGGACTATCACTTTCAGCGAAGGCGCGCATGTCGACCCCGGATTATCTACGCGAGTTTGCTAACCAAGCGCAACTTTCCCGCGCATTTCCGGGGGTGTCCCGCCTCGCCGCCTCCGGCACGGCTCCCCGGCTCAGGGCACCAGGAGCTCGATCAGGAACGGCCCCTTGCGGCCCATCGCGCCGCGGAGCAGGTCCGCCAGCGCGTCGAGATCCGGTGCCAGCGCACCCTCCACCCCCATGCCCTCGGCGACCTTCACCCAGTCGATGTCCGGATTGCCGAGATCGAGCATGTCGAGCGCGGTGCGGCCGGGATTGGCGCCCACGTTCATCAGCTCGTGACGCAGGATCGCGTATTTGCGGTTGGAGAAGATGACGACGCAGACATCGCAGCGCTCGCGCGCCATGGTCCAGAGCGCCTGCACCGTGTACATGCCGCTGCCGTCAGCCTGCAGCCCGATCACCTTGCGGTCCGGGCAGGCGATCGAGGCGCCGAGCACCAGCGGCAGGCCCTCGCCGATCGAGCCGCCCGTGAGCTGAAGCCAGTCATGCGGCGGCGCGGTGTGGGTGGCCGCGAAGAAGCCGCGGCCGGTGGTGACCCCCTCGTCCACCACGATCGCATGCTCCGGCATCAGCGCGCCGACCGTGGCGGCAATCCCCTCGGGCGTGATGGCACCGCCCGGCGCGCGCGGCCGCTCGCCGCCGTTCGGCGCCGGCGGCGCGACGCCCTTGGCGACATCCTCGGCGAGCGCCTCGATCGCGCCGAGCACTTCCTGGTCGGGCCGCGCCAGCACGTGCACCGCACAGCCCTCCGGCAGCAGCGAGCCGGGCTTGCCGGGATAGGCGAAGAACGCGACGGGGTGCTTCGCGCCGACCAGGATGCAGGCCTCGTAGCCGGCGAGCTTCGCCAGCGCCATGTCCACCGGATAGGGCACGCGCTCGACCGGATAGCGGCCCCTCCCCCGGGCCGTGCGCGCGTTCGACATCTGCGCCAGCACGCCGCAGCCGGTCGCGGCGGCGATGCGCCAAGCCGCGCGCTGGCCGGCCTCGGTGAGCGCCGGCCCGGCGAGCAGCAACAGCACCTTCGCCCCCTTGGCGCGCAGCACCCGAGCGACGGTCTCGAGCTGCTGCGGCGCGGGCATGACGCGCGGCGGCACGGGCAGCGGCTTCGCCGGACCTGCGGAGGGCTCCCAGGCCGTGTCGGCGGGCAGGATCAGCGTGGCGATCTGGCCCGGCGCGGTGCGCGCCGCCTGAACCGCGGCCGCGCCGTCGGCGGCGATGCCGCGCGATGACTGGCCGTAGCGCACCCAGTCGCTGAACGGCCGCGCCACCCCTTCGACATCCGCGGTCAGCGGCGCGTCCCACTGGCGGTGATAGGTCGCGTGATCGCCGACGATGTTCACCATCGGGCTCCGCGCACGCCTTGCGTTGTGGATGTTCGAGAGCCCGTTGGCGAGGCCGGGGCCACAGTGGAGCAGCGTGCAGGCGGGCTTCTCGGCCATGCGGGCATAGCCGTCGGCCGCCCCGGTCACCACGCCCTCGAACAGGCCGAGCACGCAGCGCATGCCGGGGATGCGGTCGAGCGCGGCGACGAAGTGCATCTCGGAGGTGCCGGGATTGGCGAAGCAGGTGTCCACGCCGCTATCGAGCAGCGTCTGCACCAGGCTCTCCGCCCCGTTCATGGTCTCCGCCCGCGCCTGCGTCCCGTCCATGGCCCTCTCCCTCGCGTCCTGCGCGTACCGGCCACAGGGATTGCGTCGGGTCAAGGCAGCGCGGCCGGGATGCGCCATCATGGCCGCATGGGAACGGCGTGGAACCGGCGCAACGCGCTGCTGGCCTGGGTGGCCCTCGGGCTCGCGATCGGCACGGCGCTGGCGCTCACCGATCGGGCGCTCGCCGCGCGGATCGTCTGGTCGGCCGCCGCGCTGCCGGTGGCGCTGCATGTCGGGCTGGCGGCCGCGCAGGCGCTCGCCGGCGGGCGGGTCGGCGTCGATGTGATCGCGCTCGCGGCCATTCTCGGCGCGGCCGCGCTCGACGAGGCGGCGGCCGCGGCGGTGGTGGCGCTGATGGTCGCGGGCGGCGAGGCGCTGGAGGACTGGGCGCAAGGTCGGGCCAAGCGGTCATTGACCGCGCTCGCCGCACGCGCGCCGCGACGGGCGGCGCGGCTCGCCGAGGGCACGGTGGAGGAGATCGACGCGGCGGCGATCCGACCGGGCGACACGCTGCTGGTGCGCCCGGGCGAGACCGTACCGGCCGACGGCACGCTCGCCGACGCCGAGGCGGTTCTGGACGAGAGCGCGCTCACCGGCGAGCCGCTGCCGCGCCGCCTGCGCACGGGCGCCGAGCTGCGCAGCGGCGCGGTGAACGCGGGTGCGGCGTTCCGGATGCGCGCCACCGCCTCGGCCGAGGCCAGCACCTATGCCGCGATCGTGCGACTGGCGGAGCAGGCGGCCGCCTCGCGCGCGCCGCTGACGCGGCTGGCCGACCGCTTCGCCGTCGTCTTCATCGCCGCCACCGCGGTCGTGTCGGGGCTCGCCTGGGTGTTTTCGGGCGATCCGGTGCGGGCACTCGCAGTGCTGGTGGTCGCCACCCCGTGCCCGCTGATCCTCGCCGCGCCGATCGCGCTGGTGGCGGGCGTCGGACGGGCAGCGGCGCGCGGCATCGTGGTGAAGGGCGCGGGCGTGATCGAGCGGCTCGCGCGCATCCGCATCGTGCTGTTCGACAAGACCGGCACGCTGACACCCGGCCGCCCGCGCCTCGCCGCGATCGAGACCGTGCCCGGGCTCAGGCGCGAGGCGGCCTTGCGGCTGGCGGCGGCGCTGGCGCAGGGCTCGACACATCCCGTCTCGGCCGCGCTGGTGGCGGCGGCGCGCGAGCGCGGCCTCGCCGTGCCCGCGCCCGAGGCGGCGGCCGAGACCGCCGGCGGCGGGCTGTCGGGCCATGTGGACGGGCAGGCGGTGCTGCTCGGCTCGGAGGGGTTCCTGCGCGAGCGCGGGCTCGCACCACCCGAGACTCTGGCGATCGCGGCCTCGCTGGCTGTGGCCGGCAGCGTCGCCTGGCTCGCGGTCGGCGGGCGGGTGGTCGCGGCCTTCGTGATGGCGGACGGGCTCAGGCCCGAGGTGCGGCGCACGGTGCGGCGGCTGCGCGCGCTCGGGGTCGAGCGGATCGGCCTCGTCACGGGCGACCGCGGCGAGGCGGCCGCGCCGGTCGCGGCGGTGCTGCGGCTGGACGCCGTGCATGCCGGGGTCTCGCCCGCCGGCAAGATCGCCGCGGTGCACGAGGAGCGCGCGCGCGGAACCGTCGCGATGGTGGGCGACGGGGTGAACGATGCCCCCGCGCTTGCCGCGGCCGATGTCGGCATCGCCATGGGCGCGCATGGCACGGCAGCGGCAGCCGAGGCGGCGGATGCGGTGCTGCTGGTCGATCGGGTCGATCGCGCGGCCGAGGCGATGGCGATCGCGCGCCGCTCACGGGCGATCGCGATCCAGGCGATCGTGCTGGGGATGGCGCTGTCCGGGATCGCGATGGGCTTCGCCGCGTTCGGCCATCTGCCGCCGCTGATCGGCGCGTTGGTGCAGGAGGCGATCGATGTCGCGGCGATCCTGTTCGCGCTGACCGCACTGCGGCCGGGGCGCGACGACGTCGCGCCCGCGCCGCTGCCGGACGAGGCAGGGCTGGCCGATCGGGTCGCCGAGCATGCCGGGCTGCGCCGGCTCGCCGAACGCCTCCGCGAGGGGGCGGAGGCGGTCGGCGACGGGCCGGAGTCGTTGCGCGCCCTCGCCACGCTGGAGGCGGATCTGCGGGCCGAGCTCTTGCCGCACCAGGCGGAGGAGGAGCAGGCGCTCTATCCGGCGGCGGCGCGGCGGCTGGGCGGGCGCGATCCGATGGGGCCACTGATCCGCATGCATGCCGAGATCGAGGCGCTGTGCCGGCGACTGGCCAGCCTGCTGCATCTCGCCGAGCAGCAGGACGGCTGGAACGGCGCATCGGCCGAGCTCCGGCGGACGCTGTTCGCCCTGGAGGCGCTGCTGACGCTGCATCTCGCGGCGGAGGAGGAGGCGCTGGCGGAGCTGGCGAGCGAGGCGCGGTGACGCCGGCGGTGCTGTATCGCGACGAGGCTGTGCTGGTGATCGACAAGCCGGCCGGGCTGCCGGTGCATCGCGGCCCGCGCGGCGGGGCGAGCGTGGAGGACCTGCTGGAGTCGTTGCGGTTCGGCAAGCGCCGGCTGCCGCAGCCGGCGCATCGGCTGGATGCCGACACGGCGGGGTGTCTGGTGCTGGGGCGGACCAAGCCGGCCTTGGCGGCCTTGGGGCGCGCCTTCGCCGAGGGGGCGGTGGAGAAGGTGTACTGGGCGGTGGTGCGCGGCGGCCCGACGGTGGAGATGGGCGAGATCGCCCTGCCGGTCGCGAAGCGCAGCACCCGGGAGGCGGGCTGGCGCATGGTGGTCGATCCCGCGGGTGCGCCGGCGCTGACGCTGTGGCGCGTGCTCGGGCGCGGCGCAGATCGCACCTGGCTGGAGCTGCGCCCGCGCACCGGTCGGACGCATCAGCTGCGGGTGCACTGCGCGGCGATGGGCTGGCCGATTCTCGGCGATGCCGTGTACGGTGCGGGCGAGCCCGGCGGGCTGGCGTTGCTGGCGCGCAGCATTGCGATTCCATCCCTGGGTGTCGCGGCGGAGGCGCCCGTCCCGGCGCCGATGCAGCGTCAGGGGATGGGATGGACGACGAAGGTGGAGGGGGGTCCGGGGGGACGACCGTCGTCCCCCCGGGCTGTCTTCTTCAGGTGCTGAACATGGTCGAGGGCAGCCAGGTGGCGAGCCCCGGAAACACCGTCACCAGCGCCACCGCGATGCACATCAGCACGAAGAACGGCGCGGTGGCGGCGGCGATCCGGAAGATGTTCTCCCCCGTCAGCCCTTGCAGCACGAAGAGGTTGAACCCCACCGGCGGGGTGATCTGCGCCATCTCCACCACCAGCACGATGAAGATGCCGAACCACAGCAGGTCGAACCCGGCCGCCTGGATGATCGGCAGGGCGACCGAGACCGTCAGCACGATCATCGACACGCCGTCGATGAAGCAGCCGAGCACGACATAGAGCGCGGTGAGCGCGCCGATCACGGCGTAGGGGTGGAAGCCCTGCGCGCCCACCCATTGCGCCATGGCCACGGGAATCCGGGAATACGCCATCGCCTGGGTGAGGAAGGCGGCGCCGGCGAGGATGAAGTTGATCATGCAGGAGAGGCGCACCGCGCCCATCAGGCTCGCGACGAAGCTCTCCCGCGTCAGCGTCCCGCCCCAGGCCGAGAGCAGCAAGGCACCGGCCACGCCCATCACGGCGGCCTCGCTCGCGGTGGCGATGCCACCGTAGATCGAGCCGATCACCGCGAGGATCAGCAGGATGATCGGCAGCAGCGAGGCGGAGGCATCGAGCTTCTGCCGCCAGGTGGTGGGTGGATCGCGCGGCGGCGTGCGCGACGGGTTCAACAACGACCAGAGCGCGATGTAGCCCGAGAACAGGGCGATCAGCATCAGCCCCGGGATCACGCCGGCGATGAACAGCCGCACGATCGAGACCTCGGCGGCGACGCCATAGACGATCATGATGATCGAAGGCGGGATCAGCAGCCCGAGCGTGCCGGAGCCCGCGAGCGAGCCGATCGCCATCGGCTTGTGGTAGCCGCGCGCCAGGAGCGCGGGCAGGCTCATCTTGCCGATGGTCGCGCAGGTGGCGGCGGAACTGCCCGACACCGCGGCGAAGATGCCGCAGCCGATCACGTTCACATGCATGAGCCGCCCCGGCAGGCGCTGCACCCACGGCGCGAGGCCGCGGAACATGTCCTCGGACAGCTTCGTGCGGAACAGGATCTCGCCCATCCAGATGAACAGCGGCAGGGCGGCGAGCGTCCAGGACGCCATCGCCTGCCACACGGCGGTGCCCAGCACCTTCTCGACCGGGAACTCGTTAAAGGCAGGGAACAGCATCGGCAGCACGACGATGCCGCAGAAGCCGGTCAGCATCAGCGCGAAGCCGATCCAGACGCCGAGGCCGAGCAAGCCGAACAGCACGGCGAGCAGCAGCAGCCCGGCCTCGGTGAGCTCGATCGTCACCGCTCAGAGCTCCTGCATCGCCTTCTCGACCGCGCTCGCCGGCTCGTGCCGTCGATACGAGGGCGTGCCGCCGGCGAGGACCACCACCAGGTCATCGACCAGCGCGAGCGCGAACAGCGCGCTGCCGACCACCATGGCGATCTGGGGGATCCAGATCGGCACGGCGAGCAGGCCCTGCGCGACCTCCTCGAACTCCCAGGAGTCCGACATCGTGTCGAAGCTCGCGAAGGCGAACAGCGCCGCCATCGCGGCGGCGAGTCCGAGTGCCACGATCTCCATGCCGCGCCGTGTCGCGCCGCGCGTGCGGCCGATGATCAGGTCGACGCGGATATGCGCGCCGCTGCGGAAGGCGTAGGCCAGCGGCAGCATGGCCGAGGCGGCGACGCTGAACGCGGTCAGGTCATCGCTGCCGGGAATGATCATGCCGAGCTGGCGCAGCGTCACCTGCCCCAGCACCAGCACGCCGATCGTGACAATCGCCACCGCGCCGGCGATGCCGCCGGCGAGGTAGAGCGCATCGAGGCCGCGCCGGAGCCCCCTCACGCGGGGGCGCGCTCAGACGCGCGCGATCGCGGCGCGGTAGGCGTCGATCAGCTTCTTGCCGTCTTCGCCGGCCTTGGCGAGCCACTCGTTCACCATGGTCTCGCCGATCTTCTCCAGATCCGCCATCAGCCGCGGCGCGGGCGGATCGGTCACGGCCATGCCGCGCCGGGCGAGCTCCTCCTGGCGCGTGCGCTCCTGCTCCTGCGCCATGCCCCAGCCGCGCTGCTCGGCACGCTCCGCGGCGTCGCGGATCAGCGAACGGACGTTCTCGGGCAGGGCGTTGAGCGCCCGCGTCGAGCAGAACACCGCGTTCTTGGTGCGGGTGAAGCCGACGGGGGTGAAGTGGCGCACGAAGTCCCAGGCCTGGCTGTCCACGCCCGTCGCGGCCGAGGTGACCATCGCGTTGACCACGCCGGTGGCGAAGGCCTGCGGCACCTCGGCGGCCTGCACGAGCGTCGGTGTGGCACCGACGAGCTGGGCGAAGCGCTGGGTGGCGGCGTTGAAGGTGCGGAACTTGGTGCCGCGCAGACCCTCGATCGAATCGAGCCGTTCGTTCGTGTAGAAGCCCGACTGCGGCCACGGCACCATGTAGAGCAGGGTCACACCCTGGCGCTGCAGCCGCGCCTGCACGAACGGACGCTGCAGTCCCGCGAGCACGCGCGCCTGGGTGAAGTTGGTCACCAGCATCGGGATCCCGTCCACCTCGAACATCGGGTCCTCGTTCCCGTAGGCCGAGAGCAGGATCTCGCCCATCTGCACCTGGCCGGTCTGCACGCCGCGCTTGATCTCGGGCATGCGCAGCAGCGACTGGTTGGTGTGCAGGGTGATCGAGAGCCGGTTGCCCGAGCCCTCCTCGACCTCCTTGATGAACTCGCGGATGTTCACCGTGTGGAAGTTCGCGTCCGGATAGGGTGTGGCCATCTGCCAGCGTGCGGCCTGGGCCTGCGCCGGCAGTCCGGCCAGCGCGGCGGCGCCGACAAGCGAGGAACCCAGCAGGGCGCGGCGGTTCAAGGTCATCGCGAAGTCTCCCGATATCCCGTTGTTGCCAGGGATATCAGCGGCTTCGCTCCCCGGGCGCAAGGGGGAACGTCAGGGGCGGACGGCCCGGCCGGGGGTCAGTCGCCCTTGCCGGCGTGCTGCTGGTCGAAATGGCTCTGCACCAGCTTGAACAGGAACAGCACGAAGGAGACGAACAGGATCAGACCGGAGACATAGAAGCCGGGATCCCTGGCGGCGGCGGCCATGAACAGGCCGAGCAGGGCGAACACCACGCCGAAGGCGCCGAACACCACGGTCGAAGCGTTCATGTCTTGGTCTCCTTGCGCTCATCCTGCGGCGGCGCCGCATCGTCGTCGAACAGGATCCGGTGCGCCGCGCCATCGAGATCATCGTACTGGCCCGAGCGCAGCGTCCACAGGAAAGCCGCGAGCGCGCCCAGCCCCAGCGCGAGCGACAGCGGGATCAGCAGCGTCAGCGCGTCCATGCGGGCCTCCGCTCGACGCGCAGCGCATTCAGGATCACGGTCAGCGACGAGGCCGCCATCGCTACCGCCGCGATCAGGGGCGTGACGAAGCCTGCGATCGCCAGCGGCACCGCGACCACGTTGTAGCCGAGGCTGATGGCAATGTTCTGCCGCACCAGGCGCTGGGCGCGACGGGCAACCGCGACCGTGTCGGGAACGGCGCCGAGACGGTCGGTCTGCACCACCACGTCCGCGGCGGCCTGCGCGATGTCGGCACCCGAGGCGTAGGCGATCGAAACGTGGGCGGCGGCGAGCGCCGGCGCGTCGTTCAGCCCGTCGCCCACCATCAGCGGGCGACGCCCGTCGCGCTTCAACGCCTCGAGCCTGGCGATCTTGGCCGCCGGGTCGGCGGAAGCGGTCCAGCGCGTGATGCCGGCGTCGCGCGCGGCCTCCGCCACGGCAGGCGCGCGGTCGCCGGAGAGGAGTTCGGGGACCAGGCCCTGCGCGGCCAGCGCGGCCACGGCATCGCGCGCATCCGGTCGCGGCACATCGGCGAAGGCGAAACGCACCGGCGCCGCACCGGGACGGGCCAGGAACAGCTCCATCCCGTCACCCGGCGCCGCACCGACGAACGCGGCCGAGCCGAGCCGCACCGTACCGCACGACAGGCCCTCGCCCGGATGCTCGACGACATCCGGTGCGGCCGGAACATCGGATGCGGCCGCCGCGAGCGCGCGCGCCAGCGGATGGCGCGAGGTCGCGGCCAGGGCGGCCGCGGCGCGCAGATCCTCCGCTGTCCACGCGCCGGGCTGGAGCGCCGGCCGGCCGCGCGTCAGCGTGCCCGTCTTGTCCAGCACCGCGACATCCGCCTGCGCGAGGCGCTCGAACGCGGTGCCGGAGGTGATCAGCACGCCGCGCCGCATGAGCCCGCCGGCGGCGGCGACCTGCACCGCGGGCACGGCGATGCCGAGCGCGCAGGGGCAGGTGATGATCAGCACCGCGACGGCATAAACGAGCGCCTGCTGCCAGACGACGTCGAACACGCCCCACCACAGCAGGAACGTCCCCGCCGCGAGCACATGCACCAACGGCGTGTACCAGCGCGACACCCGATCCGCGAGCGCGACGAAACGCGAGCGCGACTGCTCGGCGCGCTCCATCAGCCGCACGATCGCGGCGAGCAGGGTGCCGGCACCCGAGGCGCGCGCCTCCACCACCAGCGCCGCATCACGGTTCAGCGTGCCGGCATGCACGGTATCGCCCGGACCCGCCGCGCGCGGCAGGGTCTCGCCGGTGAGCAGGCTCTCGTCGAGCGTCGTCCGGCCCGAGAGCACCACGCCATCCACGCCGATGCGCTCGCCGGGCGCGACCAGCACCCGCTCGCCCGGACGCACCCCCTCCGGCGCGCGCGGATGCGCGACCCCGGCATGGTCGAGCACGCCGACGGGGGCGCGGTTCAGCGTCATCAGGCGCGCAGCGGCTTCGCGTGCCCGGCCGCGCGCGCGGCGGTCGAGATAGCGGCCGACCAGCAGCAGGAACACGAGCATGATCGCGGAGTCGAAATAGGCGTAGTCGCCGCCGCGGATCGTCTCGGAGAGGCTCATCGCGCAGGTCGCGAGCACGCCGAGGCTGATCGGCAGGTCGAGGCTCGCGCGGCCCGCACGCAGCGCCGTGAAGGCCGGACGGAAGAACGGCATGCCCGCGACCGCCACCGCCGGCAGCGCGATCAGCGCGGCGAGCCAGTGCATCAGGTCGCGCGTCGCCGGCCCCATGTCGCCGGTCGCGTGGCCGACCCAGACCGCGACCGAGACCAGCATGACGTTCATCGAGGCGAAGGCGGCGATCCCCATGGCGCGCAAGAGCCGCTTCGCCTCCGCCTCGTCGCCGGCGGCGAGGCAGGAGGGATCGAACGGCGCGACCGCGAAACCGAGGGCGGCGATGCGCGCGCCGAAATCGTTCGCGCGTGCGGCCGGGCCATGCCAGCGGATGGTCAGCCGGCGCGTCGAGAGCGCGACGCGCGCCCAGGTGACGTCCGGCTCGCGCGCCAGCACCTGCTCGATCAGCCAGCAGCACGCCGCGCAGGTGATGCCGCCGACCATCAGGTCGAGCGTGCGCACGTCGCCGTCGGTACGCGCACGCGCGGCGAGGTCGTGGCGCGGCGCGTCCGGCCCGGGCTTCGGCGCCTTGCCCTCCAGCCGCGCGTAGAAGCGATCGAGGCCGAGCCCGCTGATGAGGGCATGCGCGCCCGCGCAGCCGGCGCAGCAGAACCGCGCGCCGTCCGGACAGGGCGCGGCGCAATGCGCGCAGGCGGTGGTCACGCGTGGCGGGGCAAGCCGCGTTTCGGTGAACGCGTTCATCGCACGATGATCCGCTCGCGGAACTCGACCGGCCCCTCGGTGCCGCGCCGTGCCGCCAGCCGCACCTCCCACTGGCCCGCACCGTCGAGCGTGACCGGCACGACATAGCGGCCGCTGCCGGTCTGCGTCAGCGCAAGCGGGATCGGCTCGGGCCGACCGAGCGGCCGCAGCACCTTGCCCTCAATCGCGAGTCCCTCCAGCGGCGCGCCGTGGCGGTCGGTCGCGGCGATGACGAGACGCCCGGCATGCGGTTCGGTCCCCGGGGTCCAGCGCAGCTCGAACCGCCAGCCGAACGCGGCCTGACGCTCGGCTTCCGCGAGCACCTCGTTGTAGAGCCGGCCCCGCTCGTAGGCGCGATCGACCGTGGTGCCGGTGAAGGTCGAGAGTGCGAAATAGACCATCACGCCGTTGACCGCGACGACGACGCCCATGAAGGCGACGAAGGCCCACGGAATCCAGGCGCTGCGGCGTTCGGGGGCGGTCGCCATGCTCACCGCCGCGGCGCCAGGAAGACGCTGTCGTGCCGCGCTGCCTCGCGCCCGTCCGGCTCCAGCAGGCGGAACGTGACGGGCGTGCTCTCGGGCAGCGCGGCGCCGGTGCGGGCGAAGACGTGCACGCGGTGCGTCGCGACCGAGCCGGGGCGCACCGACAGGGGAATCGCCGGACCCGGCGCCTCGTCCGCCGCGAGTCCGGCCAGCGTCGCCCCCGGGAGGCCGTCGACGCGCAGCGTCAGCGTGCGGTCGTCATGGCGCTTCTCGATGATCTTCAGCGTGTAGCTGTTGCGCACCGAGCCGTCCGCCAGCGTGACGAACAGCGGGGCGCGATCGCGCAGCACGGAGAGCTCGGTGGTGTCGCGGATGGCCAGCGCACCCAGCATGATCAGGCCGACCAGGCCGAGCACGCCCGCGTAGATCATGGTGCGGGGCCGGATCACCTTGATCGGCGTGTGCGCCGCCTCGGCGACCTCGACCCGTTTGGGACCCGGCGCCAGGTGCGCGACCGCCCGCTCGCAGGCCTGGATGTCGGCGAGCGTATCAAGCGCGATCAGCCCCCGCGGCCGGCCGACCTTGTCCATGATGGCATCGCAGGCATCGATGCAGAGCCCGCAGCCGATGCATTCGAGCTGCTGGCCGTCGCGGATGTCGATCCCGGTCGGGCAGACATTCACGCACTGGCGGCAATCGACGCAGTCGCCGTGGCCTTCCCAGCTCTCGCCCTGCTTGTGCTTGCCGCGCGGCTCGCCGCGCCAGGCGCGGTAGGTGACGACGAGCGACTGCGTGTCGAGCATCGCCGCCTGGAAGCGCGGCCAGGGGCACATGTAGGTGCAGACCTGCTCGCGCGCCCAGCCGGCGAGCGCATAGGTGGTGAAGGTGAGGATGCCGACGAAGCTGTAGGTCCAGGCCCCCGCCTGGCCGGTGACGATCTCGCGCACCGCCGTCGGCGCATCCTGCACATAGAGCACGAAGGAACCGCCCGTGGCCGCGGCGATCGCCAGCCAGATCGCGTGCTTGGAGACCTTCTTCGCCCAGTACACGCCGTTCCGCGGCCCCTGGTCGAGCTTCATGCGCGCATTGCGGTCGCCCTCGATGCGCCGCTCGACCCACATGTAGAGATCGGTCCAGACCGTTTGCGGGCAGGCGAAGCCGCACCACACCCGACCGAACAGCGAGGTCACCAGGAACAGCGCGATCGCCGAGAAGATCAGCAGGAAGGTGACGAGGTAGATCTCCTGCGGCCAGACCTCGATCGGGCCGAGATAGAAACGGCGACCGGCGAGGTCGATCAGCAGGAACTGGTCCGGCGCGTCGCCCGGGCGGTGCCAGCGCAGCCAGGGCAGGACGTAGTAGACCGCCAGGGCGAACACCAGGAACGCCCACTTGAAGTTCCGGAACCGCCCCTGCACGCGCGCCGGATAGACCTTGACCCGGGCGGCGTAGAGCGACGTGGGCGCCGGGCTTGCCGGCGCCTCCGTCGCCTTCACGGGCCTGTCCATGCGCATCGCGCCCCCGCGCTACTCGCCGCCGCCGAGGGTGTGCACGTAGACGGTGAGCATGCGGATGGTCGCCTCGTCGAGCCGTCCCTGCCAGGGCGGCATCACGCCCATGCGCGGGTTGGCGATCTGCGCCGTGATCTCGCGCTTCGAGCCGCCATAGAGCCAGATCGCGTCATTGAGCGCCGGTCCGCCCTGTTCGCGCACGCCCTCGCCTTTCTCGCCATGGCAGGCGACGCATTGATCGGCGTAGATGGTGGCGCCGCGCGCGGCACTCTCGGCGTTGGTGCTGCGGCCGGTGAAGCTCAGCACGTGCTCGGCGACATCGTCGATCTCCTGGCGCGACAGGATCTGGCCATAGGCCGGCATCATGCTCATGCGCGCGTCCGGATCCTGCGTGTTGCGGATGCCGTGCAGGATCGTGGTGTGGATGTCCTCCAGCGTGCCGCCCCAGATCCAGGAATCGTCGGCGAGGCTCGGGAAGCCGCCCGGGCGGCCTTCGCCGCCGGCACCGTGGCAGGCGGCGCAGTTGTCGGCGAAGGCGACGCGCCCGCCCGCCATCGCGTATTGCAGCAGGTCCGGATCGCGGCGGAGCTCCTCGAGGCCGGCCGAGCGGATGCGCTCCAGCATCGGCGCGCGCTCGGCGTCCACCGCCCGCATCTGCTCGGCGATCGCGGTCCGCTGCGTCCAGCCCGTGGTGCCGCGCCAATGGCCCGAGAGCCCGGGGAAGGACGGATAGAGGATCGCCCAGACGACCGACCAGGCGATGGTCGCATAGAGGATATAGAGCCACCACTTCGGCAGCGGCGTGTTCAGCTCCTTGATGCCGTCCCATTCATGGCCGGTGGTCTCCTTGCCGGTGACTGCGTCCTTCTCGATCTTGGTGGGCACGAACGTGCTCCTCTCTCAGCGGTCGTCGTCGAGCGGGATGCGGCCCTGCCGCTCCAGCCGCTCCTTGTTGTGCGGCCAGAACGACCAGGCGACGATGCCGACGAACAGCAGCAGGAACCACACGGACCAGAGCTGGCGGAGCTCGGCGTAGTGGGCGGCGAGCCAGTCCATCATCGCCCCCTCCTCACTGCCGGACCGCTTCGGGCGTGACGTCGGCGAAGTCGACCAGCGTACCGAGCATCTGCATGTAGGCGATGATCGCGTCCATCTCGGTCACCCGTCCCGGATTGCCATCGAACGCGCCGGTCGGAGCCTTCGGATAGCGCTCCAGAAGCCCGGAATGATCGGCATCCGGATCGGCCTGGGCGCGCAGATCGGCCGCGGCGTTGGCGATCATCGCGTCGGTGTAGGGCACGCCGAGGCGCTGCAGGGCGCGCAGATGGCTCGTGATGTCGTCCGTGCGCAACGGGCGGAGCAGGAACCCGTAGGGCGGCATCACGCTCTCTGGCACCACGCTGCGCGGGTCGATGAAATGCTGGAGATGCCACTCGTTCGAGTACTTGCCGCCCACCCGCGCGAGATCCGGTCCGGTGCGCTTCGAGCCCCACTGGAACGGCCTGTCGTACATGGACTCGGCGGCGAGCGAGTAGTGGCCGTAACGCTCCAGCTCGTCGCGGAAGGGGCGGATCATCTGGCTGTGGCAGGCGTAGCAGCCCTCGCGCAGGTAGATGTTGCGCCCGGCGAGCTCGAGCGGCGTGTAGGGTCGAATGCCTGCGACGCGCTCGATCGTCGTCTCGATGGTGAACAGCGGCACGATCTGCACGATGCCGCCGATCGAGACCGTGATCAGCGTGAGCACCGCGAGCAGGATGACGTTGCGCTCGATGGTGGCGTGGCGGAGCATCGGCCGGCCCTCCCTACTCGGCCGCCTGCGGACGCCACGCCGGCGCGGGCTGGCGGACCGGTTCGCTCGCGGTCACGGTCTTCCAGAGGTTGTAGACCATGATCAGCGCGCCGGTGAGGTAGAGCACGCCGCCGAGCGCGCGGATCACGTAGTAGGGGTGCATCGCCGCGACCGTCTCGATGAAGCTGTATTGCAGGAAGCCGAGCTCGTCATAGGCGCGCCACATGAGTCCCTGCATCACGCCCGAGACCCACATCGCGGTGATGTAGAAGACGATGCCGAGGGTGGCGATCCAGAAGTGCCACTCGACCAGGCGTGTGCTGTACAGGCCGCGCCGCTTCCAGAGCACCGGCACGAGATAGTAGACCGCGCCGAACACGATGAACCCGACCCAGCCCATGGCACCCGAGTGCACGTGGCCGACGGTCCAGTCCGTGTAGTGGCTCAGCGCGTTGACGGCCTTCACGCTCATCACCGGGCCCTCGAAGGTGCTCATGCCGTAGAATGCGACGGCGACGACCGAGAAGCGCAGGCCCGGATCGGTGCGCAGTTTGTCCCACGCCCCCGAGAGCGTCATGATGCCGTTGATCATCCCGCCCCAGGACGGCATCCACAGCATGACGCTGAAGATCATCCCCAGCGTCTGCGCCCAGTCGGGCAGCGCGGTGTAGTGCAGGTGGTGCGGGCCGGCCCAGATGTAGAGGAAGATCAGCGACCAGAAATGCACGATCGAGAGCCGGTAGGAGTAGATCGGCCGCTCGGCCTGCTTGGGGATGAAGTAGTACATCATCCCCAGGAACCCGGCGGTGAGGAAGAAGCCCACCGCGTTGTGGCCGTACCACCACTGGATCATCGCATCCTGTACGCCCGAGGAGAGCTGGTAGCTCTTCGACGCACCCCAGGCGATCGGCAGGGTGAGGTTGTTGCCGATATGCAGCATCGCGATGGTGATGATGAAGGCGAGGTAGAACCAGTTCGCCACATAGATGTGCGGCTCCTCGCGCTTCATGATCGTGCCCATGAACACCACGAGGTAGACGACCCAGACGAAGGTCAGGAACAGGTCGATGAACCACTCCGGCTCGGCGTATTCCTTGCTCTGGCTGTAGCCCATCACGTAGGAGAGCGCGGCGAGCACGATGAAGGTCTGATAGCCCCAGAACAGGAACCAGCCGGCCTCGGACCCGCCGAACAGCCGCGCCCGGCAGGTGCGCTGGACCACGTGCAGGCTGGTGCCGAGCAGCGCGTTACCGCCGAAGGCGAAGATCACCGCCGAGGTGTGCACCGGACGGAGCCGCCCGAAGGTGGTCCACTCCAGGTCGAGGTTCAGGATCGGGTAGGCGAGCTGGAACGCGATCGTCGTTCCCATGAGGAACCCGACCACACCCCAGAAGACGGTGGCGACGATGAACGCCCGGATGACGTCCTCGACGTAGTCCGGCGCGGGCCGTGCCTGCCCCGTCGCCACAACGCTGTCCGCCATGCTACCCTCACGCCCCAGGTTCGTGCCGCCGAGCCGGCCGTGCCACTATGGCAAAAGTGGTCGCCACGCCGCGATGCAACATTGATGTGCGTCAAGGTGGCGCGCGGCGGCGCGGGCGAGAAACGCCGAGCCGCGGCCGGGCAGGGCCGCGCCCAGCGCATGGGGAAACGTGCATGACGGAGCAGGCCATCCCGGTGTTCTACGGCGAAAGTCCGCGGGTGCGGCTGGTGCCGGTGGACCGCCCCTGGACATGGCTCGCCGCCGGCTGGCGCGACGTCATGGCGGCCCCGGGGGTGAGTCTCGCCTACGGCGCGCTGATGGTGGCGCTCACCTACCTGCTGCTGATCCTGTTGCTGCAGGTGGGGGTGTTCTGGCTCATCCTGCCGATGACGGCGGGGTTCTTCTTCCTCGCCCCCCTGATGGCGGTGGGCCTCTACGAGACCAGCCGCCGGCTCGCCGCGCGCGAGCCGGTCAGCCTCGGCGCCGCGTTCGCCGCGTTCCAGCGCAACGGGCTCCAGCTCTCCTACATGGGCGTGCTGCTCGGGCTGTTCCATCTCGGCTGGGTGCGGATCGCGCTGCTGATCTTCGCCGTCTTCTTCGGCCTCGGCTTCAACCCGAACTGGGACAACCTGGTGGTGCGGCTCGCCCAGCCGGACGCGATCCCGTTCTGGGCGGTCGGCACGGCCGTCGGGGCGGTGTTCGCCGCCCTGGTGTTCGCGATCTCGGCGGTCTCGATCCCGATGCTGCTCGACCGCGACGTCAACGTGTTCGTCGCCGTCGCGACCAGCTTCACGGCGGTGCGGCGCAACTGGCCGGCGATGACGCTCTGGGCCGGGCTGATCGTCGCCTTCACCGCCTTCGGGATCATCCCGTTGTTCCTGGGCCTCGCCGTCACCATGCCGCTGATCGGGCACGCGACCTGGCACGCCTACAAGGACGTGGTGGAGTGATCAGGCGGCCCTGAACGCCAGGATCCCCAGCAGGGCGGCATTCATCACCAGCAGCGGCGCGGCGATCACGCGCGCGGCCGGCAGGAAGCGTCGCCCGAAGAAGGCGCCCGCGAGACCAACGCCCACCAGCGCCGGGACGGTGCCGAGCGCAAACCCCGCCATCGCCAGCGCGCCGCCGAGCGCGCTGCCGGTGGCGGCTGCGGCGGCGATCGCGCCGTAGAGCAGGCCGCAGGGCAGGAACCCCAGCACGAGCCCGAGCAGGAAGCGCCGTCCGCCGCGAGGGTCGGCAAGCAGCGGTGCGGCAGCGCGTGCGACCCGGTCGGCAAGCCCGGCCGGCACCGCGGGCAGCAGCGTCGCCACCTGCGCGACGGCCTGCGCCAGCATCAGCGCCGCGCCGAACGCCAGCAGCACGGCCAGCAGCGGCCGGAATCCGGCGCCGTGCACGAGCGTGCCGGACACCAGCCCCGCCGCCGCGCCGAGCCCGACATAGGTCACGCCCCGGCCGAGATGGTACGGCCCCAGCGCGCCGGCCGTGAGCCGCGTGAGCGTCGGCCGCGCCGCCAGCCCCGCGGTGACCTGCGCCACCACGAAGGGCCCGCACATGCCCGCGCAATGCGTCGCACCGCCGGCCAGCCCGGCGACGAACAGCGCGGCCGCCACGGCGATCGTCCCGTCCACGCCAAGCGCGGTCAGGCCATGCAGGCAGTTGGCGATCAGATCCATGGCGCGAGGCTAGACCCCCGCTCCGCCCGCGCCTTGCGGCGGATCAACCCGCGCCGTGCACGAAGGCGCGCAGCCCCTCCGCCTCCTGCTCGACATCCTCGATCCGCTTCTTCACCACGTCGCCGATCGAGACGAGGCCGATCAGCCGGCCGCCGTCCTTGACCGGCAGATGGCGGATGCGCCGCTCGGTCATCAGACCGAGCACCCGGTCCACCGTGTCGGACGGGTGGCCGAACACCACCTCGCGCGTCATCGCCGACGAGACGGGCATGCCGAGCGCCGCCGCGCCCTTCGCGGCGATCGCGCGGACGATGTCGCGCTCGGACAGGATGCCCACCACCTCGTCGCCCTCGCGCACCAGCACCGAGCCGATCCGCCGCTCGGTCATCAGCTTCGCTGCCGCCTCGAGCGTCTGGTCAGGGCGCGCGCTGACCACCTCGGGACCCTTGTTCGTCAGGATCGCGGCCACGGTCATGGCGTTTCCTCCGGTTCCGGTGGGAGGCTGCCCGGCGCCTCCCGGACGGGCAGGAGTGTCCCACTTCTGCAACCGCCGGCGCAACCCATGCCTCGCGGAGTGCGAGCCCGCGATCGGCTGGGGAACGGGTTCCAAGGGCCAATGGCCCTTGGCGGGTGCAGGGCGGAGCCCTGCGTCACGTCACCGCCGGGCTGAGCTGCGTCGCGACCAGCTCGGCAAAGATGCCCCCCTTGCGGGTGAGCTCCTCGAAGCTGCCCTGTTCGGCGATCCGCCCCTCGCTGAACACGAGAATCGTGTCGGCATCGCGCACGGTCGAGAGCCGGTGCGCGATCACGAAGGTGGTGCGCCCGCGCATCAGCGCGCGCAGCGCCTGCTGCACGCGCGCCTCGGTCGCGGCGTCGAGCGCGCTCGTTGCCTCGTCGAGGATCAGGATCGGCGGGTCCTTGAGCAGCGCGCGCGCGATCGCCAGTCGCTGGCGCTGCCCGCCGGAAAGCGTGGCGCCGCGCTCGCCGACCAGCGTGTCGTAGCCGCGCGGCTGGCGGAGGATGAAGTCGTGCGCCTCGGCGAGCCGGCAGGCGGCTTCGAGCTCCTCCTGCGTCGCATCCGGCTTACCCACGCGCAGATTGTCGGCGATCGAGCGGTTGAACAGCATGCTCTCCTGGAACACCACGCCGATCTCGGCGCGCAGGCTTGCCAGCGTGACGTCGCGGATGTCGATCCCGTCGATGGTGATGCGACCCTCCTGCGGGTCCCAGAGCCGCTGCAGCAGCGCCATCGTGGTGCTCTTGCCGGCGCCGGTCTGGCCGACGAGGGCGACGGTGCGGCCCGGCGCCACGGTGAACGACACATCGCGCAGCACCGGCGGGCCGCCCGGATACCCGAAGGTGACGTGCTCGAACGCGACCTCCCCGCGGACGTGCCCGAGGGCCACGGCATCGGGCTTCTCGGGCACGGACGAGCGCGTGTCCATCACCTCGAAGTAGAGCGCCACCGCCGGCATCTGCATGAAGAGGGTGGCGACGAAGCCGACGGCCTGTTCCAGCCGGGCGATCAGCAGCGTGGCGAAGCCCATGAAGGTGACGATCTCGCCGACGCTCGCCTGACCGCGCAGATGCAGCCAGGTGCCGAGCACGAAGATCGCGATCACGGTCAGCGTGGAGGCGGCACGGGTGAGCACGGTCAGCAAGGCCCACCAGTTCAATACCGGAAACTGGGCCGCGAGCAGCTGGCGGATCGTGTCGCGGAACCGCTGCGCCTCGGCGGTGAGGCGCACGAAGGACTGCACCACCATGACGTTCGCGAGCGCATCGCCCGCAGTGCCGGCGAGGGCGGCATGGTAGCTCTCGACCTCGCGCTGCGCCTCCTGGGTCCTGCGGATGACGAGCGCGGCCGCGACCGCGAACAGCGCGGCGAGCACCATCAGCAGAGCGGCAAGCCGCCAGTTCATGAGCAGTGTCAGCGGCAGCAGCACCAGCGCGATCACGAAGGTCGAGAGATGCTCGCGGAAGAAGCCGAGCCAGACCCAGAACATGTTGTCGGCGCCGGCGATCATGATCTTCAGCAGCCGGCCGGAATGCGTGTCGCCGTGGAACGACAGCGGCAGGCGCAGCACGTGCTCGAAATAGCGATGCATGGCGGCGAGTCGGTTGCGGTGCGCGAGCCGATCGGCGTGCAGCGCGACCAGGATCGCCGCGACGATCCCGGACAGCCCCACCCCGGCCCAGATCAGCAGCAGGGTGACGGTGCCCGACCACACCTCGGCCACCGGCCGCCCGGCGCTGCCGGCGAGCATGTCCACCACCCGTCCGAACAGCACCGGCTCCAGGAAGGTCAGCCCGGCGAGCAGCGCGTTCGCGACCGCAAGCGCGATCGCGACCCGGCGCTCGGGTGCCAGCGCGGCGAGGACCCGACGATAGAGGGCGAGGAAGGACATTGCCGGCGTTCCTACGCAGCGCTTGCGGCGGGATGAGGGCAGGGCCGCGCACCCGGACGTGGCCCGGCTGGAATTCCCTTGCGCGGGCGCTGATGGACCCGGAATGATGCGCGGCCGGTGCAGCGCGCCGCGTGCCCTTGGCCGATCGCGGCCGGGGACCGGGAGGTCATCATGACATCAGCCAACTACCCGACCGCACCCGCCGGCGCCTCGCCAGGGGCGTTCGATCTCAGCGAGGTGCCGGTCGAGCATGTTGCCGCGATCGCGGCCCTGTCCGGCACCGCAGGCACGGGCGATGCCGATGCAGCCGCGCTCCGCGGTCCCGGGTCCGCGCCCGATGCCATGCAGGCAGCGCGCATCACCGTGCCGATGCGGATCGTCAGCGGAAGCTATCGCGGCAGGACCGGCCCGTGGCGGCTCGATCTGCGCGTGGATGTGGACGGGGTACGGCCGCTCCGGCAGGTCAGTGGCGACTTCTTCCGCGTCGACGGCGGCACCGTCACCTATACGGGCTCGTTCGCTGCGAGCAACGTGAACATTGCGGTCACGCCGGAAACCGTGACGATCTACGCCCTGGTCAACGCCTCGTTCCCCAACAGCTGCCCGAGGGTCAGGATCATCATTCCGCGGCGGACGATCCTCCAGGCGGCGGGCGAGGCCGACGTCCAGTGGCTCGCCACCAGCGGCCAGGCGGGGACCCGGTATCTCTGCCTCTGGGAAAGCCGGTTCTTCCGCACCGTCGATCTCGAGGAGGATGTCGAGACGGGCGTCACACCCTTCGAGTCCTACAACACCGGGGCGCTCAGCTCGGGCGGTCCGGCGCGCACGCTCTATCTGACCACCGCCTTCGTCGAGGCGGGGATCGAGCTGCGCCTCACCGGCGAGCCCGGCACCATCGCCACCGCGCCCGGCGGAACCTGGAGCAACGCCGAGCTGCATGCGGCGATGGAGGCGCATTTCAGCCAATGGGCGAACCAGCCGCAGTGGAAGGTCTGGCTGCTGCATGCGCGCGAGCACGATCTTGGGTCCGGCCTCGCCGGCATCATGTTCGACCAGCGTGGCCGCCAGCGGCAGGGCTGTGCCGTGTTCTATGCGGCGATCGCCGGCACCAGCGCGACACGACGGCGCGACCAGCTGTTCACGTGCATGCATGAGCTCGGCCATTGCTTCAATCTCTACCACTCATTCAGCAAGACCTTCACGACCCCGCCACGCCCGGATCGGCCCGATGCGCTCTCCTGGATGAACTACCCGCAGAACTTTCCCGGCGGACAGACGGCGTTCTGGTCGTCGTTCCCGTTCCAGTTCGACGATCTGGACACGATCCATCTGCGCCACGGCTTCCGCGACAACGTGATCATGGGCGGCAATCCGTTCGGCGAGGGCGCGGCGCTGGAGGGGCTCGGCTATTTCGCCGAGCCGGAACAGGACGGCTCCGGCCTCGCCCTGGAGCTCCGCGCCGATCGGAGCTTCCGCCTGGGCGAGCCTGTGGTGGTCGAGCTCAAGCTCTCCACGCGCCGCGCCGAGGGGATCACCGTGCATCGCCATCTGCACCCGGCCGACGGCTTCGTCACGATCGCGATCCAGAAACCGGGCGGCGCCACGGTGGTGCACAGGCCGCTGATCGAACACTGCATCCGGCCCGAAATCGTGGTGCTGGATGCCGGTCATCCCGCGATCTACGACAGCGCCTATATCGGCTGCGGCGAGGAGGGCCTCGCCTTCGGCGCACCCGGGCTCTACCGGCTGCGCGCGGTCTATCTCGCGCTGGATGGTTCGCGCGTCGTCTCCGACACGCTGGAGCTGCGCGTGCGGGGCACGCATCACGACCAGGACGAGGCGGTCGCCGACCTGCTGCTCGACGAGCAGGTGGGCACGCTGTTCACGCTTCTGGGCTCGGAGGGGCCGGAGATGGCCTCCGCCAATGCCCGCATCGAGCGCCTGGTCGAGGAGCACAAGGCGCATCCGCTCGCGCTCTATGGCGAGCTCGTGCAGGGCTATGTCCGCGCCCGGCCGTTCAAGCTTGTCCTGGCCGACGAACCCGTGCAGGTGCGCGAGGCGAGGCCCGCCGAAGCGGTGGCGATGCTCGACCGCGTGGTCGATGTCTCGATTGCGCCGGGCAAGGGGCTCGACAGCATCTCGCTCAATCAGATCTTCCGCCGCATGATCGCCGCGCTGAAGACGGCGGGCGACGACAAGGGCGCCGTGCGGATCGGCAAGCGCATGCTCGAGACCTACCGGAAGCGTGGCCTGAAGCCGCATGTGCTGGCCGAGATCGAGCGGCAGCGCGACGAGGCCCTGGGCGGGACCAGCATCGCGTAGACTGCCGGCGCCGCCCTCGGGAGCACCACCTTGCCCGCGATCACGCTCGACCTCCAGGAAGGCTTCGCCGGCGAGACGGTCGAGGTGCGGCTCGACGGCAGGGAGGTCTGGCGCGGCGAGGTGCGCACGGACTGGTCGATCGGCCTCGCCGAGCGGGTGCAGGTGGAGGTGCCGGCCGGCGGCGGGACCGTCAGCGTGACCGTGCCGTCACGCCCTGCCTCCATCGACCTCGTGCTCAAGCCCGGCGAGGCGCCGGTGCTCGGCGTGTCGCTGATCGGCGGCGGGCTCGTCTCGCGTCGGTCGGACGAGCCGTTCAGGTACTTCTGACCGGCGCCGAGCGCGCGGCGCCGACGAAGGCCAACGCGGCGATCACGCCGCACGCGACCATCACGATCTGCACCGGGCGGTAGTCGCCGCCGGAGGCCTGCCAGAGCCAGGCCGCGGCATAGGGCCCGATCGCCCGCGCCGCGATGCCGGGCGTGACCAGCGCGCCGGCGACCGCGCCGTAGCCCTCGCGCCCGAACAGCTCGGCCGGCACGGTGCCGCGCACGATCGTCAGGATCCCGCCCGAGGCGCCGTACAGCACGACATAGGCGCCGGCGAGCCACCACCATGGCTCGACCCCCATCAGCGCGAGGATCGCGACCGGCTGCGCCGCAGCCGCGAGGATCGCCACCCTGCTCGGGCGGACGCGTTGCAGCCCGGCGAACTCCAGCACCCGGCCCGCCACCTGCATCGGCCCGGTGAAGGACGCGACCGCGACCGCCGCCGTCGCCGAGAGCCCCGCCTCCTGCAGCATCGGGATCGCATGCACGGCGACGATCGAGAACAGCACCGCGCCGGTCGTGAACGCGAGCGCGACGAACCAGAAGGCGACGGTGCGCAGGATCGGTCCCAGCGGTCGGCGCGGCGTGCCGCGCGCGACCCGCGTGCCCGGCAGGAAGGCCGCGTGCAGCGGCAGGCAGATCAGCAGCGCCGCCGCGGCCCAGACGAGATATGTGTCGCGCCAGCCGAGCCGGGGCAGCAGGGCCGCGGTGATCGGCCAGGCGACCGTGCTCGCGAGCCCGCCGGCGAAGGTGAGGATGGTGATCGCGCGCCGCGCCTGCTCGCCGAAGCTCGCGGTGATGGTGGCGAAGGCCGGCTCGTACTGGGTCGCCGCCATCGCTGCGCCGGTCAGCACCCAGGCGGCGAAGAACCACGGCTCGGACGGCGCCCAGGCCAGCGCGGCGAGCGACAGCGCCGACAGCACCGAGCCCACGCTCATCACGATCCGTCCGCCGAACCGGTCGAGCAGCAGGCCGACCGGGAACGAGCACAGGCCCTGCGACAGCAGGCCGATCGAGTAGGCGCCGAAGATCGCCTCGCGCGACCAGCCCTCGGCCTCGCCGATCGCGGGCGCGAGCACGGCGATCGCGTAGTACTGCGACCCCCAGGCGATGATCATCGTGACGGAGAGGGCGACGACCGCGCGCCAGGGCGGCGCGGGCGCGGGCAGGGCGGACATGCGTCGACGCTAGCCGCGCTCGGGCGCCCGCGACAGGGGGCTCAGCCCCGCAGCAGCGTCTCCAAGGGCGATGCCAGCCCGACGCTCGCGCGTCCCGTCGGTGCCGCAAAGCTGCCGACGGCGGGCTTCTTCAGCCCGAGCGCCACCAGCGCCTCGGCGAGCCGTACGGCGGCGGCGATTCCATCCACCAGCGGCACCGGCACATCGGCCCGGATGCGCCCGCCCATGCCGGCGAGCGCCGCGCCGCCCAAGATCACCGCATCGGCCCCGTCCCGCGCGAGCGCCCGCGCCGTCTCGGCCACCTTCGCCGCGACCCCGGCCGGGTCGGAGGCCGCGTCGGAGGGACTCGCCGCGACCAGCCCGATCCCGGACAGCCGCGAGGCCAGGCCGTAGGACGCGATCAGCTCGCGGTAGAGCTCCGCCGAGGAGAAGGTCACCAGCCCGAACCGTCCGCCGAGCATGCAGGCCGTCAGGCAGGCAGCCTCGGTCATGCCCAGCACGGGAATCGGCAAAAGCTGGCGCGCGGCGGCGAGCGCCGTGTCGTAGGACACCGCGAGCACGGCCGCATCGCAGCCCGCGTGGTGCTGCGCCAGGCAATCCAGGATGCCATGCGCGGCGATCGCGTTCTCGGCGCGCGAGGAGATGATCGCGGGGCCGAAGCGCGGGGTCGCGGCGACGATCTCGGTGCCCGGCGAGGCGGCCGCGCGCGCCGCGGCCGCGCAGTTCTCCGTCACCGCCACCGTGGTGTTGGCGTTGGCGACCAGAATCCTGAGTGTCACGCCGCACCGCGCCGGCGCGATGCCTCGTAGCGGCTGCGCTTCGACCGCGCCGCCCGCGGCGGCACGCCCGCGCGCGCAAGCAGGCCCGACAGCCAGGCCGCCGCACTCCGCGCCGCGCTCGGCGCGACTTCGAGCTCGACCTCGTGATGCTCGGCACCGTCGGGCATCAGCGACCGGTCGAGCGCCAGCGTCGCCTTCGTTCCGCAGGGCAGCGCGATCTCGACATGCGTCCGCTCGTTGCGGAACCCGCCGGTGGGGCGCACGGGCTTGCCGTCGGCCGCCTCGGCGATGCGCCGCGCCAGCGCCTGCGCCACCTCGGCCGGCACGGCGCGCGCGAAGGCCGGGATCGGGTCAGCCGTGCCGGCGGCGAGATGCGATGCCAGCGCCGGGGTGAGCACGCGCTCGGCCTCCTCGCGCGCGGTCAGGGCACCGCGGCCGGCCAGCGGCGGGCCTTTCGCGGTCAGCACCCAGGCGTCGTTCTCCTCGCGCAGCCGGAAGGTCAGCCGCGCCGCCGCCAGCCTGCCGTCATCGGTGTCGAAGAAGATGTTGTGCTGCCGGAGCAAACGCCGCCGCGGCGGCAGAAGCGCCTCGATCCGCGACCGTTCGATCGCGTCCTTCAGCATCAGCTTGAATTCGCGCTCGATGCCGTCGCCGGCCATGAGGGCTCCCCGTCCGGCGGCGTTACACCATTCCGGCCCGCCGATGGCAAGCCGGTGGACAGGTGGCGCGGTCGGTGGAAGCCTTGCCGGCTGACGACACGAGGAGACGCACCGGATGGACCCCAATGCCCTGCCCTTCGACGCGGAAGCGATCCTCGCGGGGCTCCGGAACTGGGTCGAGGTCGAGAGCCCGACCTATGACCGTGCTGCGGTGAATCGCATGATGGACGCGGCGGGTCGCGACCTTGCGCTGCTCGGCGCGCGGATCGAGCGCGTTCCCGGCCGCATGGGCTTCGGCGACTGCGTGCGGGCGCGCTTCCCCCAGCCCGCGCTCGGGGGCGGCGTGGATGGACCGGGTATCCTGCTGATGAGCCACCTCGACACCGTGCACCCGGTCGGCACGGGCGGCGCCTCCGGCCCGCTCGCGTTCCGCCGCGAGGGCGACAAGGCCTGGGGGCCCGGCATCTGCGACATGAAGGGCGGGGCCTATATCGCGATGGATGCCGTGCGCGCGATCCTGGAGGCGGGGGCATGCACGAAGCTCCCGGTGACGATTCTGCTGACCAGTGACGAGGAGGTGGGCTCGCCCTCGACGCGCGACCTGATCGAGGCCGAGGCGAAGCGGCACAAGGTCGTGCTGATCCCCGAGCCCGCGCGCGCGAACGGCGGCGTGGTGAGCGGGCGCTACGCGATCGCGCGCTTCGCGCTGGAGTCGCGCGGCCGGCCGAGCCATGCCGGGGCGCGGCTGTCGGAGGGGCGCTCGGCCATCCGCGAGATGGCGAAGCAGATCCTCGCCATCGAGGCGATGACGACCGAGGATGCGACCTGCTCGGTGGGCGTGATCCACGCCGGACAGTGGGTGAACTGCGTGCCGATGCTGTGCCAGGCGGAGAGCCTCAGCATGGCCAAGCGCCAGCAGGATCTCGATGCGTTGGTGGAGCGGATGCTGGCGCTCAAGCCGACCGATCCCGATGTCGGCTTCACGGTGCGGCGCACCTATACGCGCCCGGTGTGGGAGGCGGACGGGAAGGTGCTGGCGCTGCATGCGCTGGCGGAGCGGATCGCCACGGGCGTGGGGATCCCGGCCCTGCCGCATGAGAGCTCGGGCGGCGGGTCGGATGGGAACTTCACCGGGGCGCTCGGGATTCCGACGCTGGACGGGCTCGGCGTGCAGGGCGCCGGGCCGCACACGCTGGATGAGCACATCCTCGTCTCGTCGCTGGTGCCGCGGGCGAAGCTGCTCGCGGGGTTGCTGATGCAGATCGATGGCTAGCAGAAGAAAAAACCCTGGGGGGACCACGGTGGTCCCCCCAGCCCCCCCTCCGCAGATCGCGCCCGCGGCCCGACCAACGGGAGGGACGCCCTCCTGGGGGGTCCGGGGGGCCAATGGCCCCCCGGTCACTGAGGAAGACCTCGAAGAGGCGCTCTCGCGCCCGCCGCCGGGCTTCGCCCTTCCGCCCGGCGACATCCTCATCCTCGGTGTCGGCGGCAAGATGGGCCCCACGTTGGCGCGCCTCGCGCGCCGCGCCGACCCCGCCCGACGCATCATCGGCGTCGCCCGCTTCTCCGAACCCGGGCTGCGGAACCGCCTCGATGCCTGGGGTGTCGAAACGATCGAAGCCGACCTGCTCGACCGCACCGCCCTCGTGCGCCTGCCCGACGCGCCCAACGTCGTCTACATGGCCGGGCGCAAATTCGGCTCCACCGGCGCGGAACACCTCACCTGGGCCATGAACGCCACCGTGCCGGCCATGGTCGCGGAACGCTACGCGGCCAGCCGGATCGCCTTCTTCTCGACCGGCTGCGTCTATCCCTTCGTGCCCGTGCTCTCCGGCGGCGCCACCGAGGACACGCCGCTCACCCCGCCCGCCGGCGACTACGCCTGGTCCTGCGTGGCGCGCGAACGCGCCTTCGAGCACGCGTCCGCCGCGCACGGCACCCGCACCGTCGCGATCCGCCTGAACTACGCGATCGACCTGCGCTACGGCGTGCTGCACGACGTCGCGGTGAAGGTGCGCGACAGCCAGCCGATCGACGTCACCTCCGGCCATGTCAACGTCATGTGGCAGGGCGATGCGAATGCCTGGGCGCTCCGTGCACTCGCACTCGCCGCGGCGCCGATGGCGGCGCTGAACGTCACCGGCCCGGAGACCATCTCCGTGCGCTGGCTCGCTCACGAGTTCGCCCGTCGCCTCGGCCGCGAACCGATCATCACAGGCGAGGAAGCAGCCACGGGCTGGCTCAACAATGCCGCACGCGCGATCGGGCTGTTCGGCTACCCGACCGTTCCGCTCGCCACGATGATCGACTGGACCGCCGCCTGGATCGCGCGCGGCGGCCGCAGCCTCGGCAAGCCCACGCATTACGAGGTGCGGGACGGCACGTTCTGACATGATCCCGGCGATTCGCCCGCTAACCGAGGCCGATCTCGACGCCGCCTTCGCGCTCTCCACCGCGGCGGGCTGGAACCAGACGATCGCCGACTGGCGGGTGTTCCTGCGCGACGGACGCGCCTGGGGCATCGAGGCGGATGGCGTGCTCGCGTCCTCCGCCGCGGTGCTGCCGTTCGGGCGCAAGGTCGCGTGGGTGTCGATGGTGCTGACGCTGCCGGAGCGGCGCGGCCGCGGCTATGCCACCGCGCTGATGGCGCACGCGCTCGCGGCCCTCGACGCCTCGGGCCACCGTGCGGTGCTGGACGCGACGCCGCTCGGTCAGCCCGTATACGCGAAGCTCGGTTTCGCGCCGTTCTGGAGCTTCCGACGCTGGCGGCTCGAAGCGTCGGGCGGCGCGGTGCAGGGCGTGCGCCCGCTGCGCCCCGGCGACTGGCCCGAGCTGCTGGCACTCGACGCCGCTGCCAATGGCATCCCGCGCGAAAGTCTGCTGCGCGCGCTTGGGACACGATTGCCGGCCGTGGCACGCGTCGCCATTACCGGCGGGCGGATCGAGGGTTTCGCGCTCGCGCGCGACGGCCGGCTCGCGCCGCAGATCGGACCCGTGGTCGCGCGCGATGGCCGCTCTGCCCAGCGGCTCATCGCGGCGCTGCTCGCGGCGCTGCCGGCGGGACAGAGCGCGGTGATCGATCTCGCCGACTCGCAGACGGAACTCGCCGCCTGGCTCGCCGGCCGCGGTGCGGCACCGCAACGGCCGTTCACCCGCATGGCGGTCGGCGCCGAGCCGCTGCCCGGCGACGCATCGCTGGTCGTCGCGCCGATCGGGCCCGAGTTCGGATGAGCGACGCGCCCGACCCAGGCTCGCCGCGCGCGCAGGCGACGCGCCGGCGCATCCTCGAAGCCGCGATCGCCGAGTTCACCGCGAAGGGGCTCGACGGCGCCCGGGTGGACGAGATCGCCGCACGGGCCGGCGCCAACAAGCGCATGCTCTACGCGTATTTCGGCGCCAAGGAGGAGCTTTGGATTGCCGCACTGGAAGCCGTGTACGCGGCGATGCGCGCGGAGGAGAGCCGCATCGACGTCGAGCATCTGCCACCGGAGGAGGGCATCGCCGAGCTCGTCCGCTTCAAGCTGCGCTACACCGCGGCACACCCGGAGGTGGTCGCGCTGCTGACCAGCGAGAACCTGCACCGCGCGCGCTACCTGCGCCGCTCGACCCAGGTGCCCGCTCTGTACTCACCCGTTGTTGCGGTGCTCGCCGCGTTGCTGAAGCGCGGCGCCGCCGAGGGACGGTTCCGCGACCGCGTCGATCCGGTGCAGCTCTACATCTCGATCACGGCGCTGTCGCACTTCTATCTCGCCAACGGGCACACGCTGTCGGTGATCTTCGGCCGCGACCTGCTGACCGAGCAGGCGATCGCCGCGCGCGAGGCGCATGCCGTCGAGGTGATCCTCGGCTATCTGCGCCGGCCGCGTTGACCACCGGCACGGCGTCAGGTAACCATCCGGTTACTTGCGGGGGAAACGATGGGTTTGCACTGGCAGGACTGGCCTGACGCGGTTCGCGCGCTGTTGCGCGGGGGCTGCGTGATCCCCGCGCATCCTCTGGCGCTGGATGAGCGGCGTCAGCTCGATCCGCGCCATCAGCGCGCGCTGACGCGCTACTACCTCGCCGCCGGCGCGGGCGGGCTCGCGGTCGGGGTGCACACGACGCAGTTCGCGATCCGCGAGGTCGGGCTCTATGAGCCGGTGCTGCGCCTCGCCGCCGAAACCGCCGCCCAGGCGACGCGGCCGGTGCTGCTGGTCGCCGGCGCGATCGGCCGCACGGCGCAGGCGGTCGCGGAGGCGCGCGTCGCGCGTGGCCTCGGCTACCACGCGGTGCTGCTGAGCCTCGCGGCGATGAAGGGTGCGTCGGAGGACGAGATCGTCGCGCACTGCCAAGCGGTCGCGGCCGAGATGCCGCTGTTCGGGTTCTATCTCCAGCCGTCGGTCGGCGGCATTCCCCTGCCGGCGCGGTTCTGGCAGCGTTTCGCCGCGATCGAGAACGTCGCCGCGATCAAGGTGGCACCCTTCGACCGCTACGCCACGCTCGACGTGCTGCGCGGCGTCGCTCTCGCCGGCGCGGAAGCGCGGATCACGCTCTTCACCGGCAACGACGACCACATCCTCGCCGACCTGCTCACCCCCTTCGCGGTGCGCGCGCACGGCCGCGAGGTGACGCTCCGCTTCAAGGGCGGCCTGCTCGGGCATTGGGCGGTGTGGACGAAGACGGCGGTCGACCTGCTCGGCCGCGTGCATGCCGCCCCGCCGGGCGAGCCCGCACTGCTCGCGCTCGATGCGCGCGTCACCGACTGCAACGCCGCGTTCTTCGATGTCGCGAACGGCTTCCACGGCTGCATCGCCGGCATCCACGAGGTGCTGCGGCGGCAAGGGCTGCTGCGCGGCATCTGGTGCCTCGACCCGAAGGAAGGTCTTTCGGCGGGCCAGGGCGCCGAGATCGACCGCGTCTATCGCGACCACGCCGACCTCGCCGACGACGACTTCGTGCGTCGGCATCTGAACGAGTGGTTGTCCTGAGGGAGGGACCATGCCGGAGACAAGACGCCTCGGCCTGATCATGCACGGTGTCACCGGGCGGATGGGGACGAACCAGCACCTGATCCGCTCGATCGCCGCGATCCGCGCCGAGGGCGGTGTCGCGCTGAAGGACGGCACGCGGGTGATGCCCGACCCGATCCTGATCGGCCGCAATGCGGACAAGGTGCGCGCGCTCGCCGCCGCGCATGGGGTGGCGCGCTGGGGCACCGATCTCGCGGTGGCCCTGGCCAACCCCGACGACACCGTCTTCTTCGATGCCGGCACGACGCAGATGCGCGCCGACCTGCTGCGCCGCGCGATCGCGGCGGGCAAGCACATCTACTGCGAGAAGCCGACCGCCGAGACGCTGGCGGACGCGCTCGATGTCGCGCGGCGCGCCGAGGCCGCCGGCGTGAAGAACGGCGTCGTCCAGGACAAGCTGTTCCTGCCGGGGTTGCGCAAGCTGAAGCTGGCGATCGACAGCGGCTTCCTCGGGCGGCTGCTCTCGGTGCGCGGCGAGTTCGGCTACTGGGTGTTCGAGGGTGATTGGCAGCCGGCGCAGCGCCCGTCCTGGAACTATCGCAAGGCGGAGGGCGGCGGGATCATCCTCGATATGCTCTGCCACTGGCGCTACGTGATCGACAACATCTTCGGCCCGGTGACGTCGGTCAGTTGCCTCGGCGCGACCCACATCCCGCGCCGCTGGGACGAGCGGGGCGAGCCCTATGTCGCCGATGCCGACGATGCTGCCTACGCCACCTTCACGCTCGACTCGGGCGCGGTGGTGCAGATCAATTCGTCCTGGTGCACGCGCGTGCGCCGCGACGACCTCGTGACCTTCCATGTGGACGGCACGCATGGCAGCGCGGTCGCCGGGCTGCATCGCTGCTGGACCCAGGCGCGCGTCAATACGCCGAAGCCCGTCTGGAACCCAGACCAGCCGCAGACCATCGACTTCTTCCGCACCTGGGACGAGGTGCCCGACAACACCGTCCATCCCAACGGCTTCCGCGCGCAGTGGGAGATGTTCATCCGCCATGTGATGGAGGACGCGCCCTTCCCCCATACGCTGCGCGAAGGTGCGAAGGGCGTGCAGCTCGCCGAGGCGGGGCTCCGCTCCTGGGCCGAGCGGCGCTGGATCGACATCCCCGCATTGGAGGCGTGAGCATGCCGACGATCACCCTGCCGACCGCCGACCGGCGCCTCGAACCCTTCACCACCCGCCCGCCGCGCGATTTCCCGAAGGCGACGCCGCCGTTCAACCGGGTGGCGATCGCCGCCGCGCATGTGGTCGCCGATCCGCTCGCCGACGTCGATCCGTGGCTCGACGTCGCGATCGACTGGGACCGCACCATCGCCTATCGCTGCTATCTCTGGTCGCTCGGCCTTGGGGTCGCGGAGGCTATGGACACCGCGCAGCGCGGCATGGGGCTCGATTGGGCGGCCTCGCTCGAACTGATCCGCCGCAGCCTCGATGCGGCGAAGGACATCCCCGGCGCGGTGATCGCCTGCGGTGCGGGCACCGACCACCTCGCCCCCGGACCTGACGTGACGATCGACGACGTGATCGGCGCCTACGAGCACCAGGCCAGTGCGGTCGAGGCGCTCGGCGGGCGGGTGATCCTGATGGCGAGCCGGGCACTGGCGAAGGCCGCGCGGGGGCCTGACGACTATCTCCGCGTCTATCACCATGTGCTGTCGCAGGTGCGCCAGCCCGTGATCATCCATTGGCTTGGCGAGATGTTCGATCCGGCGCTCGCCGGCTACTGGGGCTCGGACGATCACTGGCAGGCGATGGAGACGTGCCTGACCATGCTGCACGCGAATGCCGCGTCGATCGACGGCATCAAGGTCTCGCTGCTCGACAAGGACAAGGAGATCGCCATGCGCCGCCGCCTGCCCAGGGGCGTGCGCATGTACACGGGCGATGACTTCAACTACGCCGAGCTGATCGCCGGCGACGATCAGGGCCATTCCGACGCGCTGCTCGGCATCTTCGATGCGATCGCCCCAGCGGCGTCCGCTGCGCTCGGCAGCCTGCACCGCAACGACCTCTCGACCTTCCACGACATCCTCGGCCCGACCGTTCCGCTCTCGCGCCACGTCTTCAAGGCGCCGACGCGGTTCTACAAGACCGGCGTGGTGTTCCTCGCCTGGCTGAACGGGCACCAGGACCACTTCACCATGGTCGGCGGACAGCACTCCGCGCGCAGCCTGCCGCATCTCGCCGAGCTGTTCCGCCTCGCGGATGCCGCCGGTCTGCTGCGCGACCCGGACATGGCCTGCGCGCGGATGCGCAGCCTGCTCGCAACCCACGGCGTGCACTGATGGCGGATCTCGCGCGGCTGTCGCTCAACACCGCGACGGTGCGCGAGCGCTGGGACCTGCCGGCCTGCATCGAGGGCTGCGCGCGTCACGGCATCGGCTGGATCGGTCCGTGGCGCGACGGTCTCGCGGCCTACGGTATCGCGCGCGCGGCACGGCACATCCGCGACGCCGGGCTTACGGTGTCGGGGCTGTGCCGCGGCGGCTGGTGGACGTCGGTCCCGCGCGCGCAGGCGATCGACGACAACCGCCGCGCGATCGACGAGGCGGCCACTCTTGGCGCGCGCTGCCTGGTGATCGTCAATGGCGGTCTGCTGCCGGACTCGCGCGATCTCGCCGCCGCTCGCGCGCGCTGCCTCGAAGGCCTCGCCGCGGTGCTGCCGCACGCGCGCGCGGCCGGCGTTGCGCTCGCCCTCGAACCGCTGCATCCGATGACCTGCGCCGACCGCTCGGTGCTCTCCACCACCGCCCAGGCGCTCGACTGGTGCGACGCGCTTGGCGACGGGGTCGGCGTCGCGCTCGACGTCTATCACATCTGGTGGGACCCCGAGGTGCTGGCGCAGATCGCGCGCGCGCGCGGCCGCATCCTCGGCTTTCATGTCTGCGACTGGCTGCAGGAGACGCGTGATCTCGTCACCGATCGCGGCATGATGGGCGACGGGGTGATCGACATCGCCGGACTGCGGACGGCCGTGGATGCGGCGGGCTATGATGGCCCGATCGAGGTCGAGATCTTCTCCACGCGCGACTGGTGGACGCGCGATCCGGACGAGGTGCTGGCCGTGATGAAGGCGCGCTTCGAACGCTGCGTCTGAGGGAGTGGAGCGATGCTGACACGACGATCGGCCCTGATCGCGGCGGCCCTGACGCCGCTGGCGGCGCACGCGCAGTCCTGGGCGCCCTCGCGCCCGGTCCGCCTCGTCGTGCCGTTTCCGGCCGGCGGCGCCACCGATGTGGTCGCGCGCGTGCTTGGCGAGCACATGTCCGGCACGCTGGGCCAGCCCGTGGTGGTCGAGAACCGCACCGGCGCCGGCGGCAATGTCGGCGCGGAGACCGTCGTGCGCAGCCCGCCCGACGGCCACAACCTGCTGATGGGGACGATGGGCGGACTGACCATCAACCCGCATCTCTATCGCGGCATGAGCTTCGATCCCGCGCGCGATCTCGTGGGCATCGGCATGGCGTTCGAGACCGTGCACGTGCTGATCGTGCACCCCGCCGTGCCGGCCACGACGGTCGGCGAGCTGATCGCGCTGGCCAAGGCCCAGCCGACCCGGCTCGCCTACGGCTCGGCCGGCGCCGGCAGCTCAACGCACATGGTCGCCGAGCTGTTCCGCCTCACCGCCGGTATCGAGCTGACGCACGTGCCCTATCGCGGCTCGGCGCCGGCGCTGAACGACACGGTCGCGGGCACGGTGCAGATCATGCTGGACCAGTTGCCGTCCTGCATCGGCCAGGTGCAGGCGGGACGGGTGCGCGCGCTCGCGGTGACGGGCGCGGCGCGCCATCCGCTGCTGCCCGAGGTGCCGAGCATGGCCGAGGCCGGGCTCGCCGGTGCGTCCGCGACGTCGTGGGGCGCGATCATGGCGCCGACCGGCACGCCGGCGCCCGCGATCGCGCGCCTGAACGCGGCGCTGAACGCCGCCCTCGGTGACGCATCGGTGCGTGCACGGCTGGTTCAGGCGGGCGCCGATCCTGTCTCCTCGACGCCCGAGGCGGTCGCGGAACGGATGCGCACCGAGACGGCGATGTGGGGCCGCGTCGTGCGCGAGGCCAACATCACCGTCAACTGACCGGCCACGCGGCCTTCGGCATCGGTTCCATCGCAGCGGTGCCAGGCAGCACCGCCGAGCCGAAGCCCGCGCAGTCGAGGCTGCCGAGATCCAGCATGCCCTCGGTGATGGCGAGCCGCGGACCGCGCGCGCTCGGACGGTAGAGGCCCGGATGCGCGACAAGGAAGCGCTCGGCCTCGGCACGCGGCCGGCCGGCAAAGCCATCCACGAAGTGATGCCCGTTGCGTTCGACATGTCCAAGACCGAGCAGCGACACGAGCGCGAGGTCCTGCTGCACGCAGAGGCCGGCGAGCGTGGTCAGGTCCTCGCCGCTCATGAAGAAGCGCTCCGCACCGGCCTCGCCGTTCCAGACACGGCAGCGCGCGAGGTTGACGAGGCTCTTGTAGAAGCCCTTGCAGTTCTTCGACGACACGCCGGTGTAGCCTCGTTCCCGCGCCGCGAGGAACGCATCGAGCGTGCCGTCGCTCTCATCCACGATCACGGGGCGGTACGTGGCCAGCGGCGTCATGTCGGCCGCGAGTGCTGCCGCGCGCTTCACCGGCTGCTCGATGAACAGCACGGATTGGCGCAGCCTGGCGAGGCGCGGTTCGGCCTCGATCGCGCGCCAGAGCGCGAGCGCCGCCTCGGCATCGGCGTACTGCTCGTTGCCGTCCAGGGTGGTGACGTAACCGGGCGCGAGGCGATCCAGCACCGCGGCGATGCGGGACAGCCGATCGACATCCGCCGCAACATCGCCGCCGACCTTCAGCTTGAAATGCGTGTGGCCGTAGGTGGTGCAGACCTCCTCCAGCGTCTCCGGCAGGCCGTCCTCGACGCGCGATGCTGCCGGCTGGTCTGACGCGGTGATCGGATCGACCAGGCCGACGGTGTGGCGTGCGGCGATCCGCGGCTGCGGCGACAGGCCCGCGAGAAATCCGTTCCAGTCGAAACCGTCGAGATCGGCGATCGCCGGATGCGGCGCGATCCCGGCCACGTTGGCGCGCATGCCGGTCGCGAACGAGACGCCATGCGCGCGCAGCACGGCATCAAGGATGGCGCGGTCGATCAGGGCAGGGCCGAACCCGGCGACCAGCGGGGGCAGGCGCTCGATCGCGGCCTGCGCCAGGACGCCTGCGTAGCTGTCGGCGAACAGCGCGAACGGCGTGCTCGGCCCGGCGGCGAGATAGGCGTTGCGCGCGATCTCGATCGCGCGGCGGAGCTGGTGCTCGTTCTGCTCGTCGGTCAGGGCCGGGTCCTTGTCGAACCACTTCGCGGCCAGCGTCTCGGCCGCCATGCCCTCGACGACGCGGCCGTTCTCCAGCCGCACGCGCGCGACCAGGACCGCCTGGCGTCCATGCGTCACGGTGATGACGCCGAAACGGAACGGCAGGCGCAGGCGGAACGGCCACTCGAAGCACCGCAGATCCTCGAGGGTGATGCGCGGTGCGGTCATGTCAGGGTCTCCAGGAGGCCGCGCAGGTAGCCGATCGCGCGCGCGGCGCAGGTGGGGCCGTCGGGGATGTACTCGAACGGCTCGATCGCCGCGGTGCCGGTGTAGCCTTGCGCGCGCAGCGCCGCGAGCACCGGCGTGAAGCGCACCGCGCCCTGGCCGGGCGCGCGCCTGTTCGCATCGTTCAGGTGGACATGCGCGATCAGCCCGGTGGGCAGCCAGCGCGCGACCAGCGCATCTAGAGGCTCCGTCTCGGTGCTCGCGGCAGAGCAGGTATCCAGCATGGTGCGCAGCGCGGGATTGCCGATGGCGCGCACGATCGCCGCCGCCTCCGCGATCGTGTTGACGAACGCGGTCTGACCGCGGTCAAGCGGCTCGATGCAATAGACGACGCCGGCCGCGCGTGCGCGCTCGCCCGCGAAGGCGAAGGCGTCGATGGCGCGCGCGCGGGCGGCCTCGCGGTCCGCGCCCTCCGGCAGCACGCGTTGCGCGGGCGAGCCGTGCACGAGATGCGTCGCGCCGAGTTCGGCGGCGAGCGCCACGAGCCCGGCGATGACGTCCAGCGTGCGCGCTTGGGTTGCCGCGTCGTCGCTGGTGATCGACAGCCCCGCCGGCGCGACCAGGAGCCAGTGCAGCGAGGTGATGGCGATCCCGGCGTCCGACGCGGCGCGACGGAGCGCGGCGATCTCGGCGGCGGGCAGGCGATGGGGATCCGCGCCGAGCGTGAAGGGCGCGAGTTCGATGCCGTCATAGCCGAGCGACGCGGCGAGGTCGCATTGGGCGGCGAAGGGCAGCTCGCGCACCACCTCGTTGCACAGGCTGAACCGCATCAGGCCGCGATCCCGACCACGGCGTCGCAGCGGCTGCTCGCGCGTGCCGCATCCAGCACTGCGGCGACCGCAACGCCGGCGTCGCGCAGCGTCGCGATCGGGTCGGCCTCGCCGCGCAGCACGCGCAGGAAATGGTCGAATTGCCGCGCCATCACCTCGGGCGGATCGGCGGAGGGCGCGCCGATCTCCTCGGCCTCGCCGTAGTCGGGCACGAAGATCGCGCCCGCGCACCGGTGCGTCCCGCGCCAGAGCGTCAGCCGCTCATCGGTCAGGCTGAACCGGACGACGCCTGCCGTGCCGGTGACGATCAGCTCCTTGGTCGAGAGCGTGCCTGGAACGAACGGATCAGGAGTCGCCCCGGGCAGGCGGTAGCCGGCCTCCACCAGCGCCGTTGCACCGGAAGGGAAGCGCATCTGCACCGCGGCGAGATCGTCATGGCCGCGCCCCTCGTCGTCCCGCAACGTGGCGAAGACGCGCGAGGGCGTCTCGCCGATCAGCCAGAGGATCAGGTCGATGAAGTGCACCGCGTCATTGGCGAGCGGGCCGCTGTCGGCGCGCATCCGCTTGATGCCGACGAACCGCGCGGAACAATGCAGCACGCGCCCGACCGCGCCCTCCGCGACCAGCGCCTTCAGCGCCGCCCCCTTGGGGTGGAAGCGCAGATACATGCCGACCTGCACGGGCACAGGGCCGGACTCGGCGCGGCGGAGCAGGTCGCGTGCCTCCTCGGCCGTGGGTGTGGCGGGCTTCTCGAGGAACAGCGGCTTGCGCGCGTCGAGCACGGCGGAGGCGATCGCGTGGTGCGTGTCGGTCGGCGTCAGCACATCGACGAGATCGGCCTCGGCCAAGGCGGCGCGCCAATCGGCAACGCCGCGCGCAGTCGGCGCGTGAATGGCGAGGATATCGGCGAGATCAGGACGCGGATCGGCGACCGTCAGCGAGCCCGCAAGACCGACGCGCGACCAGCCAGCGAGATGCGCGAGACCGAAATTCCCGCAGCCGATCTGCAGCACGCGCACCCGCTTCCTCCCTCGCTTGACGCACTGGTTCGATCCGGTGGACCATCAGGTAACCAACAAGTTACCCGCAACGGGGAGAGGGGTCCATGAAGCGTCGCACCTTTGTCGGCCTGGCCGCATCCGCCGCCGTGCTGCCTGCCCTGCCGGCAGCCGCGCAGGGCTATCCGTGGCGGCCCGAGCGGCCGGTGACCATCATCGTACCCTGGGCTGCCGGAGGCTCGACCGACCAGATGGCGCGCGTGGTCGCGGCCGAGCTCGAGAGCGAGCTCGGCCAGCGCTTCGTGGTGGTGAACCAGCCGGGCGCCTCGGGCTCGATCGGCACGCGCAACGCGCTCGAAGCGGCGCGCGACGGCTACACCTGGGCGGCGGGCGCGGCGGTCGATGTCGGCACCTACAAGGTGCTCGGCCTGCTCGACACCATGCTGGCCGACTGGCACCTGTTCTTCGCGGTCGCGAACGTCTCGGTGATCAGCGTCAATCCGAACACGCCGTTCCACGACTTCGGCCAGCTGCTGGAGGCGCTGAAGACGCGCGGCCAGACGATCCCGGTCGCGACCGCCGGGCTCTCCTCCGCCGGGCACAACATGATGGAGATGATCCGCGCCGCCGTTCCGGGCCTGCAATACCGCCACGTCACCTACGAGGGCGGCAACCCCGCCGTGGTGGCGACGGTCGCGGGCGAGACCCAGGCGGTCAGCCAGCTCCTGGTCGAGATGACCGAGATGATCCGCGGCAACCGCCTGCGCCCGCTGGTCGCGCTGTCCGACAAGCCGGTGCCGCTCGCGGGTTTCGGCGAGATCCCGCCGATCACGCAGTGGGTGCCGGGCATGGTGGCGCCGGTGAACTATTTCGGCATCTGGATTCCCAAGGGTGCGCCGGCGCCGGTGGTGCAGTCCATGACCATGGCGTGGGAGCGCAAGATCAGGAACAGCGAGGCGCTGAAGCGCTATGCCGAGAACCGCAGTGCGATCTTCACGCCGATCCACGGCGAGGAGGCGTTCAACGGCGCGATGCAGATGGTGACGCGCACGGCCTGGCTGTATCACGACGCCGGCAAGACCAAGCTGTCGCCGGAGGCGGTCGGGATCGCGCGGCCGTAAGCCCGCAGTGGCGGACGAGAGCGCAGCCAGTCACGTCACCCCGCCGCCCAAGGCGCGCACCGACCTGATCACGGCCGCGGTGCTGCTGGCCTTCGCGGCGGCGGCGTTCGCGGGGGCGTGGGCGATGCCGACCTTCACCGATCGCGGCGGGGATCCCTTCACCGCGCCCGGCATCGTGCCGGGCTTCCACGCGGTGGTGATCGGGGTCTTGTCGCTGGTGCTCGGGGTGCGCGCGGTGCTGCGCGGGGCGCTGCGGCCGGACGGCGGCCCGCCGGCGGAGTGGCGCAGGGTCGAGGGCGCTTCGACGCCCCGGCTGGCGCTCGCGGCCGCGCTCGGGGTGGCGCTGGTGTTCGGGCTGATCGGCCGCGTGCCGTTCTGGGCGGCGGCGGCGCTGTTCGTCGCGTCCTTCACCATCCTGTTCGAGTGGCCGATGACGCCGAAGGAGAGGCGGCTGCGCCGCGTCATCGAAGGCATCGCGCTCGGGATCATCACCGGCCTGGTGGTGACGCTGGTGTTCGAGCGCGTCTTCCTGGTGCGGCTGCCCTGATGACGCAGCTCGCCATGCTGGGCGACGCGTTCGCCTCGCTGATGACGGTCTCGACGCTGTTCAATGTCGCCTGGGCGACGCTGCTCGGCATCATCATCGGCGCGCTGCCTGGACTGACGGCGACAATGGGCGTGGCGCTGATGACCACGCTGACCTATCGGATGCAGCCGGATGCGGCGATCCAGATCCTGATCTGCATCTATGTCGGCGCGATCTATGGCGGCAGCCGCTCGGCGATTCTGCTGAACATTCCGGGCACGCCTGCGTCCGCCTGTTCGACGCTCGATGGCTATCCGCTCGCGCGGCGGGGGGAGGCGGGCCGGGCGATGGGGATCTCCACCTCGGGCTCGTGGCTCGGCACGCTGGTCGGGACGTCGATGGTGGCGCTGTTGACGCCGACGCTGGGCGAGATGGCGCTGAGTTTCGGCAGCTACGAGTTCTTCTGGATCGCGATGTTCGGCATCGTGATCGCGGGGACGCTCTCGGGCGGCGATGCGCTGAAGGGCTACATCGCCGGGTTCCTCGGGCTGTTCGTCTCGACGATCGGGCAGGAGACGAACCACGCCTATGCGCGCTTCGCGTTCGGCGACCCGAACCTGGCGGGCGGGATCAGCCTGCTGCCGGCGCTGGTGGGGGCGTTCGGCGTCGCCGAGGTGTTGCAGGTGATGCGCGGGCCGCGGATGCAGCCGGTGGCGGCCGAGGTGGACAGCGTGATCCCGCGTCTCGAGGACATCACGCGGTACTGGCGTACGATCCTGCGCTCCGGGCTCATCGGCACCTTCATCGGTGCGCTGCCGGGGCTGGGCGAGGATATCGCGGCGTGGACGAGCTATGCCGCGGCGCGGCGCGGGTCCAAGGAGCGGGAGCTCTACGGCAAGGGCTCGATCGAGGGGCTGATGAGTGCCGAGACGGGCGAGAGTGCCTGCGTGCCCGGGGCGATCATTCCCGTCCTGACGCTCGCCGTACCGGGTTCGGCGCCGGCGGCGGTGCTGCTGGCCGCGATGATGATCCATGGGCTGAACCCGGGGCCGATGCTGATCGTGACGGCGCCGCATTTCATCTATCGCGTGGTGGCGATGCTGGTGCTGGCCGACATGGCGAAGCTAGTGTTCGGGCTGCTGCTGGTGCGGCCCTTGTTGTGGATCCTGCTGGTGCCGCGCGAGCGGCTGATGCCGGTGGTGTTCGTGCTGTGTTGCGTGGGCGCCTACGCGATCGCATCGCGCCAGTTCGACATGGGCGTGATGCTGGTGTTCGGGCTGATCGGGTTCGTGCTGCGCGACCTGAAGTTCCCTGTGGCGCCGCTGATCCTCGGCCTGGTGCTGGGGGACCTGCTGGACAAGAACCTGCTGCGTGGCCTGACGCTGACGGCGGGGGACGTGAGCCCGTTCTTCACCCGGCCGGTGAGCGCGGTGCTGAGCGCGGTCACGTTGGGGTCGCTGCTGCTGTCGGTGCCGGCGGTGCGGGCGCGGGCCGCGCGGCTGGCGGGGCGCTAGCGGCGCGCCCAGCGAGGCGCGCCGCCTTCGGCGGGATGGGGGCCGGGGGCAAAGGCCGATGGCCCTTGGCCCCCGGTCTGTGGTGCCTGCTGAGGGGGGGCTCGTTCCTGCCACGCCTCGGCAACGGACCAGACCGAGGCGGTCGTCAACGCCTAGCACGACTTTGGCAAAGTGGCCATGAATTTGACGGCGAGGCTTTGGCTGCAGTGCGGACATCGGCGGCTGTGGGGGCCGAAGAGATGCTGCTGCAAGGCGCGTCTGACGGCGGGAAGGCTCGGCTCAGGCGGCGGTCCCGGCGGCTGGTTTTTTCCCCCCTTTCGCCGCAGCGAGCCGCTGGGCTTGCAGGAAGGCGTAGGCGATCATCGTCATCAGCGCGTGGCGGTGCCGCCCGGCCCATGATCGCCCCTCGAAGTGATCGAGGCCGAGTTCCTCCTTCAGCTGCTGGTG
>NZ_KB899925.1 GCF_000378465.1 Elioraea tepidiphila DSM 17972
AAGGAGATCGGCGGCATGCGCCGCACCCTGCTGCGCGGGCTGGAGCGCGTCCAATGGAGCTTCACGCTGCGGGTCGCGGCCTACAACTTGATCCGGCTACCGAAGCTGCTGGCGACGCCCCCCTAATCGCTGCCAAAATCCACCCAGGCGCGCCATCTTTCCGGCAGATCGCCGCCGGAAACCCAGCGCATCCGCTCGCCAAACCCTACCCAACCGCCGCACAGCCCAGAAAAACCAAACCCATAGCGGCGAATTTCCGCAGCCTGCTAGACCGTCGCCGACCTGTCGCGGGAGCTGCCCGGGCTCTCGCGTCCGTCCCGGCCCGATCAGCACGGGCTGGGCGACCTCCCCGCACGAGGCGATCCGCCAGCCTGCGGCTTCGTGATGGTGTGCGCGCATGGGCCGCCCCTGTTTCGTGGCTTCGTTTCATGCAACCATGACAAAGAAGTATCGCGCAGCAGGAGAGCTTGCTCAGGGGTGACATCCGCGTCCGGACCGTATCGGCCGACCGTCGGCCGCAGGCAGAATGGCGACGAACAGATCGGCACGCCGGCGCGCACGCGCGTGGGACCGGCGGCCGATGGGACCGGCGGTGGTGCGGCAGCGGCCGGCACCACGCCGGACTTGGCTCCGGTACCGCCCGACGGCGACAGCATCAGGCGCCGCCTGCGGGTCGGCATCATGCTCGACGGGCTGAGCGTGCGGGCCTGGGAACGCAAGGTCGTCGAGGACCTCGCGCGCACCGATTGGATCGACGTCGTGGTTGCCGTCGTCTGCTGGTCACCGGCCGAACGCAAGGCCTCCTGGTTCGAGAACCTCTGCGCCGGCCGCCTGCACCGTACCACCGAGATCTACGATCTCTACGAATCGGTAAGCCGCCGGCTGGCCAACGGGGCCGGCAGTTATGCCGAAACCGCCCCTCTCGGCGACATCCTGCATGGCATCGACATCCTGCACGTGGTGCCGGAGCGGAACCGGGGGGTCTTCGACCGGCTGCCGGAGCCGGACATCGCCGCCCTGCGCGGCTACGATCTCGATGTTCTTCTCCGCTTCGGCTTCCGCATCCTCAAAGGTGCCATCCTGGGCGTGCCCCGGCACGGCGTCTGGTCCTATCACCACGGCGATCCGGCGCGCTTCCGTGGCGGCCCCTCCTGCTTCTGGGAGATCGTCCGCGGAGAGCGGTCGGTCGGTGTGGTGCTGCAGCGGCTCACCGAAACGCTCGATGCCGGCGAGATCCTCTACCGGTCGACCTCGAGCTGCGCGCCGACACTGTGGGTGGACCGTGTGCGAGGCCCGCACTACCTGAAGTCCGCCCGGTTCGTGCGACGCAGCCTGGAGCGGCTGTACCGAACCGGCTCGCCCATCCGCGCTCAGGACGCTGACGCGCAGCCTCTGCCGCCCGGCCCGATCACGCGCAAGCCGGGCAACCTGCACGCCGCCGCGGTGCTCGGACAGATGGCGGTCCGCACCGCGCTCGCCAATACGCGCCATCTCTGTCGCCACGACATCTGGTCCATCGTGTTGCGGCAGGCGAGGCCGCTGCTCGCGCCCTCTGCCGGGCCGCCACCGGTGCTGGCACGGATCGCCGGCAAGGGCTGGCAGACCGCCGATCCGTGCCTGTTCACGTGGGAGGAGCGGCTCTACTGCTTCTTCGAGCGTGTGCCGATCGGGCGGCATCGTGGCGAGATCGCGGTGGTCCGCGTGCTGGAAGACGGCCGGCTGACGGAGCCGCAATCGGTCCTGACGGCGGCGCACCACCTCTCCTACCCCTTCCTGTTCGTCTGGAACGGACGGCCGATGATGCTGGTCGAGAGCGCCGACTCCGGCGCGCTCGGCCTGTTCGAGGCCGACGCCTTCCCGCTGCTGTGGCGCCGACGCGCGACCCTGCTCGACGGTCAGCGCGCCTATGACCCGACGCTGCTGCACTGGGAGGGGCTCTGGTACCTGTTCGTCGCGATCGACGAGGCGGGCGGCGGCCCGAACGACGAGCTGTTCGTCTTCGTGGCCGAGACGCCGCTCGGACCGTGGCAGCCGCACGCCCTCAATCCGGTCGTGTCCGATTGCCGCAGCGCCCGGCCCGCCGGCGCCCTCTTCGTCGAGAACGGCACACTGATCAGACCCGCCCAGGATTGCAGCGGCAGCTACGGGCGGGCGCTCAATCTCTGCGCGATCGACCGCCTCACGCCCGAGGATTTCGTCCAGCGCGTGGTCGGCCGGATCGAACCCGCCTCGGTCGGGGGCTCCATCGGCTGCCACACGCTGTCCCGCGCGGGTGGCATCGAGGCGATCGATCTGCGCCGCCGGGCCTGGCGATGGCCGCGACTGCGCAGGACGGGCTGAAGCGACGGAGCCCCACCCCGTGACGCCCGGGGAGGATCCGCGCGATCTGGCGCGACTGCCGATCAGGGAGCTGCGCGAGCGCGCACAGCAGCCGGAGCGCAGTCGCAACGACCTGGGTGGCGCCCTGTTCGGCGACTGGGTATCGCCCTTTCTCACCCGCGCGTTCCTGCGCCACGACGTCAGTCCGACGGTCGGCACGTTCGGAATGCTGATCGCCGGCCTGGCCGGTGCGCTGCTGCTGCCCTTCGGCGGCGGCTGGTCGGTCGCCGCCGCGCTCTGCTTCGTGCTGTTCTACGTGCTCGATTGCGTCGATGGCGAGGTGGCGAGGCTGCGCGGCATCGATCGGTATTTCTGGTCGTTCCCGGACTTCTTCTTCGGCGCCTGGGTGATGGCGCTGTTCCATGTCTCGCTCGGCATCTACGCATTCCGGTTCACGGAAAGTCCCTGGATGCTGCTTGCGGGAACGGCGCTCGCGCTCGCGCTGCTGACCAAGAAATTCATCGATGTCTGCCACGTGTTCCTCACGGTGGAGCAGATCGTCACCGCCGACGCCACGAAGCGCGCGCGCTACGCGGCGCAACTCGGCGTCGATCCCGCCGACGCGCCCGTTCCCCCCGCCGAGCCCGCGATCCTGACCAGCCGCCGCCAGGTGATCGCGCGCTACGGCGGACCGGTTGGCGTCGTCCGCGCTGCGCTGGCCAACTTCCACCTCGCGATGCTGTGCTTCGCCGTGCTCGCGATCCTCGATCTCATGATCGGGCCATGGCGGATCGCGGAGACACCACTGGACCTGAAGACGCTGTTCCTGCTGCTCTACCTGCCCCTCTACCTGCTCCACGTGGCCGACCACTTCGTCTTCCTGTGGCGAGGCGGGTTCGCCGCCCGATCCGCGGCGCTGCTCCGACGCCTCGCGCGCTGGAATGCGTGATCCGCGCCAGACGCCCGAAGCCACGCTCGCCGCTGGAACGGACGCTCTGGCTACCAGTAGTTCACCCGCGGCCAGACCGCGACCACCTCGTCGGAGGCGCCGTCCACGACGTGATAATGGGGGTGTGCCGCAGCGGTATGGCAGGAATGGTTCGGCAAGACGCGCACCCGCGCCCCGACCGGCAGTGCATCGAAGGGCAGCGGACGGTCGCTCTCCACGACGCCGTGCTCCTGATAGGTGCGTGTCACGATCGCGTCGCCGAACACGGGGCGCCCCGCCAGATCGACGACCAGGCCGAAGCCGTAATCCTTCGCCATGGTCTGCGTGCCGCGGTCCTTCGACAGCGCGAGCGCGCCCGCGTCGATGAGAAGGCGGTTCTGCGCCGGCCTGCGGCCGATCACGCTCGCCAGCACGGAGACCGCGACGTCCTCCAGTGGCTGGGTGTGCAGCTGGACCTGCATCAGGTCGCCGAACATGTAGACGCCCGCCCGCACCTCGGTGACACCGGCGAGCGAAGCCGCGTTCAGCACGCTCGGCGAGGAGCCCATCGAGACGATGGCGACCTCGTTGCCGGCCGCCCGCAGCCGCTCGGCCGCGCGCACGATGCCCGCGCGTTCGTTCTCGGCCACCTGCCGGATCTCCTCGACGCTGCGCCCGGCGTAGGAGTGGCCGCCATGCGTGAGCACGCCGGCAAATCTGCTGCCCAGGGCGGAGGCGATGGCCGGCACCGTCTCGTCATCGGGCGTGAGACCACCGCGGCCCGCACCGGTATCGATCTCGATCAGCGCGCGGATGCGGCCCGGATGGGCCGCCACCGCGCGCGCGGCCTCCAGGTCGTCGGTGATGACCTTCACGTCCGCGCCCTTGGCGTTCAGCGCCGCCACCGCGTCCAGCTTCGCCGGCACGATGCCGACCGCGTAGATCTGATCGCGAAACCCGGCCTCGGCGAGGTACCGCGCCTCGGCCAAGGTGCTGACGGTGATCGGTCCGAAACCGGGCGCCGCCAGCATCGCGACGTCAATGCTCTTCGCGGTCTTCAGATGCGGGCGCAGCGTCACGCCATGGCGTGACACGGACCCGGCCATCATGCGCAGGTTGCGCAGCAGCGCGGCACGGTCGAGCACCAGGGCGGGCGTGGGAAGATCGGCGAGGCGCATCACTGCTTCCTGATCTCGTGGGCGAGGAACCGGCCATCGTTGAACGGCGCCACCATCATGCCCTGCCGGGCCGCATACACGTAGGACGGGTAGTACACGAAGATGATGATCGTCTCCTCCTCGAGCGCGATGCGGGCGGCTTCGGCGAACAGGGCATTGCGCTTCTCGTCATCCATCGTGGCGAGCGCCTCGCGCACGAGGGCGTCCGCGCGCGGCGAGGCATGCCGGGTGCGATTGGCGCTGCCGAGGCCTCCCGCACGATCGAAGGAGTGCACGAGTGCGCGGTACATGGTCGAGACATCCGCCGCGCCGTACTGCGCCGCCATGATGCTGAAGGTCTGGCGGCTGGCCTGGGCGAAGAAGGTGGCGTTGGGCTGGAGCGCGACCTCGGTCTGCACGCCGATCCGGGTCCAGAACTGCGCGATCGCCTGCGCGACCTTGTCGTCGTTCGGGTAGCGGTCGTTGGTCGCGTGCAGCGTGACGCGGAACCCGTCCGCGAGCCCGGCCTCGGCGAGCAGCGCGCGCGCCCGGTTCGGATCGTAGGGCGTGGGCTTGAGGTTCGGGTTGGTGCCGGGCGTACCGTCGGGCAGCAGGTTCGCGGCCGGCGTGGCCGCGCCCTCCAACACGCGCTCCACGATCGCCCTGCGGTCGATCGCGTGGCTCAGCGCCTGGCGCACGCGCACGTCCTTCAAGGGGTTGGGCGTGAGCGGGTTGCCCGCGCGATCGCGCACGAACGGCGATGCGTCGCGGTCCATGTCCATGGCGACATACATCACGCGGCTGCCGGGGATCTGCGTCACCGCGACACGGCTGTCGGTGCGCATCCGCGGCAGGTCGGCGAGCGAGACCTCGTCGATCGCCTGCACGGCGCCGGAGAGCAGGGCCGCCGTGCGCGCGGCGTCGTTGGACACCGTGCGGATGATCACGCGGGTCCACGGGCTCCTCTCGCCCCACCAATGCGGGTTGGCGCGCAGCTCCAGCACCTCGCCCGGACGCCAGGTGTCGAGCACCCAGGGACCCGAGAACACGGCGGCGCGGCCAGCATTGAAATCGTCGGTGCGCACGCCCTCGCCGAGCGATTTGGCCGCGATGAAGATGCGCGCCAGGTCCACCGGGATGAACGGATAGGGCGTGCGCGTACGGATGCGCAGGGTGCGCGGATCGACCACCTCCACAGCCTCGATCGCGCGGGTGAAGATCACGTAGCTGCCCGGGCTGCCTTCGATCCGTGGCACGCGCCAGAGGCTGAAGGCGACATCCTCGGCGGTCACGGGCGAACCGTCGGAGAACCTCGCCTCGGGGCGCAGCGTGAACTCCCAGGTGCGGTCATCCACCGCGCGCCACGACTGCGCGAGCCCCGGCGTCATCTCCTTGTTCGGCCCCTCGCGGATGAGCCGCCAGTAGAGGTGTTCGAGCGTGTTGTCGGTCTCGCCGGCGAAGCGAAAATGCGGATCGAGCGAGGAGGGGCCGAGCTTGATCCCCATGGTCAGCGTCTCGGCCGTCGCGCCGCAAGCGATCGTGGCGGCGGCAACGGCGGCCAGCAGCGTTGTTCTCATTGTCGTCCTCCCTCGTCGTGCCGGAGTGTCCGACGAAGTGCTCAGCGCCGCAACTGCTTCGGCGACCATTTGACCCCCTCGTCCAGCGGGATCACCGGCCGTGGCAGGCGCTTCCACTCGAACCGGCTGAGGATCGGGCTGGTCAGCCCGGGCGCATCGACCTCGATGATGCGGTCATTCGAGAAGAACTCGTCGAATCCGCCGCGGAAATGCCCGCGCGACTTCACGACCACCGAGCGCGCCGCACCGATGTCGAGCCCGAACATCTCGAAGAACGCGGGGTCGGCGCATTGCGTGCGGTACGACACCACGACCACGGTGATGCCGCCGAGATCGAGCGCGGCGGAGGGCCCGAGCCGCATGTCGCGGCCGGCGAAGATGCCGCGCCGCCCCGTCACGCGACCGTCGGACAGCGCACGCACCGTCGCCGGCGCCGCGAAGGGCTTGGAGAACGCATTCGTCTCGGCGGTGTTGAACCGGGCCTCGATGCGCGCACCCACGCCCGCGGCATGAGCGGCCGCCGCGAGCGGCGGGTCATAGATGATGCCGACGAGGCAACCCTGCACGCCGGCCTGGTGGAACGCCTCCAGGATCCACATCGTGTTGCCGCGCCCGCCCCCGCCGGGATTGTCGGCGACATCGGGGAAGCAGAGCGCGGGCTTCGACGGGTCATCGCCGACCGCCGTGGCCATCGCGGTGGCCTCGTCCAGCGCGGTGAGCTTCGCGCGGAACCGCTTGCGGTTCGACCAGCCGAGCGTCGCGATCTCCTCGGCAAGCGCCTCGCCCGTCGCCTCGTCACCCTTGCGCGCGGTCACCACCACGGCGAGGCCGTTCTTCGGCGTGTCGCTGTAGGCGAATCCGCCCATCACCGAGACGTTCAGGATGCGCCCGACGCAGTCCGGGTCGGCGATGCGCCGCTGGCCGAGATCGATCATTTCCCCGTACGGGCGATCCGTCGCATCCTTGCCGGTCAGCATGGTCACGGTGGGGGGAATGATCGGCAGACGGATGAAGGTGCGCGTGGTCTTCGCACCCCTCAGCAGGGCGCGCACATGCCCGGCCGCCTCCTCGCCGCGCTGCCACATGTCGAGATGCGGGTTGGTGCGGTAGCCGACGAACACATCCACGCTCTGCACCATCGCCTCGGAGATGTTGGCGTGCAGATCGAAGGTCGCGACCAACGGCACGTGGGGGCCGACGACCTCGCGCACCATCGCCAGCATGTCGCCGTCGGGATCGGTGCGTTCGGTCGATAGCCCGGCACCATGCATGCACGCATACACGGCATCGAGCGGGGCGGCGCGCTCAAGGCCCTTGCGCCAGATGCGCATCATCTCGGCGAAGGTCTCCTCCTCCACCGGCCCGTTGGGTTCGGCCATCGCCAGCAGGATCGGCACCGGCTGCCACGGCCCCGTCGCGTCCATCGCGGCGACGAAGCCGGGCACCTCGCCGAGCGCGATCGGCGTCGCGCAGCGCGCATCGGCGATGATCGCGTCGCGTTCGAGCCAGACGCAGGACTCGAAATCCGCGCGTGTCGCCGGCGGGGCGAAGGCGTTGCACTCGATCGAGAAGCCGAGGATCGCGATGCGTGGCGGCGGCTTCTGGGCCATCAGAGCGTCATTCCCATCAGTTCGGCGATGCGCGGCGTGGCCTTGAGCCCCGTTCCGGTCAGCACCAGCACGGTCGTCTGCTCGGCGCCGATCGTGCCGGACTCGCTGAGCTTGGCCAGGGCCGCCGCGGCCGAGGCGCAGGTCGGCTCGACATAGATGCCGATCCGGGCGAGCGCGAACAGCGCGGCCTCGATCTCGGCCTCGGTGACCGTCACCGCGCCACCTTCGGACTCGCGCAACGCACCGAGCACCTCGCGCAGGCGGATCGGCTTGGCGATCGCGGTGCCCTCGGCGATCGTAGGCCCGATCTCGCACGCGACCGGCTCGTCGCTGCCCGCGAGGAACGCCGCCGCGATCGGCGCGACATTGGCGGGCTGCACCGCGAACAGCCGCGGCATCCGGTCGATCGCGCCCGCGCGCAGCAGTTCGCCAAAGCCGATCTCGCAGCCGAGCACGTTCGAACCCGCGCCGCACGGGATGATGATGTTGTCGGGGGCGCGGAAGCCTAGGTCCTCCCACAGCTCGTAGGCCAGCGTCTTGGTGCCGTGGAGGAAGAACGGGTGCCAGTTGTGCGAGGCGTAGAAGATGCGCTCGGCCTGGCGCAGCGCCGCATCGGCGCAGTCCTGCCGGCTGCCGGGCACGAGCTCGATCTCCGCGCCATGCGCCTTCATCTGCACGGTCTTGGCCGGCGAGGTTGCGGCCGGGACGAGAATCTTCGCGCGCATCCCGCCCGCGGCGGCGTAGGCGGCGATCGCCGCGCCGCCATTGCCGCTGCTGTCCTCCAGCACCGCGGTCACGCCCTGCGCGCGCAGCCCCGACAGCATCACCGACGCGCCACGATCCTTGAAGCTGCCGGTCGGCGCGAACCATTCGAGTTTCAGCAGCGCGCGCGTCCCGTCGAGCCGACGCTCGATAAGCGGCGTGCAGCCCTCGCCCATGGTGATCGGCGCGACCTCGGATCCGAAGGGAAAGGCCCGGCGGTATCGCCAGAGGCTGCGCGTCTCGCGGTCGATCGCGTCGCGCGTGATGCCGGGCAGTGGCGTGAGCAGCAACGGGTTGCCGTCATCGGAGCGCCAGCGCGGCGTGGCGAGCGGAAAGGTCCGCCCGGTGCGGGGGTCGAGATAGGCGGGGGTCATGCGCGCGGAGGGTTGCCGAAGCGCGGGCCGGCTGCAAGGCTGCCGCGCTTCCGCACGCGAACAGGACCGCATCGTGAGGACGATCTGGCATTGTCACATCGCCGTTTCGCTGGACGGCCTCATCGCCAAGCCCGACGGTTCGGTGGACTGGCTCGCTGCCTATCCGGCTGAGGATTTCGGTATCGACGCCTTTCTTGCGAGCGTGGACACGATCCTCATGGGGCGTGTCACCTACGAGGCGGTTCGTCGGCTTGGCGATTGGCCCTATCCGGGCAAGCCGACCGTGGTCGTCACCTCGCGCACATTGCCCGACCCGCCGGAGGGGGTGGAAGCACGCGGTGGCGAGCTCGGGGCGATTGTTGCCGAGCTGGAGCAGCGCGGGCTGGAGCGGGTCTGGATCGAGGGCGGTGGGCAGATCGTGCGAGGCATGCTCGCCCTTGGCCGGCTCGACGTGTTGGAGATGGCCGTGATCCCGATCGTACTCGGCGACGGGATTCGCCTCTTCCCAGCGGGCACGCCGGAGACCACTCTCCGACTGGTCCGGTGCGAGGCCAAGCCGCGCAGCGCTCTGCACCTCGTTTATGAACGCGCGGCATGATGCTGCGACGGAAGGGACAACGGCCCCAATGACCAACGATCTCGGCGAGCGCACGCTCCGCCTTGCCCGCGACCTGGTCGCGATCGACAGCCAGAGCTCGCTGAGCAACATCGCGATCGCCGAACGGATCGAGGCCGAGCTCGCGGGATTCGAGGTCGAGCGGCTGGACTGGACCGACCCGAACGGCGTGCCCAAACGCGCGCTGGTCGCGCATCGCGGCCCGGCGCGCGGGGGTGCCGCCTTCAGCGCGCACATGGACACGGTTCCCGACACCGGCTGGACCAGCGATCCCTGGACCCCGCTGGTCGCCGACGGAATGCTGCACGGGCTCGGCGCCTGCGACATGAAGGGGCCGCTCGCGGCCAGCCTGGTCGCCGCCCAGGCCGCGCCCGCCGACCTGCCGCTCAGCCTGCTCTACACCTTCGACGAGGAGACCACGAAGGCAGGCGCGCGCCTGATCGCCGAGAAGAGCGCGCTGATGCGGCGGTTCACGCCCAAGGGCATCGTGGTGGTCGAACCCTCCGCCATGCAGTGCGTGCGCGGCCACCGCGTGCACGTGCAGTTCACCGCGACCGCGACGGGGGTGCAGGCGCATTCCTCGACCGGCCAGGGCAGGAACGCCAATCTCGACCTGATCCCGTTCCTCAACGCCTTGCTGCCGATCCACAAGCGGCTGCGCGAGGACCCGGCCTGGCAGGACCCGGCCTACGACCCGCCCTTCAGCGATTTCAACATCGTCATCGACAACCACGGCACGGCGGCGAACGTGACGGTCGCGCGCGCGACCGCGCATATCAAGTTCCGCTACAGCCGCAACGTCGATCCGGCACCGGTGATCGCCGCGGTCCGCGAGGCGGCGGAGCGCAACGGGATCGCGCTCGAGGAGCGGCACGAGGGCGCGCCGCCCCAACTGCCGGAGGATCACCCGCTGGTCGCCGCCGCCGTGGCCGAGACCGGCAAGCCGGCCAAGACCGCGCCCTACGGCACGGACGCCTCGGAGTTGCAGGCGATCGCGCCCTGCATCGTGCTGGGCCCGGGCGGGGTGGACACGGCGCACACGCCGAACGAGCGTGTCGCGGTGGCCGATCTCGCCGCCGCGCCACCGGTGCTGCTCCGGCTCGCCGCGCGCATCGCCGCGCTGCCGTGACGGCGCCGCGGCGGCCCTTCGATCGGCTGCGGCCGCGCCCTGTTGCACCGCCAAAGACCCTATGGTAACCCCCGCCGCGCCTGCGGGGGTTCGCCCCGCGGGACGTGTTTTTCGTGCCGGCGCCGATCGCGCGCCGCATCAGAACGGGGACCGGGTCCGCGTGCCGGAGACCAATCCGCAAGTCGCCGAGATCGCCGCTGCGCTGAGGATGGCGCGGGAAGCCCGCGCTGCCGTCGATGCCATTCCCGCGCGCTACGCCGGCGGGCTGATGGCACTGGCGCGCGAGACCTTCGAGAAGGGCGATACCGGCGTCTATGACCGGATCGCCGCCGGGCTCGATGCTGTCGCCGCGGCGATCGAGCAGAACCGCGGCTTCCGCCATACGCTCGAAAGCCCGCTCATCCCTGCCGATGCGCAGCTCAAGGCCGTGCTCGCGGTGCTCGACAACCCGGCGACCGGCGTCAGCGTCCCGCGCGAGGTGCGCAACTTCGTCGGCGTGGTGATCCGCAACCGGCGCGCCGCCATGCTCGCGCGCATCATCGCCGCGTTCCGCGCCCTCGATGCCGAGCGCCGCGGCGAGGAGCAGGCCGAGGTCGTCTCGGCCGTGCCGCTCGACGACACCCAGCGGGCGCAGCTCCTTGCCTCGCTCAACCGCGCGGGCCACGCCCGCGTGCGCCTGACCGAGCGGGTCGATCCCGCCATCCTCGGGGGGCTCGTGCTGAAGCTCGGCTCGCGCCTCTATGATTCCTCAATCAGGAGCCGCCTCCAGCGGCTCGCCCATGCCATGAAGGGGGCTGCCTGACATGGAGATCCGTCCCGCCGAGATCTCGCAGATCCTGAAGCAGCAGATCGCCAGCTTCGAGGACGAGGCCGACGTCGCCGAGGTCGGCCAGGTGCTGAGCGTCGGCGACGGCATCGCCCGCGTGTTCGGGCTGTCGTCGGTGATGGCCGGCGAGATGGTCGAGTTCCCCGGCGCCGGCGTGCGCGGCATGGCGCTCAACCTGGAGACCGACAATGTCGGCGTGGTGATCTTCGGCGACGACCGGGCGATCCGCGAGGGCGACACGGTCAAGCGCACGGGCGCGATCGTCGAGGTGCCGGTCGGCAAGGGCCTGCTGGGCCGCGTGGTCGATCCGCTCGGCAACCCGATCGACGGCAAGGGCCCGATCGAGGCCACCGAACGCCGGCGCGTGGACGTCAAGGCGCCCGGCATCATCCCGCGCCGCTCGGTGCATGAGCCGATGCAGACCGGCATCAAGGCGATCGATGCGCTGATCCCGATCGGCCGCGGCCAGCGCGAGCTGATCATCGGCGACCGCCAGACCGGCAAGACGGCGGTGATCATCGACACCATCCTGAACCAGCGCGCGATCAACGCCTCGGGTGACGAGAGCCAGAAGCTCTACTGCATCTACGTCGCGGTCGGGCAGAAGCGCTCGACGGTGGCGCAGCTCGTCAAGACGCTCGAGGAGTACGGCGCGATGGAGTACTCCATCGTGGTCGCCTCCACCGCCTCCGAGCCCGCGCCGCTGCAGTATCTCGCGCCCTACTCGGGCTGCGCGATGGGCGAGTACTTCCGCGACAACGGCATGCACGCGGTGATCTTCTACGACGACCTCTCCAAGCAGGCCGTCGCGTATCGCCAGATGTCGCTGCTGCTGCGCCGCCCGCCCGGCCGCGAGGCCTACCCGGGCGACGTGTTCTACCTGCATTCGCGCCTGCTGGAGCGGGCGGCGAAGCTGAACAAGGACAACGGCTCGGGCTCGCTCACCGCCCTGCCGGTGATCGAGACCCAGGCGGGCGACGTCTCGGCCTATATCCCGACCAACGTGATCTCGATCACGGACGGGCAGATCTTCCTGGAGACCGACCTGTTCTATAAGGGCATCCGCCCGGCGGTGAACGTGGGCATCTCGGTGAGCCGCGTCGGGTCGGCCGCGCAGATCAAGGCGATGAAGCAGGTCGCGGGGCGCATCAAGCTCGAACTCGCGCAGTATCGCGAGATGGCCGCCTTCGCGCAGTTCGCCTCCGACCTCGACGCGGCGACACAGCGCCTGCTCGCGCGCGGCGCACGGCTGACGGAGCTGCTCAAGCAGCCGCAGTTCCAGCCGGTGCCGGTGGAGGAGCAGGTGGTGGCGATCTTCGCCGGCACGCGCGGCTATCTCGATCCGATCAGGGTCGAGGATGTGGGCCGGTTCGAGCGGCTGATGCTGTCCGAGCTGCGCGCCAAGGAGCCGGCGATCCTGGAGGCGATCCGCACCGACAAGGAGATCAAGAAGCCGACCGAGGACAAGCTCGTCGCCTTCCTCGACGCCTTCGCCAAGACCTTCGCCTGAGGCACGCGGTCCGGGGATAGACGATGCCGAGCCTCAAGGCGCTCCGCACGCGGATCAACAGCGTCAAGTCGACGCGCAAGATCACGCAGGCGATGAAGATGGTCGCCGCGTCGAAGCTGAAGCGCGCGCAGAGCCAGGCCGAGCAGGCCCGCCCCTATGCGGAGCGCATGGAGCGGATGCTGGGCGCGCTCGCCGCCTCGGTCGCGGGCAGCCCGATCGCGCCGCCCATGCTGGTCGGCACCGGCAAGGAGGACGTCCATCTCCTGGTCGTGGTGTCGGCCGATCGCGGACTCTGCGGCGGCTTCAACACCGCCGTCTCGCGCTTCGCGCGCAACCGGACGCGCGCGCTGATCGAGCAGGGCAAGACGGTGAAGATCCTGACCGTCGGCCGCAAGGGGCGCGATTTCCTGCGCCGCGAGTACCGCAAGAACATCGTCGGCAGCATCGACTTCGTGGGCAGGAAGCAGATCGGCTTCGAGGACGCGGTGGAGATCGCCAACCAGGTGACGGAGATGCTGGAGGGCCAGCAGTTCGACGTCTGCACGCTGATCTACAACCGCTTCAAGAACGTCATCACCCAGGTGCCGTCCGAGCAGCGGCTGATCCCGGCGAGCATCGAGGGCGCGCCCACCGAGACCGCGGGCGGGCCGCGCGCCGCCTACGAGTACGAGCCGGGCGAGGAGGAGATTCTCGCCGAGCTGCTGCCGCGCAACCTCGCGATCCAGATCTACCGGGCGCTGCTCGAGAGCGCGGCCGGCGAGCAGGGCGCTCGCATGACCGCGATGGACAATGCCACCCGCAATGCGGGCGACATGATCGCCAGGCTGACGCTGAACTACAACCGCCAGCGCCAGGCGAACATCACCAAGGAGCTGATCGAGATCATCTCGGGCGCGGAAGCGATCTGACCGCGCGCGAGGCTCGGACGGCGAGGACAACGGGTTAGAGGATGGCCCCCGGGGGCCAGGGAGTACGGACGATGGCATCGAACAACGTCGGCAGGATCACGCAGGTTCTGGGCGCGGTCGTGGACGTGCAGTTCCCGGGCGAGCTGCCGAACATCCTCAACGCCCTGCACACCGAGGTGAACGGCCGGCGGCTGGTGCTGGAATGCGCGCAGCATCTGGGCGAGAGCACGGTGCGCGCGATCGCGATGGACTCGACCGACGGTCTGGTCCGGGGCGCCGAGGTCACCGACACCGGCGGGCCCATCAGCGTGCCGGTCGGCCCCGAGACGCTCGGGCGCATCCTCAACGTGGTTGGCGAGCCGATCGACGAGCGCGGCCCGGTGGAGACCGCGAAGCACTTCCCGATCCACCGCGACGCGCCGCAGTTCGTCGACCAGTCCACCGAGGCGCAGATCCTGGTCACGGGAATCAAGGTCATCGACCTGCTCGCCCCCTACCTCAAGGGCGGCAAGATCGGACTGTTCGGCGGCGCCGGCGTCGGCAAGACCGTCACGATCATGGAACTGATCAACAACGTCGCGAAGAAGCACGGCGGCTACTCGGTGTTCGCGGGTGTGGGCGAGCGCACGCGCGAGGGCAACGACCTCTACCACGAGATGATCGAGTCCGGCGTGATCAAGACCGACGGCCCGGGTTCCAAGGCCGCCCTGGTGTACGGCCAGATGAACGAGCCGCCGGGCGCGCGCGCGCGTGTCGGGCTGTCCGGGCTGACGCTCGCCGAGTACTTCCGCGACGAGGAAGGCCAGGACGTGCTGTTCTTCGTCGACAACATCTTCCGCTTCACCCAGGCGGGCTCCGAGGTGTCGGCGCTGCTCGGCCGCATCCCCTCGGCGGTGGGCTACCAGCCGACGCTCGCGACCGACATGGGCGCGCTCCAGGAGCGCATCACCTCCACGAAGAAGGGCTCGATCACCTCGGTGCAGGCGATCTACGTGCCGGCCGACGACCTGACCGACCCGGCGCCCGCGACCTCCTTCGCCCACCTCGATGCGACCACGGTGCTGAGCCGCGCGCTGACCGAGATCGGCATCTATCCGGCGGTCGATCCGCTCGACTCGACCAGCCGCGCGATCGATCCGCGCATCGTCGGCGAGGAGCACTACACGGTCGCGCGCGAGGTGCAGCGCATCCTGCAGACCTACAAGTCGCTGCAGGACATCATCGCCATTCTCGGCATGGACGAGCTCTCGGAGGAGGACAAGCTGATCGTGGCGCGCGCGCGCAAGATCCAGCGCTTCCTCTCCCAGCCCTTCCACGTCGCCGAGGTGTTCACCGGCCAGCCGGGCGCCTTCGTCGAACTCGCCGACACGATCCGCAGCTTCAAGGCGATCTGCGCCGGCGAGTACGACCACCTGCCCGAGGCGGCGTTCTACATGGTCGGCACGATCGAGGAAGCGGTCGCGAAGGCCGAGAAGCTCGCCGCCGAGGCGGCCTGAGCGCCAGGTCCGGGAGCGCGCCAGCATGGCGGAACAGACCACGCTCGAGATCGTCGGACCGACGCGGCTTCTGCTGTCGGAGCCGGTCGATCTCGCCGAGATCCCGGCGTATGATGGGTATATCGGCGTGCTGGCCGGCCACGCGCCGATGATCGCCACACTGCGTGGCGGGCTGATCCGCGTGCATCAGGGTGGCGCGGTCACCAAGCAGCTCTATGTCGGGCGGGGCTTCGTCGAGATCGCGCCCGATCGCTGCACCGTGCTCGCCGACGAGGTGATTCCGGCGGAGGAGCTCTCGGCCGAGACCGCGCGGACCCGTGTCGCCGAGGCGGAGAGCGCCTATCAGGCGGCCGCGGAGACGCGCGACGCCGACGAGATCGAGCGGGCGATCATGCGCCTGGCCGCGGCCAGGGCGATGGAGGAGGCGGCCCGGCGCTGAGGCCGCCTGCCGTCCGCATGATCTGCGGACAGGGTTGCAACACGCTGATTCGGTTCGGTTTCGTCCTGTCCGCGCCCCCTTGCCTCGCTGGCGCGCAATCCCCATTCCTGTGCTAGCGTTCGTGCAAGGCCGAGTCCCCCCTCGGGAAGGCAGGGCTGTTCGACAACCGGGAAGGACGGCAACGCCATGAAACACTGGCACATCGACCAGGTCGGCTGGGACCGGTTCGATCCCGCCAAGGTCGATCCGGGCATCGTGCCGCTGGTGAAGGCGGCGGCGATGGTGGAGCGCAACGGCGACGACTACGCCACCTATCTCTGCAACGTGTTCCACGACGACCCCGACTTCCGCCAGGCCGCGCTGAACTGGGCGGTGGAGGAGGTCCAGCACGGCGAGGCGCTCGGCCGCTGGGCGATGCTGGCGGATCCCTCATGGGACTACCGCGCCGCCTTCGCCCGCTTCCGCGAGGGCTACAAGATCCCGCTGGAAGCGGATCATTCCGTGCGCGGCAGCCGCACCGGCGAACTGATCGCGCGCTGCATGGTCGAGACCGGCACCTCGTCCTACTACACCGCACTCGGGGAGGGCACCGAGGAGCCGGTGCTGAAGCAGGTCTGCCAGCTGATCGCAGCCGACGAGTACCGCCACTTCAAGCTGTTCTACGACCACATGCGGCGCTATCTCGCGCGCGAGAAGATCTCGCTGATCGAGCGGCTGCGCATCGCGGCCGGGCGGATCGGCGAGAGCGAGGACGACGAGCTCGCCTTCGCATTCCACTGCGGCAACATGCCGGACGGCGTCCCGTATGACCGCAAGACCTCGATCGCCACCTACATGGCCAAGGCGATGACGTACTACAAAGTGCGCCATATCGACCGCGGCATGGGCATGATCTTCAAGGCTGTCGGGCTGCCGCCGCGCGGCCGGCTGTCGGAGTTCGCCGCGCGGGCCGCGCACCGCTTCATCCGCTTCAAGCAGCGGCGCAACGAGGCGATCGCGCAACGCGCTGCCGCCAACAGCAACATTCCCCGCACCGCGCAGGCGGCCTGAACCTCCCCGCGCCACGGGACCTTGACGCCGCCGTCCGCGCATCGGAGAGGCGCGGGCGATGACGGCGATCCTGGTGATCAAGCACGGCGCGCTCGGCGATCTGGTGCAGGCCTTCGGGCCGTTCGCGGCGATCCGTGCGCATCACCCCGCAGCGCGGATCGACCTGCTGACCACCCCGCTTTTCGCCACTCTGATGCGGGGCGCGCCGTGGTTCGATCGCGTGCTCACGGACGACCGCCCACCCTGGTGGCATCTGCCGGCGCAGGCGGCGCTCGCACGAAGGCTCGCCGCCGCAGGGTACGGGCGTGTCTACGACCTCCAGACCTCGGCGCGCTCCTCGCGGCTGCTCGCCTGGATGCGGCTGTTCGGCGCCCGGCCGGAATGGAGCGGCATCGCGCGCGGCGCGTCGCACCCGCATGCGAATCCCGGCCGCGACGCCATGCACACCCAGGACCGCCAGCGCGAGCAACTCGCCATGGCGGGGATCACGGCGTTCCCCCCGCCCGACCTGAACTGGCTTCAGGGCGATGCCGCACGGTTCGACCTGCCGGCACGATTCGCGCTGCTGATCCCGGGCGCGGCACCGCATCGCCCGGCCAAGCGATGGCCCGCCGCGCACTACGGCGCGCTCGCCGCGCACCTCGCCGCCGCCGGACTGACGCCCGTCGTCCTCGGCACCCCCGCCGAGGCGCCTCTCGCCGCGACGATCCGCGAGCAGTGCCCCGCCGCCCGCGACCTGATCGGGCAGACCGCGATCGCGGACATCGCCGCCCTCGCCCGGCGCGCGGTCCTCGCGGTCGGCAACGACACCGGGCCCATGCACCTGATCGCTGCGGTCGGCACACCGTCGCTGGTGCTGTTCTCCGCCGACAGCGACCCCGCGCTCTGCGCCCCGCGCGGGCGCGAGGTACGCATCCTGCGCGTGCCCGACCTGCGCGATCTGCCGCCCGCGCAGGTAATCGCGGCGGTGGCCGCGCTTGACGCCCCCGCCGCCCCGCCCGCATAGACGCCCCTCGCCCGAGAACGGCCGAGGAACAGCCATGCCCGCCATCACCCTGCCCGACGGATCCGTGCGCCGCTTCGACGCCGCCGTCACGGGCACGGAGATCGCGGCGGCGATCGGCCCAGGCCTCGCCAAGGCGGCGATCGCGATCGAGGTGGACGGCGCGCTCTGGGATCTCGCCCGCCCGATCGAACATGACGCGCGCGTGCGCCTGATCACCCGCAAGGACCCGGAGGCGCTCGAGCTCATCCGCCACGATTGCGCGCATGTGCTGGCCGAGGCCGTGCAGGAGCTCTTCCCCGGCACCCAGGTCACCATCGGACCGCCGATCGAGAACGGCTTCTACTACGACTTCGCGCGCGACACGCCCTTCACCCCGGAGGACTTCCCCGCGATCGAGGCGAAGATGCGCGAGATCATCGCGCGCGGCGCGGCCTTCGAGCGCATCGTCACCACCCGCCACGAGGCGATCGACCTGTTCCGCTCGAAGGGTGAGAAGTACAAGGTCCAGCTGATCGAGGATCTGCCGCAGGGCGAGACGATCACGCTCTACCGCCAGGGCCAGTGGACCGATCTCTGCCGCGGCCCGCACATGCCGACCGTCGGGCATGTCGGCGACGCCTTCAGGTTGATGAAGGTCGCGGGGGCCTATTGGCGCGGCGATCACCGCAACGCGATGCTGTCGCGCATCTACGGCACCGCCTGGCGGGACCGCAAGGAGCTCGATGCGTATCTGCATCAGCTCGAGGAGGCCGAGCGCCGCGACCACCGGCGCATCGGCAAGGAGATGGGCCTGTTCCACCTCCAGGAGGAGGCGGTCGGCTCGGTGTTCTGGCACCCCAAGGGCTGGCGGCTGTATCGCACCGCCGAGAGCTACATGCGCCGGCGCCTCGACGCCGCCGGCTATGTCGAGGTGAAGACGCCCCAGCTCGTCGATCGCGCGCTGTGGGAGGCCTCCGGCCACTGGGAGAAGTTCCGCGAGAACATGTTCGTCGCGAACGTGGAGGACGAGGGCGAGAAGTCGCGCGTGCTCGCGCTCAAGCCGATGAACTGCCCCTGCCACGTGCAGATCTTCAACACCACGATCCGCTCCTATCGCGACCTGCCGCTGCGCATGGCCGAGTTCGGCTCATGCCACCGCTACGAGCCCTCGGGGGCCCTGCACGGCATCATGCGCGTGCGCGCCTTCACCCAGGATGACGCGCATATCTTCTGCACCGAGGCGCAGATCGCCGACGAGACCGTGCGTTTCGTCGATCTGCTCTCCTCGATCTATCGCGATTTCGGCTTCGCCGAGTTCCGCGTGAAGTTCTCCGACCGCCCGGCCAAGCGCGCAGGCACGGATGCCGTGTGGGACCAGGCCGAGGCCGCGCTGAAGGAGGCCTGCGCGACCGCGGGCGTCGCCTACACGCTGAACCCCGGCGAGGGCGCGTTCTACGGCCCGAAGCTCGAGTTCGTGCTGCGCGACGCGATCGGGCGCGACTGGCAGTGCGGCACGCTGCAGGTCGATTTCGTGCTGCCCGAGCGGCTCGACGCGCTCTATGTGGCGCAGGACGGCTCGCGCCGACGCCCGGTGATGCTGCACCGCGCGATCCTCGGCAGTTTCGAGCGCTTCCTCGGCATCCTGATCGAGCAGTACGCCGGCCGCTTCCCGCTGTGGCTGGCGCCGGTGCAGGCCGTGGTCGCGACCATCACCTCGGACGCCGACGCCTACGCGCGCGAGGTCGCCGGGGCGCTCGCGCGCGCCGGGCTCGCGGTCGAGGCGGACCTCTCGAACGCCAAGATCCAGGCCAAGATCCGCGAGCATTCGGTCGCGCACGTGCCGGTGATCGTCGTCGTCGGGCGCAAGGAGGCGGAGGCGCGCACGGTGGCGCTCCGGCGGCTCGGCGGCGAGGCCCAGCAGATCATGGCGCTGGATCAGGCCGTCGCCACCCTCGCGGCCGAGGCGACCCCGCCCGACCTGCGCGGCCCCGCCACGGTTGAAGCCGCGGCCTGATTTCCCCATTCTCTACCGGTTCAACAACGGCAAGGAGGCTTGAGCCATCCCACCGCGTCCCACCACCCTGGCGCCGCCGACCCGCGAGGGCCCGCGCGTCAACGAAGACATCCGCATCCCCCAGGTCCGCCTGATCGGCGCCGACGGGGAGATGATCGGCGTCCTGCCGACCCGCGAGGCGCTCTGGCGCGCCCGGGAGGCGGGGCTGGATCTCGTGGAGATCTCCCCCAACGCCGATCCCCCGGTCTGCAAGATCCTTGATTTCGGCAAGTACAAATACGAGCAGCAGAAGAAGAAGAACGAAGCCAAGAAGAAGCAGAAGGTCGTCGAGATCAAGGAGATCAAGATCCGGCCGAACATCGACGACCACGACTATGACGTGAAGATGCGTCAGGCCAAGAGCTTCATCGGCGAAGGCGACAAGGTGAAGGTCACGCTGCGGTTCCGCGGCCGCGAGCTCGCGCATGTCGATCTCGGCATGAAGGTGCTCGAGCGCGTGAAGGGCGAACTCGACGAGATCGCCAAGGTCGAGCAGATGCCGCGCATGGAGAACCGGCAGATGATCATGGTTCTCACGCCGCGCTGACCGGCACGATCGAGTGATCCCACGATGCGGCGGCCCCCCGGGCCGCCGCGCGCTTTTCCGGCCCTACCCCGTCCGGCGCGCGCGGATCGCCTGGACGATGGCCGGGTCCTCGCGCACCAGCGCGGCCAGGCGCTGGCGCCGGTCGCCATAGGAGGGATGCGTCGAGAGGAAGCTCGGTGCCCCGCCTCCGCCGTGCTGCGCCTCCATCCGGTCCCAGAAGCGCTGGCCGGCATTCGGGTCGTAGCCGGCGCGTGCCGCATAGAGCAGGCCCAGCCTGTCCGCCTCGTACTCGTGGCTGCGCGAGAACGCCGAGCCGCCGAGCGCCACCCCGAGCCCCAGGGCGGCGCCGATCGCCGGCGAGTACTGCCGGCCTGCCGCGGCCCCGGCCGCGGTGCCGATCACGGCCGCGCCGATCGACAGCGCGAGCTGCTGGCTCACCCGCTCCTGCGCATGTCGTCCGGTGAGGTGGCCCATCTCGTGGCCCATCACCAGCGCCAGTTCGCCGTCATCGCCGTTGGTGAAGCGCCAGAGCCCGTCATGGTAGCCGGAGTAGCCGTTCGGCAGCACGAAGGCGTTGACGCTGCGGTCGGCGAGCAGTTCCGGCCGGAAGCCGCGGGTCGGCTTCGGCGCGCCCTCGACCGCGGAGAGCCGGCCGGCCATCTGTTCGAGTCGCCGCTGTCGGGCGGGGTCGCGCAGCACGCCGGTGCGGCGGCGGATGTCCTGCTCGGCCATGTTTGACATCTGCTCGAGCTCGGCGTCGGAGACCAGGATGAGCTGCGAGCGGCCGAGCTGCGGGTTCTGTTGGCAGCCCGCCAGCGGCAGCCCGAGCGCCATCGCGGTCAGCACGCTCGCCCCGGCGGCGATCAGCTCGCGGCGACGGTGGCAATAGGCAGGCGCGGCCAACGCGTCGTCGTCCTTGGATGTCACGATCGAGTCCCCCCGGCTGTGGACGTGGCGGGGAGAGAGTATCATCCCCGTGTATCCCGATAACCCTCCGACCATGCGAGTCGCAGAACGATGATCGGTGCGACCAAATCCGGAGACCGCGCCCGAATGCCCGCGGTCCGCGATCGCCTGCCTGCCGCGTGACCCTTCGCACCGCACCGACATGATGACCTGGTTGCGCCCGGACCGGACGCTCGCCGTGCTGTTCCTGCTCGGCTTCTCGGCCGGGCTGCCGCTCCCGCTGACCGGCTTCACGCTGCGCCAGTGGTTCAGCGAGGGCGGCGTGCCGCTGGGCGAGATCGGGCTCACGGCGCTGATCGGCCTGGCCTACACCTTCAAGTTCGTCTGGGCCCCCATACTCGACCACGCTCGCCCGCCGCTCGCGGCGCTCGGGCGACGGCGCGGCTGGCTTGCCCCTGTTCAGATGGCGCTGGCACTCGCCATCGCCGGGCTCGGACTCACCGACCCGGCCGTGAACGCGCGGGCGACCGTCACCGTCGCCGTCGCGGTGGCGTTCCTCTCCGCGACTCAGGACATCGTGATCGATGCGTTCCGCATCGAATCGCTGCCCCCGAACCGGCAGGGGCTCGGGCTTGCGGCCTATGTCTGGGGCTACCGGGTCGCGATGCTGGCCGGCAATGCGGGGGCGCTGACCATGGCGGAATTCCTCGGCTGGCGCGCCGCGTTCCTGCTGCTGGCGTCGCTGATCGGGGTCGGGCTCGCGACCACGCTGTTCCTCGCGCGCGAACCGCTCCCCCCCGGCACGCCGGCGCCGGCCGCCTGGGGTGCCCGGCTCAGGCTCGCCGTGATCGATCCATTCCGCGACATGCTGACGCGACCGGGCTGGCCGCTGATCCTCGGCTTCGTCGCGCTCTACAAGCTCGGCGAGGCGCTCGCGGGGATCATGACGGCGCCGTTCTACCGCGCGCTCGGCTTCTCCCGGCTCGACGTCGCCGCGGTCTCGGGCGTGTTCGGGCTGGTCGCGACGCTTGCGGGGGTCGCTCTCGGCGGCGTGCTGGTGGCCGCGATCGGCGTCGGCCGGGCGCTGCTGGTCACCGGGCTCGGGCAGATGCTGTCGAACCTGATGTATGTCGCGCTCTCCGAGGCGGGGCATTCGGTGACGATGCTCTGGCTCCAGGTCGGGGTGGAGAACACCACCGACGGGCTCGCGGATGCCGCCTTCGTCGCCTATCTCTCTGGGCTGACGAGCGTCGCCTTCACGGCAACCCAGTACGCGCTGCTGTCCAGCCTCGCCGCCGTGCCGCTGCGCACCCTCGGCGCCACCAGCGGCTACCTTGCCGAAGCGATGGGCTGGACGCCGTTCTTCCTGCTCACCACCGCCGCCGCCCTGCCCGGCATGGCGCTGATGCTGGCGCTCCTGCGCCGCTTTCCGCCCCGCGAGAACGGAGACCCGCAATGATTCCGATGCCCGCGCCCTGGCTCGCCTGGGTGCTGCCGCCGGTGCTGCTGCTCTTGTCGAACGTGCTGATGATCTTCGCCTGGTACGGCCATCTGAAGCAGCCGCACTGGGGCATCGGGCTCGCGATCGTCGTGTCCTGGGGGATCGCCTTCTTCGAGTACTGCCTCGCGGTGCCCGCGAACCGGATCGGCTTCGGCACCTACACCGCGCAGCAGCTCAAGGTGATGCAGGAGGTGATCACCATGACGGTGTTCGCCGCCTTCGCGGTCTGGTTCCTGAAGGAACAGCTCACCTGGAACTATGTGGCCGCCTCGGTCTGCCTGGTCGCCGCCGTGATATTCATCTTCCTGCCGGCGCAGAACTGACGAACGGAGGATAGGCGTGAAGATCGGCGTCCCGAAGGAAGTGAAGGTCCACGAGTACCGCGTCGGCCTCGTGCCGGCGAGCGTGCGCGAGCTCGTCCATCATGGCCATACGGTGCTGGTGCAATCGGGCGCGGGGGTGGGCATCGGCTTCACCGACGACTCCTACGCCGCGGTCGGCGCAACCATCGTGCCTGACGCCGCGTCCGTCTTCGCCGCGGCCGAGCTGATCGTGAAGGTGAAGGAGCCGCAGCCGGCCGAGTGCGAGATGCTGCGCGCGGAGCAGGTGCTGTTCACCTATCTGCATCTCGCGCCGGACCCGGATCAGGCCAAGGCGCTGATGGCGTCGGGAGCCACCGCGATCGCGTACGAGACCGTGACGGACGCCGCCGGCGGCCTGCCGCTGCTCGCGCCGATGAGCGAGGTCGCGGGGCGGATGGCGGTGCAGGTCGGCGCGCGCTGCCTGGAGAAGGAGGCGGGCGGCGCGGGGATCCTGCTCTCCGGCGTGCCGGGCGTGCGGCCGGGGCGCGTCTGCATCATCGGCGGCGGCGTGGTGGGCTCGAACGCGGCGCGGATCGCGGTCGGCATGCGCGCGCGGGTGACGGTGCTGGACAAGAACGTCCGGCGGCTCGATGCGCTGGATCAGGAGTTCAACGGCAGCGTCGCGACCGTCTATGCCACCATGGACGCGATCGAGCGCGAGGTGCTGCGCACCGACCTCGTCATCGGCGCGGTGCTGGTGCCGGGGGCCGCGGCGCCCAAGCTGGTCAGCCGCGCGACGGTCGCGAGGATGAAGCCCGGCAGCGTGATGGTCGATGTCGCGATCGACCAGGGCGGGTGCTTCGAGACCTCGCGCCCCACCACACACGCCGAGCCGACCTACGTCGTCGACGGGATCGTGCACTACTGCGTCACCAACATGCCTGGTGCGGTGGCGCGCACCTCGGCGGCAGCGCTGAACAACGCGACCCTGCCGTTCGTGCTGGCGCTGGCCGGCAAGGGCTGGCGACGCGCCATGGCCGAGGACCGGCATCTGCTGGCGGGGCTGAACGTGCATGGCGGGCGGATCACGCACCCCGCCGTCGCGGCCGCGCTCGGCGAGAAGCTGTGGCGCGCCGAGGAGGCGATCGTTCCCTGATCAGCCGCGCTCCGGCTCGGTCGCCGGCAGCCAGACGGTGAAGGTCGAGCCCTTCCCCTCCTCACTCGCGATCTCGAGGCTGCCGCGGTGCCGGTTCAGGATGTGCTTGACGATCGCGAGCCCGAGCCCGGTGCCGCCGATCGCGCGCGAGCGCGCGGCATCGACGCGATAGAACCGCTCGGTCAGGCGCGGGATGTGCTGGCGCGGGATGCCCGGCCCGTCATCGCTGACCGCAAGCGTGATGCCCGCCGGGCGCGCGCCGGAGGCCGGCGTCGAAGCCAGGCGCACGCCGATCCGCCCACCCTCGCGGCCGTACTTCACGGCGTTGTCGAGCAGGTTGGCGACCACCTGGGCGAGCTGATCCGGATCGGCCAGGATCGGCCGCACGCCATCGGCCACGGCCAGCTCGATGCGCATCCGCCGCGCCGCCACGCGCGGCTCCAGCGCCTCGGCAGTGCGCCGCACCAGCGCCGCGAGATCCGCGCTTCCCCTCGGCGGCGTGTGCTCGCTCATCTCGATGCGCGAGAGCGACAGCATGTCCTCGATCAGCCGGCTCATCCGCTGCGCCTGCTCGGCCATGATGCCAAGGAACCGCGCCTGCGCCTCGGGGTCGTCCGCGGCCGGGCCGCGCAGCGTCTCGATGAAGCCCATCAGGCTCGCGAGCGGCGTGCGCAGCTCGTGATTGGCGTTGGCGATGAAGTCGGCGCGCATCTGCTCGATGCGCCGCTCACGGGTGCGATCCGACAGCACGAGCAGGATCCGCCCGCCATCGGGCAGCGGCGGATCGAGCCCGATCACCTGCACCACGAGCTCGCGCTCGACCGGCACGGGCAGCGTCACCGCCACGCTCTCGCTGGGCCCGCCGGCGGCGGCGCGATCGACCGCGGCCCTGAGCGCCGGATGACGCAGCAGCGCACCGAGATCCGGCACGGAGGCTCCGGGCGGCGTGAACGCCTCCCGCGCGGCGGCGTTCAGCGTCACCGGCCGACCCTCGCGATCCAGCACGATCAGCGGATCGGGCAGCCCTTCGACGATGCGCACCGCCGCGCGGGAGAGACGATCCACCTCCTGCCCCTGCGCGCGGATCGAGCTCGCCAGCCGGTCCGCCGCCTCGGCGACGCGGCGGAGCGGTGGCAGGCGCGGCAGATCGTCGGGCGGGCGTCCCGCCTCGGCCCGATCGAGCGCGCGCGAGAGCCGCACCAGGTCGCGGTACCAGATCAGCCCGGCCAGCACCCCCGCGGCCGCGACGCCGAGCGCGAGCCACGCCGCGGCCGTGTGGGGGATCCGGTCGAACGCGGCGAGTGCCGCGAGAATGGCCGCCGGCGCGGCCGCGATCGCGGCCGCCGTGCCGGCGACGAGCAGCGCCGGTCGGCGGGGACCCTCGGACGGCGGCGCCACGGATCAGAGCAGATCGTCCACGGCTGGACACAGCCGTGGGCGTGAAGATGCTCGCAAGGAATCCCCGGAACGGTTTCCGGTCATCTGGAAACCGTTCTAGAAGATGCGGTCGTCGAACCGTTCCGGCGCAGGTTCGATCACCTGGACTCCCTCCCGCCGCACCTCGATCAGCGAGAGCCCGCGCTGGTTGGTGCCGTCGGGCATCAGCCGGACGATGCCGAGCGCGCCCACGAACCCCTCGGGCTGGGTGAGCGTGACGCCGGATGGGGTCTGCCCTGAACCGGCGAGCGCCGCGGCGATCGCCGCGGCATCGAACGCCACACCGGCAACGATCGGCGGCGCGGTGCCGTAGGCCTCGCGGAAGCGCGCCTCGAAGGCCTCGCGCCGCGCCTCGTCCGGGGCGGCGTACCAGGCGCCGACCAGGGCGGGCTCGCGCCCGGCATCCGGCATGGCGGCGAGCAGCGGCGTGCCGAGGATGCGCACCGGCGGATTGTCGATGTCATAGAACGGCAGCAGGGCCGCGACCGCGCGCAGCTGCTCGCCGCCGTCGGCGAGCAGCAGCGCATCGAAATCCGGCGGCGGGATGCGCGCCTCGCGCTGGATCTGCGCCGCACGGCGGCGTCCCTCGGCGGTGCCGAGCGCACGCGCGGCGCGGATCTGCGCATCGATCGGCGCGCGCCGTCCGGCGTAGTTGGCGAGCCGGCGCACGGCAGGGTCGGGATTCGCGCCGGAATACACCTCCTCGCGCACCATCACCCCGCCGACATCGGCGACCGCGCGGCGATACGCGTTGAGCACCAACCGGCCGTAGGCGTTCTCCGGCACGAGGGCCGCGAAGCGCGTGGCGCCCGCCGCCCGCGCGGCGGCGACCACGCGGCGCACGGGCGGCTCCGGCAGCAGGTTCACGACCCAGACCCCGGGCCGCGCCTGGGCCGGGTCGGTGGTGAAGGCGAGCACCGGCACGCGCGCGGCGCCCGCGACCTGCGCGACGGAGGCCGTCTCGCTGGCGAACAACGGTCCGAGCACGATCGCCGCGCCCTCGTCGATCGCCTGGCGGGCCGCCGCCGCCGCGCGCCCCGGATCACCGCCGGTATCCTTCGGCATGAGCTCCACCCGGTCCGCGCCCTGGTCGAACAGCGCGAGGGTCGCGCCGTTCAGCATCGCCTCGCCGACCGCGGCATGCGGACCCGAGAGCGGCAACAGCAGGGCAGCACGAATCTTGCCGTCCGGTCCGACCATGGGCCGCGGCATGGCGCCGACGGTGACGCCGACCGGCGCGGCGATCCCGGGGCTCGGCCGGGTGGTCGGCGGCTGCGCCGCGCACGCCGTGAGCACCAGGGCGCCCAGCGCAATGCTAAGCAGTCTCCATGGCCGAGTCCGAGCGTTCTCCAATGCACCCTCCTTCCGACGAGGCGAAGGGCGCTGCCGGCCCCCCGGGGACGCTGACGCTGGTGGCGACGCCGATCGGCAATCTCGGCGACATGCCCGCGCGGGGAGTCGCCGTGCTGGCCGCGGCGGACGCCGTGCTGTGCGAGGATACACGCGTGACAGCGAAACTGGCAGCCCGCCACGGGCTCGCCCCGACCTTGATCGCGCTGCACGAACACAACGAAGACGCGATGACGCCGCGGTTGCTGGCCCGTCTTGCCGCCGGCGAGCGGCTGGCGCTCGTCGCGGATGCCGGCACGCCGCTCCTGTCCGATCCCGGATATCGGCTGGTGCGCGCGGCGATCGCGGCCGGACACCGTGTCACCGCCGTGCCCGGGCCTTCGGCCGCGCTGGCGGCGCTCGCGCTCTCCGGGCTGCCGCCGGCGCCGTTCCTGTTCCTGGGCTTCCTGCCGCCCAAGACGGGGCCGCGGCGCGCGCGCATCGGCGAGATCGCACGCTGGGAGAGAGCGGGGCTTGCGGCAACGCTGGTGCTGTTCGAGGCGCCGCAGCGCCTCGGCGCGCTGCTCGCCGACCTTGCCACGGGACTCGGTGAGGGGCGCCCTGCCGCGGTTGCGCGCGAGCTGACCAAGCTGTTCGAGGACGTCGTCCGGGGCACGCTGGGCGAACTCGCGCAGCGCTACGCGGACGAAGCGCCACGCGGCGAGATCGTCGTCGTGGTGGGCCCGGGGGCAGGCGCCGCCGCGGCCGAGGATGCGGAGGTCGAGCGGTTGCTGCACGCGGCCATGGCGCGCGGTCTCGGCGTCCGTGACGCCGCCGCCGAGGTGGCGGCGGCCACCGGCCGGGCGCGACGCGAGGTCTACGCGCTCGCGCTCAGAGCATCCGGCCGAGAATGATCTTCTGCACGTCCGAGGTGCCCTCGTAGATCTGGCAGACGCGCACGTCGCGATAGATCCGCTCGACCGGATACTCGGCGAGATAGCCGTAGCCGCCGAGCGTCTGGATCGCGATCGAGCACACCTCCTCGGCGATCTCGGAGGCGTAGAGCTTCGCCATGCAGGCGGCTTCGAGCGAGGGCTCGCCGGCGTCCTTGCGGCGGCAGGCGAGATGGGTGAGCTGGCGCGCGGCTTCGAGCTTCGTGCGCGCCTCGACCAGGCGGAACTGCACCGCCTGGTGTTCGATCAGCGGCCGGTCGAAGGCGATGCGCTCCTTGGCGTAGGCGATCGCGTAGTCGAGCGCCGCACGCGCCATGCCGACACTCTGCGCGGCGATGCCGATGCGTCCCGATTCCAGCGTCGAGAGGGCGATCCGATACCCCTCGCCCTCCGTGCCGACCAGCGCATCCGCCGGCACGCGCATCCCCTGGAAGGCGAGCGCGCAGGTGTCCGAGGCGTGCTGACCGAGCTTCTCCTCGACGCGCGCGACCGTGTAGCCCGGCGTGTCGGTCGGCACGACGAAGCAGGAGATGCCCTTCTTGCCGGCCTTCGGGTCGGTGACCGCGAACAGCACGCAGACCTTGGCGATGCGGCCATTGCTGATGAACTGCTTCGCCCCGTCGATCACCCAGTGATCGCCGTCGCGCACCGCGCGGGTGCGGAGCGCCGAGGCGTCCGAGCCCGCCTGCGGCTCGGTCAGCGCGAAGCAGGAGACGGCCTTGCCGGTCGCCATCGGGCGGAGGAAGCGCTCCTTCTGCGCCTCCGTGCCGAAGCGTTCCAGGATCAAGCAGGTCGGCGAGTTGTGCACCGAGACGAGCGTCGAGACCGCCCCGTCGCCGGCGGCGATCTCCTCGAGCGCCATCGCGTAGGTGAGATAGTCGAGGCCCGCGCCGCCCCACTCGGGATCGACGGTCGCGCCGAGGAAGCCCAGCTCGCCGAGCGCGGCGATGATCCCGGGCTCGATCGCCTTGGCGCGCTCGCGCGCGGCCGCACCGGGGGCGAGCTGCTCGCGCGCGAACGCGCGCGCGGTCTCGACCACGAGGCTGCGGGTCTCGGCCAGTTCCGCCGGGGTGCGGTCCAGCATCCGTTTCGTCCTCCGTTCCCGCCGAAGGCTTACTGCGCCGCGACGGGCTCCGCCACACGCGCGGGTTGCACGGAGGACAGCCTCGCGCGCAACGACTCGCGCCGCGTCGCGGCCCGGGCGTGACTGTCGCGCTTCAGCGGGCCGAAGCCGCGCACCGCGAAGGGCAGGCGCGCGAGTTCGATCGCGGCCGGCAGGGTCGCGGGCGAGAGCGTCGCGAGTGCCGCCTCCATGTCCCGCTCGAAATCGGCGATCATGGCCCGTTCGATCCGCCGATCCTCCTGCCAGCGGAACGGATCGAGCAGCGTGCCGCGCAGGCGCCGGCCGCGCCGCAGCAGACGGAACAGCGGCAGCATCCAGCGCCCCGGCAGCGCGAGCTTGCGCCGCCGGCCCGTGGCGGGATCGCGGCCGAGGAACGGCAGCGGCGGGGAAAGGTGGAAGGTCAACGGCGCGTCCGGCCCGAAGCCGTCACGCAGCCCGGCGAGGAACGTCTCGTCGGTGAGCAGCCGTGCGACCTCGTACTCGTCCTTGTAGGCGAGCACGTGGAAATATCCCTCGGCGACCGCGCGGGCGAAGGCGCCCGGCGCACCGGCGATCTCGGTCTCACGCGCCGCCGCCCGCTCGACCAGCGCGCGGTAGCGTGCCGCGAGCCGATCGTCCTGATAGCGGACCAGTTCGGCCGCGCGTTCCGCGATAAGGGCGTCAAGCGAGTCAGGGACGCGCGGCGATGCCAGCAGCGCCTCGGCGAGTTTGGGGTCGTGGCCGAGCGCGCGGCCCCAGAGGAACGCGCGCCGGTTCACCTCGACCGCCGCGCCGTTCAGCTCGATCGCGCGCAGCAGGCTCGCCTCGCGCAGCGGGACGCGGCCGCGCTGGAACGCGGCACCCAGCAGGATCGTGTTCATCGCCTGCGCCTCGCCGAACAGAACCTCGGCAATGCGCGCGGCATCGAGCCAGAGCGCGGTGCCCTCCGGGATCGCGGCCTCGATCGCGCCACGATGTCCGGCGGAGTCGAGCGTGACATCCGGGTCGCGCACCAGCGCGGCGACGGCCGCGAGCCTGCCGTTGCCGACCACCGCGGCATCGTGCTTCACGCGCGGCAGCACGTCGCGCCCGGAGGCGACGGCCATGTCGGCCGCCAGCATCAGGTCGGCCCCGCGCAGCGGCACACGGGCGACATCGAGCGAGGTCTCGTCGCGCGCCACCTGCACATGCCCGATCACCGCGCCGTTCTTCTGCGCGAGCCCGGTGAAGTCGAGGGTGCGCACCGCGCGGCCCTCGAGATGCGCCGCCATCGCGACAATCGCGCCGGTCGTGACGATGCCGCCGCCGCCGACGCCGGCGAACAGCGCGCGCCACGGGCGGTCGCCGAGCGTGCCGGGCGGCGGCGCGGGCAGGCTGCGCGCGAACTCCGCCTCCATCTCCAGGATGCGCGCGCTGGGCTTGGGCGGCTTGCGCGCCGCCCCCACCGTGACGAAGGACGGGCAGAACCCCTTCAGGCAGGAGAGGTCGGTGTTGCAGGTCGAGGGCGAGATGCGCCGCTTGCGCCCGTACGGCGTCTCGATCGGCTCCACGGCGACGCAGTTCGACTGCACGGTGCAATCGCCGCAGTTCTCGCAGACGCGCTCGTTGATCACGACCGACACGTCCGGCACCGCCATCGCGCCGCGCTTGCGCTTGCGCCGCTTCTCGGTGGCGCAGATCTGGTCGTAGATGATCACCGTCACGCCGGGGATGGTGCGGAAGCGCCGCTGCACCTCGATCAGCGCGCCGCGCGCATGGCGTTCGGTGCCGGGCGGCAGGTCGCGCGCGGCCGGCAGGCGGGCCGGATCGTCCGCGATCACGGCGATGCGGGCGACACCCTCCGCGGCGAGCTGGGTCGCGATCTGCGCGACGCTGGGGCCGCCGTCCACAGGCTGCCCGCCGGTCATCGCCACGGCGGAGTTGTAGAGCAGCTTGTAGGTGATGGTCGCGCCGGCGAGCACGGCCTGGCGGATCGCCAGCACGCCGGAGTGCTGATACGTCCCGTCGCCCATGTTGACGAACATGTGCGGGATCTCGGTGAACGGCGCGAGCCCGACCCAGGTCACGCCCTCGGCACCCATATGCGTCACGGTCTTGGCCCGGCCGACCTCGCCGAGCGCGAGGGTGTGGCAGCCGATGCCGCCCAGCGCCTGCGACCCCTCTGGCACGACGGTCGAGGTGTTGTGCGGGCAGCCGGCGCAGAAGAACGGCGCACGCTTCAGCGCCTCCGCCGGCGGCGGCAGGTCGAGCACCGGCGGGGCAGCGGTGACGCCGAGCGTGCCAAGGAAGCGCGCGAGCGCGCCGGCGACGATCGCCGGCGAGAACTCGCCCGCCTCAGGCAGCAGCTTCGCGCCGTTCAGCCCGACCTTGCCGGCGATTGCGGGCCGCCGGTCGGCCGGCAGGTTGTAGAGCACGTCGCGCGCCTGGCGCTCGACCAGGCTGCGCTTCTCCTCGACCACCAGGATCGCGCGCTTGCCGGTGGCGAAGCGGAGCAGGCCCTCCGGCTCGATCGGCCAGGTCATCGCCACCTTGTAGAGCGCGATGCCGGCCTCGGCGGCGCGCGCGGGCGGCAGGCCGAGATCGTCGAGCGCGCGCAGCACGTCGAGATGCGCCTTGCCCGTGGTGATGATGCCGATCGGCGCGTCGGGCCGGCCCCACAGCACGCGATCGAACGCATTCGCGCGCGCGAAGGCGACCGCGGCCGGCAGCCGCTCCTCGACCACGCGGCGTTCCAGCTCGGCGCGCTGCGCCGGCCAACGCAGCGTGGGGTCGAGGTTCAGCCCATGCGGCGGGATCGCGACATCCGTCGGCATCTCGAAACGGCGTGTTACCGGAACGACAAACGTGGCCGCGCCCTCGACCGTCTCGGCGATGGTCTTCAACCCGGCCCAGAGCCCGGAGAAGCGGCTCATCGCGAGACCGGCGAGGCCGAGCGAGAGCACCTCCTCGACCCCGGCCGGGTTCAGCACCGGGATCATCACCGCCTCGAAGATCTGGTCGGTCTGGTGCGGCAGCACCGAGGACTGCGCGGCGTGGTCATCGCCCGCCACGGCGATCGCGCCGCCGTGCTTCGCCGTGCCGAAGTAGTTCACATGGCGCAGCGCGTCGCCGGAGCGATCGACCCCCGGCCCCTTGCCGTACCAGAGGGTGAACACGCCATCGAACCGCTTGCCCGGGAACACATCGACCATCTGCGCGCCCCACAGCATGGTGGCGCCCAGATCCTCGTTCAGCCCGGGCTGGAAGCGGATGTCGTGCGCGTCCAGCAGCTTGTGCTGGTGCCAGAGTTCCTTGTCGAGCCCGCCGAGCGGCGAGCCCCGATAGCCGGAGACGAGCCCCGCTGTGCGCAGCCCCGCCATCCGGTCGAGCCGCGACTGTTCCAGCAGCAGGCGCACCAGCGCCTGGATGCCGGTCAGCAGCACCGGCGCATCGAGATCGACGAACCGGCTCTCAAGCGTGATGGGTGCGTGACCGCTGAGCGAATCCATGCAGCACCGCCTCCCGTCAGACCGCACGACGCGTCTGTCCACTTAGGACAACAAGGTTAACCGAAAACCCCTCGTCATGTCCTTTTCCAGTTGCCAGCAGCGCCGCAACGGGGGGCCGTTTTGCTGCGGCGCTCGGGAAATGCCGTGTCGCGGCGGTGGATCAGCGGGGGGGCATCCGCAGGGCCCCGTCGAGCCGGAGCGCCGCCCCGTTCAGCATCGGATTCTCGACGATCTCGGCGACCAGCCGGGCGAACTCCTCCGGCCGGCCGAGCCGGCGCGGGAACGGCACCTGCGCCCCGAGTGCGGCCTGCACCTCCTCCGGCAGGCCGGCGACCATGGGCGTGCGGAACACCCCGGGCATGATGCTGACAACACGGATACCCCATTCGGCGAGATCGCGCGCGGCCGGCAGGGTGAAGCCGAGCACACCGCCCTTGCTGGCTGCGTAAGCGGTCTGGCCGATCTGTCCGTCCTCGGCCGCGATCGAGGCGGCGAGCACGATCACGCCGCGCTCCTGATCCTCGCCGAGCGGGTCGAGGGCGGCCATCGCCGCGGCGGCATGGGTCGCGAGCCGCATCGCGCCGAGCAGGTTCACCGCGATGACGCGCTCGAACAAGGCGAAGTCGTGCGGCTTCGGCGCGCCGGTTGCCCGGTCGCGCCGGACCAGGCGCTGGGCCGGGGCGATGCCTGCGCAGGCGACGGCGACACGGGCCGGCCCGTGCGCCGCTTCCGCTTCGGCGAGCGCGCCGGCGACCGAGTCGGTATCCGTCACGTCGCAGCGGATGAACCGCCCGCCGGTCGCGGCCGCGACCACCTCGCCGCGCGCCGCATCGAGATCGAGCACCGCGACACGCGCGCCGGCAGCCGCGAGCCGGCGCGCGGTCGCCTCGCCGAGCCCGGACGCGCCCCCCGTCACCACTGCCGCGACCGTGCTGTCCAGCCTCATCGCCGTCCTCCGGGTTGCGCTGCCGCCCTGCCGTGCCATCCTGCCGGCAGCAGACGGGAGACTGGCCGATGACCACGCTTGCCGCCAACTGGTCGCTCGCGGACGCGCTCGCCGAGGAGGAGGCGCGCTTCATCGCCGCCAATCCACGCTCGCGCGAGCGCGCACTCGCCGCCGCCGCCGTGATGCCCGGCGGCAATACCCGCACCGTGCTGCACTACACCCCCTTCCCGCTCGCCTTCGCCAAAGGCGAGGGCGCGACCGTGACCGATCTCGACGGCCACACCTATCGCGACTTCCTCGGCGAGTACTCGGCCGGCATCTACGGCCACTCGCACCCGGTGATCGTGGCGGCGGCGAAACGCGCGATCGACAGCGGGATCGTGCTCGGCGGGCCGAACATGTACGAGGCGAAGCTCGCTGCCGCGATTGCCGCGCGCTTCCCCTCGGTCGAACGGATCCGCTTCACCAACAGCGGCACCGAGGCGAACCTGATGGCGCTCGTCACCGCGATCGCGGCAAGCGGCAGGAAGCGCGTGCTCGGCTTCCGCGGCGGCTATCACGGCGGCGTGCTGACGCTGAAGCCCGGCGTGCTGACCAACGCGCCGTTCGACTTCGCGCTCGCGCGCTACAACGATCTCGGCACGGTCGAGGCGGTGCTGCGCGAGGGGGCGGACCAGTTCGCCTGCGCGATCGTCGAGCCGGTGATGGGCGGGGCGGGCGCGATCCCGGCCACGCCGGCATTCCTGCGCGGCCTGCGCGAGCTCACCGCGCGCCACGGCATCCTGCTGATCCTCGACGAGGTGATGACCTCGCGGCACGGGCCGGGCGGCGTGCAGGGATTGCTCGGCATCACCCCCGATCTGACGACCTTCGGCAAGTATCTCGGCGGCGGGTTCAGCTTCGGGGCGTTCGGGGGGCGCGCCGACCTCATGGAGCGCTATGACCCGTATCGCCCCGATGCCTTCGCGCATGCGGGCACGTTCAACAACAACGTGACCTCGATGGCGGCCGGCTATGCGGGGCTGAGCGAAGTGTTCACGCCCGCCGCCGCCGAGGCGCTGTTCGCGCGCGGCGAAGCCCTGCGGCGCCGGCTGAACGAGGCGGCGGTCGCGGCCGACGTGCCCGTGCGCGCCACGGGTCTCGGCAGCATGATCGGCATCCACCCGACCGACCGGGAGATCACCACGGCCGAGGACGCGCCTGAGGCGAAGGAGGCGCGCGCGCTCATTCATCTCGCGCTGATCGCGCGCGGCATCTACATGGCACGGCGGGGCTACATGACCTTGAGCCTGCCGCAGACCGCCGCGGACGACGACGCCCTCGTCGCGGCGTTCAGCGACACGCTGCGCACGCACGCGCGGGTGCTGCGTGATCACGCCGCAGCGCTCGCCATCACGTAACGGGTGCGGCCCGCGCCGAGGCGCGGGCCGTCGCCGTCAGGGGCCGGCGACCGGCAGGCCGAGCGCCCGCCACTCCTCCATGCCGAGCGCGTAGTAGTGCACCTGGGTGTAACCCCAGCGCACCGCCATCTCGGTGGCCTTGGCGGCGCGGCCGCACTTGACGCCGTTGCAGTAGAACAGCACGGGCGTGGCCTTGGTCTTGACGTGGCTCGCGAGCACCGCCTCGGTCAGGTCGGTGTCGAGAACGCGCACGGCCCCCTCGATGAAGCCGTTCGCGTAGTCCTCGGCGCGGCGATTGTCGATGATCACCAGGTCGGGCTTGCTCTCCATCAGCGCGATGATGGCCTTGGCATCGACCGTGGTCGCGCCGGCGATCGACATCGGCGCATCGGCGCGCGCGCCCGACACGCCGAGCGTGAGCCCGACCAGGGCGGCGGCGAATACTCTGCGGTTCATCTCTCGTCTCCTGTGACTGTCGTGTTGGCTGTGCGAGGCGTTCTGCCCCCGACCCGTCATGCCGCGTTGAGCTCGGCGATCACCTCCGTGACGTCGCGATCCAACGCGGCAACCTCCTCGCTCAGCGCCGCGATGCCCTGAGCCACCTCGACCACCGCGGCATCGGCGGCGACGACGGAGCGATCGAGCGTCTGCATGCCCTGGCGGGCGCCCGCGGAGCCGCCCGCGACCTTCGCCGCGCCAGCGGCAATGCCGCGAACGGCCTCTGCCTGCGTGTCGACGGTGGCGACCAGTTCGGCCAGCACGGCATCGATCGCGCGGATCTCGCCGCCGATCGTGGCGAGCGCCGACGCCGTGTCGCCGGTGCCGTCGCGGATCGCCGCGACACGCGACCCGATTTCGGCGGTCGCACGCGCGGTCTGGGCAGCGAGCTGCTTCACCTCGGAGGCGACCACGGCGAAGCCCTTGCCGGCTTCGCCCGCGCGCGCCGCCTCGATCGTCGCGTTGAGCGCGAGCAGCGTGGTGCGCCCGGCGATCTCGCCGATCAGGTCGAGCACGCGGCCGATCTCGCCCGACGCGGCGGTGAGCCGCTCGACCGAGGCGGCGACCTCGGTCGCGCGCCGCACCGCGCCGGCCGCGCGTTCCGCCGCCTGGGCGCAGCCGCGCGCGACCGCGGCGACACTCTCGGCGACCCGGCTGCACTCCTGCGCCACCTGATCCGCCTGTCCTTGGGCATCGTCGCAGACCTGCGCGACCGAGCCCGCGGTCTCACGCGTCGTGCGCGACTGCACCGTCAGCGACTCCGCCGCGGCCCGCAGCGAGGAGGCTTCCGCCTCGATCTCGCGAACCGCCCCTTGCACGCGCGCGCGGATCGTCTCGGCCATCCGGCGCATCTCCGCCTCGCGCGCCTCGGCCGCCTGCCGGTCGGCGCGACGCTGCGCCTCGGCCCGTTCGGCTTCGATCCGATGCGCCTCGGCCTCGCGCTCGGCGAGTGCGGCCGCGGCCTTGGCGGAGGCCTGACGCGCGCGGCGCACCGCAAGCCACACCACCACGGTCGCCAGGAACGCCACCGTGCCGGACACCAGCAGGAAAGTCGCGAGCGCGCCGTCGCGGATGGCACCGAGCGTGCCGCGCAACGCCGCGAGGTCGGCGACCGCCTCGACGGTCGCGAGCGGCGCGCCGTCCAGGCCGTGCAAGGTGAGGTGGGAGACCCCGGCCTGCGCTCGCTCGGGCGGCGCGACGTTGCTCGGCGAGAGCAGGGCCGCGCCATTGGCGAGGCTGCGCACCGTCAGCGCCATGGACAGCGCAGAGTCGAGCCCGGCGAGCGCCGGGAGCGGATCGACCGTGACCGCGAGATAGCCGACCAGGCGCAGCCCGCCCACGGGCACGAGCATCGTCAGCCGCGGCCGGCCGTCGGACAGCCAGCTGCGCGGCAGGGTGCGCAGCCGCTCCGCGCCCTCGCGCGCCGAGGCGGCGGCGATGATCGACGGGTCGAGCTGTTCCGCGCCGGCACGCCAGGCGGCGGCGATCGGCGTGAAGTCCGGCGCATAGAGGCCGAGCCCGAGCAGCGTGATCGTGCCCGAGCTGACGACCCCGCGGCGCCATTCCTCGACGAGCATAGGCTCGAGCACGGCGCGGTCGCGCCCGGTAACGGCCTGGCGCAGCGCCTGCCCGCCGGCGATCTGCTGGGCCAGGGCGCCGACCTCGGCGCCGTGCCGGTCCCACAGTTCGGCGGCGACGCGCGCGTCAAGCATCTCCTGGGCCGTGGACTGGCGGTACGCGTCGAACGCGGCCTCGTAGGAGTCCGTCATGCGCCAGCCGACGAACGCGGCCGATGCGAGAATCGTCACGTTGGCGGCGACAAGAAGGGGCAGCAGCCCGGCACGAATACGCATCTCAAGATCCTGGCAATGGCAACAGTGACGCTACCGTCAAAAGATTAAGCGACCGTAATCCCGGACCACACGCAGCCTCCCCCTCCGGCGGGCCGCAGGGCATGATCGGTGCAGTGATGGGGAGGACCGATCGATGGATGGAGCGACGGATGCGCGCGTGATCCAGCCGGACGAGGCGCGCAGCTTCTGGCAGCCGGTGCCGGCGAACGGGTTCGTGCGTTGCATCCTCGACGAGTCGGTGGTGCGCGCCGATACGCCCTTCGCGATGGGCATGCAGACGGTCGATCCGGGCTGCCACGTGCGCGAGCACGATCATCCCGCGCAGGAGGAGATCATCCATTTCGTCGCCGGGACCGGCACGATCCGCCTGGACGGCGCGGAGCACCCGGCACGGCCGGGCACCACCGTGTTCATCGGCAAGGGGCGAAGGCACGCCTTCATCAACACGGGCGAAGGGCCGATGACCTTCGTCTGGGTGCTCATGCCGGGCGGGCTCGAACGTTTCTTCGCCGCGATCGGCCGGCCGCGTCAGGAGGGCGAGCCCGCGCCGGCCCCCTTCGCGCGGCCCGCGAACGTCGCCGAGATCGAGCGCAACACCGTGTTCGGCTGGGCGGATCAGTCGCTCGGCCGGCCGGGCGGAGGGTCGGGATCGACCTAGCGCCTGACGCGGCTCACCACGAGGGTGGTGCCATCGACACCATCGACGCGCACGGTGTCCCCGACCTCGGCCTCGCCGGACACTCGCGCCGACCAGTCGGAGTCACCGAGATGGACTCGCGCGCCGGCGGGCGACCGCTCCGTGACCGTGCCCATGCGGCCGACCAGACCCGCATCCGGCGTGTTGACCCGCACCGGCGGCTTCTGGCGGCGGCGCAGCGTCAGGGCCGCGCCGATGCCGACCGCCAGCAGCACCAGGAACACGACGACCTTGGTCGCGAAGCCCGGGGCGAAAAGGACCGTCACCAGGCCGGTGCCGAGCGCGGCAAGGCCGATCCAGAGCAGGAACACACCCGGAACGACGATCTCGGCCATCAGCAGCACGAGACCGACGAGGATCCAGATCAGCCCGTCGTCCATGGGTTCCCCGGAGGCGCGGGCGGCGCCGGCGGGCGCGGGCGCGCAGCAGCACCGCCGGGCGGCGCGCCGTCGGGCGGGCCGCGCAGGATCTCGAGCGCCGAGACGATGCCGCCGGCAAGCCCGGCACTCTCCATCGGCACCAGCACGAGCTTCTGGTTCGGCGCCTCGGCCAGCCGCTCGAAGGCGCGCACATACTTGTCGCTGATGAAGTAGCGCAGCGCATCCATCCCCGCGCCGGAAGCCGCCTCGGCGACCACGCGCGTCGCGTTCGCCTCGGCGAGTGCGAGCCGCTCGCGCGCCTCGGCGTCGCGCTTCGCCGCCTCGAGACGCCCTTCCGCTTCCAGGATCTGCGCCTGTTTCGCCCCCTCGGCGCGCTTCACCTCGGCCTCTCGCTCGCCTTCCGCCTTGGCGACCGTGGCACGCCGCTCGCGCTCGGCCGTCATCTGCAGGTTCATCGCGCGGATCAGGTTCTCGGGCGGCTCGATCTTGCGGATCTCGACGCGGCTGACCTTCACGCCCCACGGGTCGGTCGCGCCATCGAGGATCGACAGGAGCTGCGAATTGATCCGCTCGCGTCCTGACAGCGTGCCGTCGAGGTCCATCTCGCCGATCACCGCGCGGATATTGGTCATCGCGAGCGCGGCCAGGGCCTGGGTGAGATCCTGCACCGCATAGGCCGCCTTGGCCGGGTCCATCACGCGGTAATAGACGATCCCGTCCACGCTGACGGTGGCATTGTCGCGCGTGATCACCGCCTGTTCGGGAATGTCGAGCACGATCTCCTGGACGTTCACGCGCCGGCCGATCGTGTCGATGTAGGGGATGATGAAGTTGATCCCGGGGCTCAGCAGCCGGGTGAAGGCGCGGAACCGCTCGACCGTCCAGACCTCGCCCTGCGGCACCTGGCGGATGCCCTTCATCGCCGTGACGATGCCGAGCAGGATCAGCGCGATCAGGACGATCGTGCCGAGTTCGGGCAGGGTGAGGGTGCCAGGGTCCATGCTCGGGCGGTCCGTTGCGCGTGCGGACTGCCATAGCGCGGAACCGGTTAACGGGGAAGCAAAGCCCGGGTGAGCCGAGATACGGCGCGCTCAATGCGCGAACAGGTCGGGGTCCTCGTAGCCGAGCAGGTCGAGCGCGGCGCGCGCGGGCAGGAAGCGGAAGCAGGCCTCGGCGAGCTCCCGCCGGCCTTCGCGCGCGAGCAGCCCTTCGAGCCGCGCCTTGAGCGCGTGCAGGTGCAGCACGTCCGAGGCGGCATAGGCGAGCTGGTCGGAGGAAAGCTCCACCGCACCCCAGTCAGACGATTGTTGCTGCTTGGAGAGCTCGACCCCCAGCAGGTCGCGGCAGAGGTCCTTGAGCCCGTGGCGGTCGGTGAAGGTGCGCGTCAGCTTGGCAGCGATCTTGGTGCACCAGCAGGGCGTGGCGTGAACGCCTAGGAAGTGCTGGATCACGGCGACATCGAAGCGGGCGAAGTGGAACAGCTTCAGTCGCGCGGGGTCGGCGAGCAGCGCCTTGAGGTTCGGCGCGTCGTAGCCGCGCCCGCCGAGCGCCTCGGGGATGAACTGCACCAGATGCGCGGTGCCGTCGCCGGCCGAGAGCTGCACCAGGCAGAGCCGGTCGCGATGCGGGTTGAGCCCCATGGTCTCGGTGTCCACCGCGACCACCGGGCCGAGATCGAGCCCCTCGGGCAGGTCGTGCTGGTGCAGGTGGATGGTGGCTGCGCTCAAGAACAGCGTGTCCATGCGGGGCGCGCAGCCGAGGGGAGTGGTGCCCAGGAGAAGACTCGAACTTCCACGGCCTCGCGGCCACAGGTACCTGAAACCTGCGCGTCTACCAATTCCGCCACCTGGGCTCCGGGTGCGGCGAGGCGCGGAGCATTAGCGCCGGCCACCCCGCGCGTCAACGCCGCCGCGCCTTGTGGCGCGGCCCGCCAGCGCCTAATGCAAGGGCGCCATCAGCTTCGGGAGCGGGTCATGCAGGCGGGCGGGCGCAAGGTCGCGACGGTGTTCGGCGGCTCAGGCTTCATCGGGCGCTACGTGGTCAAGCGACTGGCGGAGCGCGGCCATATCGTGCGCGTGGCCGTGCGCGACCCCGAGGCGGCGCTGTTCCTCAAGCCTATGGGAGCGCCGGGCCAGATCGTGCCGGTCGGCGTGTCCGTGACCGACGACGCCGGCGTCGCGGCGGTGGTCTCGGGCGCCGAGATCGTCGTCAACCTGGTCGGCATCCTGCACGAGACCCGCAAGGCGACGTTCAAGGCGATCCAGGGCGAGGCGCCGGGGCGGATCGGCCGGGCGGCGGCGGCCGCGGGGGCGCGGGCGGTGGTGCAGCTCTCGGCGATCGGTGCCGATGCGGCGAGTCCGTCGGCCTATGCGCGCACCAAGGCCGAGGGCGAGCACGCCGTGCGCGAGGCGTTCCCGAAGGCGACGGTGCTGCGGCCCTCGATCGTGTTCGGGCCGGAGGACGGGTTCTTCAACCGGTTCGCGGCCCTCGCCCAGTTCGTCCCCGCCCTGCCGCTCTATGGTGGGGGCGAGACGAAGTTCCAGCCGGTGTATGTCGGCGATGTCGCCGACGCCGTGATCGCGGCACTCGACCGCGCCGATGCCGCGGGCCGCACCTATGAGCTGGGTGGGCCGCGGGTCTACAGCTTCCGCGACCTGCTGCAATACATCCTGACCGTGACCGGACGCCGACGGCTGCTGCTGCCGCTGCCCTGGTCGGTCGGGCGCATGCAGGCGCGGGTGTTCGAGCTGTTGCCCAACCCGCCGCTCACGCGCGACCAGTTGCTGCTGCTGCAAAGGGACAACGTGGTTGCCCCGGGCGCGCTGACGCTCGCGGATCTCGGGATCATGCCGAAAGCGGTGGAGGCGATCGTGCCGGGCTATCTGGGTCGGTTCCGTCGTCGCGCGGCCGCTCGCATCGCGGCCGCCTGATTAGTTCCGATCCGGCCCTACTATCGATGGAGCTTGGTGGACGCTCCACGATGCGGATCACTGTCGGTGGGCAGCGACCAATTAATTGGTCCGAATCGGACTGAATTGATCGATTCCACCTCGCCAAGTCACGGAACGCGCCGTATAAGCGCCCCCGCAGCTCGGGCCGTGTGCCGGAAACGCCCAGCGCATGTCACACGGGGAGTCCATGGCCGAGCGGATGCTGAAATTCGTCTCCACGCCGCAGCGCATGCCCGACAAGCGCGCTGCCGCCGCCCGCCGCGGGGATTGGGACGAGATCTATCGTGAGTTCTCCGCCGAGCGCGCCGCCGAGCAGGCGAGCCGATGCAGCCAGTGCGGCGTGCCGTTCTGCCAGGTGCACTGCCCGCTCGGGAACAACATCCCCGACTGGCTGAAGCTGACCGCCGAAGGCCGGCTCGAGGAGGCCTACGAGGTCGCCGCCTCGACCAACACCTTCCCCGAGATCTGTGGCCGCATCTGCCCGCAGGATCGGCTCTGCGAGGGCAACTGCGTCATCGAGAAGGGCTTCGAGAGCGTCACCATCGGCGCGGTCGAGAAGTACATCACCGACACCGCCTGGGAGCGCGGCTGGATCACGCCGCCGACGCCGCTGCGCGAGCTGCCCCACAGCGTCGGCATCATCGGTGCCGGACCCGCCGGCATGGCCGCGGCGGAGCAGCTCCGCCGCAAGGGGTACGCCGTGCACATCTACGACCGCTACGACCGCGCCGGCGGGCTGATGATCTACGGCATTCCCAACTTCAAGCTCGAGAAGCCGGTGGTGCTGCGGCGCTGGGAGCAGTATCGGGCCGCCGGGATCACGTTCCACCTCAACTGCGCCGTCGGCGAGGATGTCAGCCTCCAGGAACTCCGCGCGCGCCACGACGCGGTGCTGATCGCGACCGGCGTCTACAAGGCGCGCGACATCGGCGGACCCGGTGCCGGGCTCGCGGGCATCGTGCCGGCGCTCGACTACCTCACCGCGTCCAACCGCAAGGGCCTCGGCGACGCGGTGCCCGCCTTCGATGACGGCAGGCTGAACGCCGCGGGCAAGCGCGTGATCGTCATCGGCGGTGGCGACACGGCGATGGACTGCGTGCGCACCGCCGTGCGCCAGGGTGCGGTGTCGGTGCAGTGCCTCTACCGCCGCGACCGGGCGAACATGCCCGGCTCGATGCGCGAGGTGAAGCACGCCGAGGAGGAGGGCGTGGAGTTCGTCTGGCTCTCCGCCCCCGAGGCCTTTGTCGGCGATCGCCACGTCGCCGGCGTGCGCGCGGTCAGGATGCATCTCGGCCTGCCCGACGCCACCGGCCGGCAGCAGGTCGAACCGATCACGGGCTCGTCGTTCACGCTCGAGGCCGATCTCGTCATCAAGGCGCTCGGCTTCGATCCGGAGGATCTGCCGCGGATGTTCAACGCGCCCGAACTCGCGCTCACGCGCTGGGGCACGCTGAAGATCGACCATCGCACCATGATGACCTCGCTGCCCGGCGTGTTCGCCGCCGGCGACATCGTGCGCGGCGCCTCGCTGGTGGTCTGGGCGATCCGCGACGGCCGCGATGCCGCCACCGAGATTCATCGTTACGTTCAGGCGACGGCATCACGCCCCCTCGCCGTCGCCGCGGAGTGAACGCCATGCGTCGTGGTCTGCTGATCCTCGCCCTTGCCCTGGCACTGTCCCAGGGCGCGCACGCGCAGACCGTGCAGCCGGGTCAGCCGGCGCCGACCGCGGAGGCCGAGGCGAAGGCGCTGGTGCTCGCGGCCGGCCTGCGCAACCAGCTGCTGGAGAGCATGCCGGCCATGGCCGAGGGGCTGCGCCAGCATCTCAGCCAGCAGAATCCCGGACGCGAGGAGGACGTGCGCCGCGCCGTCGAGACGGCGATCGTGCCGGCCGTGGCCGCGCGGCTCGACGAGCTGATCGAGAAGGCCGTGCAGCCGCTGGTGCGCGGCTTCACCGCCGAGGAGCTCTACATCATGCGCCGCTTCCTTGAGCTCGATCTCGATCAGCGCATGGAGGGCGCGTTGCAGATCGTCGCCTTCGAGCTCGATCGCGAGAGCGGCGACTGGCTGCGCAAGATCGGCGAGGAGGCGCTCGCCGCGCGCGCCACCGATCAGAGGCTGCGCGGACTCAGGTTCTGAAGGACACGACGATGGACGGCATGATCCCGAACGACGGCGCGCGCTTCGTCCACGACTTCCGGGCCAATGCCGCGCGCCTCGCCGCCGCCGGCGTCGACCTCGCCGAACACGACTCCTGCGGCGTCGGTTTGGTCGCGGCGCTGGACGGCAAGCCCTCGCGCGCGGTGGTGCAGGCGGGCATCGACGCGCTGAAGGCGGTGTGGCACCGCGGCGCGGTCGATGCCGACGGCAAGACCGGCGACGGGGCGGGGATCCATGTCGAGATCCCGCGCGACTTCTTCGCCGAGGCCGTGCTGCGGGGCGGGGATACCCTCAAGCCCGGACGCATCATCGTCGGCCAGATCTTCCTCCCGAAGACCGATCTCGGCGCGCAGGAGCGCTGCCGCCAGATCGTCGAGACCGAGATCCTCGCCTTCGGCTACGGCATCTATGGCTGGCGCCAGGTGCCGATCGATGTCGCCTGCATCGGCGAGAAGGCGAACGCGACCCGCCCGGAGATCGAACAGATCATGCTGTTCGATCCGGAGCAGCGCGAACTCGCGGTTCAGGATCGCGATCTCTATGTGATCCGCCGGCGCATCGAGAAGGCGGCGATCGCGGCGCAGATTCCCGATCTCTACATCTGCTCGCTGTCCGCGCGCTCGATCATCTACAAGGGGATGTTCCTCGCCGAGCATCTCACGGAGTTCTATCCCGACCTGCTCGATCAGCGCTTCGTATCGCGCTTCGCGATCTACCACCAGCGCTACTCGACGAACACCTTCCCGACCTGGCGGCTCGCCCAGCCGTTCCGCATGCTCGCGCACAACGGCGAGATCAACACGCTCTCGGGCAACGTGAACTGGATGAAGAGCCACGAGACGCGGCTCGCCGCCCCCGACCTCGACCCCTACATGGACGACATCAAGCCGGTGATCCAGGCCGGCGGGTCGGACACCGCGATCCTCGACAACGTATTCGAGGTTCTGGTGCGCGCGGGTCGCGACGCGCCGATGGCGAAGGCGCTGATGATTCCCGAGAGCATCGGCAACAACGCCACGATGCCCGAGAGCCACCGCGCGCTCTTCCTCTACTGCAACGCCGTGATGGAGCCCTGGGACGGCCCGGCCGCGATCTGCGGCACAGACGGGCGCTGGGTGATCGCGGGCATGGACCGCAACGGGCTCCGGCCCATGCGCTACACCATCACGCGCGAGGGTCTGCTGGTGGTCGGCTCCGAGACCGGCATGGTGAAGCTGCGCGAGGACGAGATCGTCGCCAAGGGCCGCGTGGGCCCGGGCCAGTGCATCGCGGTCGATCTCGAGGAGCCGCGCTTCTACGACGACCGCACGCTGAAGGACATGCTGGCCGGCCGCGAGGATTTCGGCGCCTGGACCCGGCGGACGACGCATCTCGACGCGCTGATCAAGTCCGAGACGGTGGAGCCGGTGGAGTTCCAGGGCGAGGCGCTGCGCCGCTTGCAGGTCGCGGCGGGGCTCAGCCTGGAGGAACTCGAAATGATCCTCCACCCGATGGTGGAGGAGGCGAACGAGGCCACGGGCAGCATGGGCGACGACACGCCGCTCGCCGTGCTGTCCGACCAGTACCGGCCGCTGTCGCACTACTTCCGGCAGATGTTCAGCCAGGTCACCAACCCGCCGATCGACTCCTTGCGCGAGACGCGGGTGATGACGCTGAAGACGCGGCTCGGCAATCTCGGCAATGTGCTGGACGAGGACGCGACCCAGTGCGACCTGCTCCAGCTCGAGAGCCCGGTGCTGACCACCGCGGAGTTCCGCGCCATGCGCGCCTATATGGGCCGCAACGCGGTGGAGGTGGATTGCACCTTCGATCCGACCGAGGGGGCGGCCGGGCTCCGGCGCGCGATCGAGCGCATCCGCCGCGAGGCCGAGGAAGGCGTGCGCGCCGGGGCGGCGCACGTGATACTGACCGACGAGCATGTCGGGCCGACGCGCTGCGCGATCCCGATGATCCTCGCCACCGGTGGCGTGCACACGCATCTGGTGAAGCAGAGCCTGCGCACCTTCACCTCGCTCAATGTCCGCTGCGCCGAGGCGATCGATGTCCATTACGTCGCGGTGCTGATCGGCGTCGGCGCGACCACGGTGAACCCGTGGCTCGCGCAGGAATGCATCGCCGACCGCCACCGCCGCGGCCTGTTCGGCGACATGCCGCTCAAGACCGCGATCCAGCGCTACAAGAAGGCGCTGGACAAGGGCCTGCTCAAGATCATGAGCAAGATGGGCATCGGCGTGCTGTCGTCCTATCGCGGCGGCTACAATTTCGAGGCGATCGGGCTCTCGCGCGCCCTCGTCGCCGAGTTCTTCCCGGGCATGCAGAGCCGAATCTCTGGCATCGGCCTCAACGGCATCACCCGCAAGGTCGCCGCGCTGCACGAGAAGGCGTGGAACACCGACGCGGTAACGCTGCCCGTGGGCGGGCTCTACAAGCTGCGCCGCTCGGGCGAGGCCCATGCCTTCGCCGGCTCGCTGATCCATCTGCTGCAACAGGCGGTCGCGACCGACAGCTACCAGACCTACAAGCGCTACGCGGATGCCGTGCGCAAGCTGCCGCCGATCGCGCTGCGCGACCTCCTGGACTTCAAGACCGAGGGCCGCAAGGCGATCCCGGTCGAGGAGGTGGAATCCGTCACCGAGATCCGCAAGCGGCTGGTGTCGCCCGGCATCTCCTTCGGCGCGCTCAGCCCGGAGGCGCACGAGACGCTGTCGATCGCGATGAACCGGATCGGCGCGCGCTCGGATTCCGGCGAGGGCGGCGAGGACGCGGCGCGCGCCAAGCCGCGCGCGAACGGTGACAACGCCAACAGCGCGATCAAGCAGATCGCCTCCGGCCGATTCGGCGTCACCGCCGAGTACCTGAACAACTGCCGCGAGATCGAGATCAAGATCGCCCAGGGTGCCAAGCCCGGCGAGGGCGGGCAGCTTCCCGGCTTCAAGGTCAGCGAGATCATCGCCAGGCTCCGGCACTCCACGCCGGGGATCGCGCTGATCAGCCCGCCGCCGCATCACGACATCTACTCGATCGAGGACCTCGCGCAGCTCATCTACGACCTGAAGCAGATCAACCCCGACGCGTCGGTGTGCGTGAAGCTGGTCGCACGCTCGGGCATCGGCACGATCGCCGCGGGTGTGGCGAAGGCGATGGCGGACGTGATCCTGATCTCGGGCCATGTCGGCGGCACGGGCGCCTCGCCACAGACCTCGATCAAGTACGCCGGCGCGCCGTGGGAGATGGGCCTGTCCGAGACGCATCAGGTGCTGATGCTGAACCGGCTGCGCCACCGTGTGACGCTGCGCACCGATGGCGGCATCAAGACCGGGCGCGACGTGGTGATGGCGGCCATGCTCGGCGCCGAGGAGTTCGGCATCGGCACCGCCTCGCTGGTCGCGATGGGCTGCATCATGGTGCGCCAGTGCCACTCGAACACCTGCCCGGTCGGCGTGTGCACCCAGGACGAGACGCTGCGCGCGAAGTTCGAGGGCACCCCCGAGAAGGTGATCAACCTGTTCAGCTTCATCGCCGAGGAGGTGCGCGAGATCCTGGCCTCGCTCGGCTTCCGCAAGTTGACCGACGTGGTCGGACGCACCGACCTGCTCCACCAGGTGAGCCGCGGCGGGGCGCATCTCGACGACCTCGATCTGAACCCGATCCTGGTGCAGGCCGATGCCGGGCCGCACGCGCCGTACTGCACCCTCAAGGGGCGCAACGAGGTCCCCGAGACGCTCGATGCGCAGATGATCGCCGATGCCGCGCCGCTGTTCCGCGACGGCGAGAAGATGCAGCTGCAATACAACATCCGCAGCACCTACCGCACGATCGGCGCCAAGCTGTCGTCGAAGATCGTGCGCCGCTTCGGCATGACCGGGCTCGCTCCCGGCCACATCACCGTGCGGCTGCGCGGCTCGGCGGGCCAGTCGCTCGGCGCCTTCGCGGTGCAGGGGCTGAAGCTCGAAGTGTTCGGTGACGCGAACGACTACGTTGGCAAGGGGCTGTCGGGCGCGACCATCGTCGTGCGCCAGCCGCCCTCCTCCACCCTGCGCTCGAACGAGAACACGATCATCGGCAATACCGTGCTGTACGGCGCGACCGCCGGCTATCTGTTCGCCGCAGGCCAGGCGGGCGAGCGCTTCGCGGTGCGCAACTCCGGCGCGATCGCGGTGGTCGAGGGCTGCGGCTCGAACGGCTGCGAGTACATGACGGGCGGCACGACCGTGATCCTCGGCTCGGTCGGCGACAACTTCGCCGCCGGCATGACCGGCGGCATGGCCTTCGTCTACGACCCCGAGCAGGTGCTGGAGGCCCGGATCAACCCCGAGCACGTGCTGTGGCAGCGCCTCGCCCATCCACACTGGGAGGGGGTGCTGCGCAACCTCGTCACCGTGCACGCGGCCGAGACGAACTCGCGCTTCGCGGCCTCGCTGCTGAACGACTGGACGCGCGAGAAGGGGCATTTCTGGCAGATCGTGCCGAAGGACTATGTGAAGTACCTCTCGGTGCCGTTGGTCGCCGAGCCGGCACTCGCCGCCGCGGGGGATTGACCGGGCGCGGGCGATCGTCCACGGGGCGGGGCGTGTTACCGCCGCGAAGGAGCGCCCGATGATCGAGATCGCCGTGCTGGACGACTACCAGCGCGTCGCGCTGTCCATGGCCGACTGGTCGCGGCTTGGGTCCGAGTGCCGCGTGACGGTGTTCGACCGCCATCTCGCGACCGTGGACGAGGCGGCCAAGGCGCTCGCGGGTTTCGATGTGATCTGCCTGCTGCGCGAGCGCATGCCGGTGCCGGCCGGGCTGATCGCGCGCCTGCCGAACCTGAAGCTCATCGTGGTGACGGGCGCGCACAACCGCACGCTCGACCTCGCAGCGGCCGAGGCGCGCGGCATCACGGTGACGCATACGCGTGGCGGCGACTCCTATTACGCGACCACAGAACTGGCCCTCGGCCTGATGATCGCCTGCGCGCGCCACCTCGCCTTCGAGGACCGCGGCATGCGGGCGGGCCTGTGGCAGCGCACGGTCGGGATGACGCTGCACGGCCGCACGCTCGGCCTGCTCGGGCTCGGGCGGATGGGCAAGCGCATGGCCGAACTCGGCCGCGCGCTGGGCATGCGCGTGCTCGCCTGGAGCGCCAACCTGACGGCCGAGGCGGCCGAGGCCGCCGGCGCGACCTACGTATCCAAGGAGACGCTGTTCTGCGAATCCGATGTCGTCTCGATCCATCTCGTGCTCGGCGAGCGGACGCGCGGGCTGGTCGGCGCGGCGGAGCTCGCGCTGATGAAGCCGACCGCGTTCCTCGTGAACACCTCGCGCGGACCGATCGTGGACGAGGCCGCGCTCATCGCGGCATTGCGCGAGAAGCGCATCGCCGGCGCCGGGCTCGACGTGTACGACACCGAGCCCCTGCCGCCGGAGCACCCGCTGCGCACGCTCGACAACGTCGTCCTCGCGCCGCATCTCGGCTTCGTCACGGAAGGCACCTACCGCACCTTCTACCAGGACATGGTGGAGTGCATCGCCGCCTGGCGCGCGGGCACGCCGGTGCGGCTGCTGCGCGCGGCGTGACATGGCCGAGGACGACGGCAGGATTGCCATCGCGCCGGGCCTTGCGATCCATCGGGACGAGATCACGGAGAGCTTCGTGCGCGCCGGAGGCCCCGGCGGGCAGAACGTCAACAAGGTCTCGTCCGCCGTCGAGCTGCGCTTCGATCTGGCCGCGAGCCCCTCGCTCCCCGAGGCGGTGAAGGCGCGCGCGGCGCGCATCGCCGGGCGAAGGCTCACGCGCGAGGGCGTGATCGTGATTGCCGCGCAGCGCTTCCGCGATCAGCCGCGCAACCGCGAGGACGCGCTGGCGCGGCTCGTTGCGATCCTGCGCGAGGCGGCCGAGCCTCCCGTGCCGCGCCGCCCGACCCGGCCGACGCGCGCCTCGAAGCAGCGTCGCGTCGAAGGCAAAGTCTTGCGCGGCCGCACGAAGGCGCTGTGCGCGCGGCCGATGGAGGATTAGTCCGGCTCGCCCTCGCGCGGCTCGAAGCCGAGGGATCGGAACAGGGCGCGGACCTTCTCGGCCGCCGCATCCACCGCCGCCGCATCGACGCCGCGCGCGACGATCGCCACCCCGCCCCCGGCGGAGCGGTAATACGGGTAGCTGCCGAGCGCCACGTCAGGGCTCTCGGCCTGGATCGCGCCCAGCCCGGCGGCGATCTGCCCCTCCATCGCCCGCGCCGCATGCACCGTACGGCTCACCGTCGGCCGGCCGCCGGTGAGCGTCGGCGCGATCGCCTCCACCATCGCCTGCATCACCTTGGGCACGCCGGCGAGCACGTAGACGTTCTCGACCCGGAACCCGGGCGCGACCGAGACGGCGTTGCGGATCAGCGCCGCCCCGCGCGGCATGGTCGCCATGCGCTGGCGCGCGGCGTTGAACTCCACTGGCGGCGTGCGGCTGGCGTAGTCGCGCGCGAGCAGCTCCCACGCCTCCGGATGCGGCTCCCACGGCAGGCCGAACGCCTCGGCGACGCACTCGCTGGTGATGTCGTCGTGCGTCGGGCCGATTCCGCCGGTGGTGAAGACATAGCGGTAACGGTGGCGCAGCTCGTTCACCGTCGCGACGATCATCGCGCGGTCATCCGGGATCACGCGCGCCTCGCGCAGCGGAATGCCGAGCTCCCCGAGCCGCGTCGCGAGATACTTCAGGTTCACGTCCTGTGTACGCCCCGACAGCACCTCGTCGCCGATGATGATCAGCGCGGCGGTGGGGCGGTCGTCTGCGGTCATGCGTGGCTCCAGAGCGGAATCGACAGGTGTTCGGCGAGCGCGGCAAGAGTTGCGTCGCAGGTCGCCAAGGCGGCCTCGCGCCGCCGCGCCAGCACGAGATAGACGCAGTCCTGCAACGGATGGCAGCGATCCAGCGACAGCCGCAGCGCCTCGCCCAGCAGCGGACCATGAGGAACTGCGACCAAGCCGAGGCGGTCGAGCAGCGCCCCGCCCGCGACGACATCGGCCGGCGCGATCTCGCCGCGGCGGCAGCGCCGCGCCAGCGCCGCCATCACTTCGAGCCGGAAGATGTCCGGAACGACCAGGCGTTCCGGGTCGGCGAACAGCCGCCCCGCCGGTCCGCTCGCGGGCTCCTCCACGAACAGCGGCACCGCCATCGAGGCGTCGACCACGATGGTCAAGCGTCCGGCTCGCCCTCGCGGACCGCGCGGATGTCCGCATCCGCCGGCATCGCGGCAGGGCGCGACCGCGCGCGGATCGCCGCTGCCAGCGCGACGAACTCCTCGCGGCTCACGACGGAGGTCTCGGTGAGACGTTCGCGCACGAAGCCTTCCAGCGACATCCCGCGCTGCTCGGCCTTCAGCTTCAGTCGGGCGATCACGTCGTCATCCAGATTACGGACCAGGATGCTTCCCATGGCTGGATGCTATCACATCATGATAGCATCGACTACAGGAAGTCGCGCAGCTGCGCCACCAGGGGAATATCCGCCGGCGGCATCGGGTACTCGGCGAGCCGCATCGGCCGTACCCAGGCGAGCTCCTGGCCCTCGCGCGGGGTCGGCTCGCCCTGCCAGCGCCGGCAGAGATAGAGCGGCATCAGCAGGTGAAAGGTCTCGTAAGCGTGGCTCGCGAAGGCGAACGGAGCGAGGCAGGCAGCCGAGACATCGATGCCGAGCTCCTCCTTCAGTTCGCGGATCAGCGCCGCCTCGGGCGTCTCCCCCTCGGCGAGCTTGCCGCCCGGGAACTCCCAGAGCCCGGCGAGTGTCTTGCCCTCGGGCCGGCGCGCCAGCAGCACGCGGCCGTCGGCATCGATCAGCGCCACCGCAGCGACCAGCACGATCGGCCGCGGCGCGCCGGGGGTGGCCGCGCCGTGGCCCGACGCCTTCATCACGTCGGCGCGCGTCAGGCGGAACCAGCGCACCGGGAACGCGCCGCCGCGGGAGCGGAACTCCTGCTCGGCCTCGTGGGTGAAGCGGAACCCGTGCTTCGCCAGCACGCGCGCCGAGGCATCGTTGTCGTCGGCGACATAGGCGGTGAGGGTATCGAGGCCGAGCCGGCCGAACGCGAACTGCACCATCCGCCCGGCCGCCTCGGAGGCTACGCCGTGGCCCCAGTAGCGGCGGCCGATCCAGTAGCCGAGCCGCGCGGTGCGCGCGTCCTCGCGCGTCAGCCCGATCACGCCGACCGGATGCTCCTCCTCGCGGCCGGTGATCACCAGGTGCCAGGCACGGCCGGCGGCGAGATCGGCGGACGCACGGGCGATCCAGCCGGCGAGTTCCTCGCGCGGATAGGGGAACGGCACGCCTCCCAGCATGCGCGCCACATCCCAGTCGTTGATCAGCCGATGCAGGGCCGCGACATCATCGGGCGTGATCGCGCGCAGCCTGAGCCGCTCGCTCAGGAGCGGCGCGAAGGCAGCGTCGGACTCGGCGGCCGGCATGGACGGGGATGTAGCTTCCCGCCGCTGCACGGTCCACAGCAGCAGGCCCAGGCGCTCAGTACGCCATCCAGCCGCCGTCCACCATCAGCACCTCGCCGGTGATGTAGGTGGCCTCGTCGGAGGCGAGGAACAGGGCGGCATTTGCGACGTCCTCGCTGCGGCCGAGCCGCGGCCAGGGCGTGCGCGCGTGGCTGTAGTCGAGCCAGCGCGGCTCGACCGCGCGGCCGGTCTTGCCGGTCAGGATCTTGCCCGGCGCGACGGCGTTGCAGACGATCCCGTCCTTCGCGTAGTCCACCGCGATCTGGCGCGTGATGTAGTTCGTGCCGGCCTTGGCCACGCCATAGGCGACATCCTCCGGCGCGGCGACCATGCCGTGCTGGCTGCCAATGTTGACGATCCGCCCGCGCACGCCCTCTTCGCCGGCGGCCTGGGTCAGCATCTGGCGCACCGCCGCGCGGCTCATCAGGAACACCCCGGTGATGCCCACGGCGAGGGTTGTGTTCCACGCATCCAGGGTGGTGTCGGTCAGTCTGCCGCCGCGCGCGCCGCCGATCGCGTTGTTGACCAGGATATCGAGCCGCCCGAACCGATCGACCGCCGCCGCCACCGCCGCCTCGGCCTCGGCCTCGACCGAGACGTCGGTCTTGCGGAACAGCACCGGACGGCCCTCGCGCTCCAGGATCGCACGCGTCGGATCGCCGCCCTCGCGCACCGTCTCGGTGATGTCGGCGATCACCACGATCGCGCCCTCGCGCGCGAACCTCAGCGCGATCGCCCGGCCGATCCCGGACGACGCGCCCGTCACCAGCGCCACCTTGCCGAGAAGCCGATCCGCCATCCCGTCTCCCCCGAATGCTTGAACCTGATGCACTTGGGCCGCATGTTCGGAGCATGGAGACCACCGCGGACGCTCCGCTGATCGTCCCCGACCCGACGGACCCGCGCCTGACCCGGCGCGTCGGCGGCATAGACCACACCGGCGCGGCCGTCGAGACCAGCGTCACGGTCGAACGGCCGCTGACGCTGTTCCTGAACGGGCAGGAGATCGTCACCATGATGACGATCGGCGATTACCCGGAGTATCTCGCGCTCGGCTATCTGCTGAACCAGAACATGTTGCGGGCCGACGACGAGGTGACGGGCGTCGAGCACGACGAGGAGCTCGACGTGGTGGTCGTGCGCACCGCGCGCGCGACCGACTACCAGGAGAAGCTCCGGAAGAAGACGCTCACCTCCGGCTGCGCCCAGGGCACCGCCTTCGGCGACCTCATGGAGCGGTTCGAGCGCGTCCGCCTGCCCGCGGCGGAACTGCGCACGAGCTGGCTCTATCGCCTCACCCACGCGATCAACACCATGCCGAGCCTCTATCTCGAGGCCGGCGCGATCCATGGCTGCGTGCTGTGCCGCGAGGACCGCCCGCTCGTCTACATGGAGGATGTCGGCCGGCACAACGCGGTGGACAAGATCGCCGGCTACATGTTCCGCCACCGTGTCGAGCCGGCCGACAAGATCTTCTACACCACCGGGCGGCTCACCTCCGAGATGGTGATCAAGACCGTGCAGATGGGCATCCCGATCCTGGTCAGCCGCTCGGGCTTCACGGCGTGGGGCGTGGAGCTCGCGCGCCAGGCGGGGCTCACGCTGATCGGGCGCGCACGCGGCAGGCGCTTCCTCGCCCTCGCCGGCGAGCAGCGCATCGTCTTCGACCTCGATCCGGGCTTCGTCGAGGAGGAGAGTGCCAGGCACCGCCGCAAGGGCGCCCAAGACAGTGAACCGTGACGACCACTGACCATCCACCCACCCTGGGCGTGCTGCTCGCGGGCGGCCTCGCCCGCCGCATGGGCGGCGGCGACAAGGGGCTGAAGCGCGTCGGCGGCGAGACCATCATCGCGCGCGTGATGGAACGGCTCCGTCCGCAATGCGCGGGACTGATCCTCAATGCGAACGGCGATCCCGCCCGCCTGGCCTTTCTCGGCCTGCCGATCGTCCCGGACAACGTCCCGGGGTTCGCCGGCCCGCTCGCCGGCGTGCTCGCGGCACTCGACTGGTCCGCGCGCGAGCGACCGGACATCGGCTGGGTGGTGTCCGCGCCGACCGACGGCCCGTTCCTGCCGCGCGACCTGGTCGCGCGCCTGCACGAAGCGCGTGCCGCGGCGGGCGTGCCGCTCGCCTGCGCGCGTTCGGCCGGGCAGGCCCATCCGCCGATCGGGCTCTGGCCGGTCGCGCTGCGCGGCGACCTGCGCCATGCGCTGGTCGTCGAGACCGAGCGCAAGATCGACCGCTGGACCGCGCGTCACGGCATCGCGCACGCGGATTGGGCGGTCGATCCGGTCGATCCGTTCTTCAACGCCAACTCGCCGGAGGATCTGGCCGAGGCCGAGGCGATGATCCGCCGGCTGGACCGGTCGGCCTGACGGAGGCAACGCGGGGTCCGCCGCCCGCCTGTCCGCCTTGAAAATCGGCGGAAATCGACGCATGTGAACGAAAAAGGGCAAGGGAGTGGGCAGTCAGCCATGAAGGCCTTCATCATCGCCGTGATCGTCGCCGCCGTGCTTGCCGTCGGCGGATGGTACGTGCTCGACCAGAATTTCCAGCAGAGCGCCGAGGCGGCGTTCACCACCACCGGCGTACGGCTCTGAACCGGGCGCGGCGCCGACGCTCCGCGGCGATCGGGTGATCGCCGCGGAGACGCACGGGTCGCTGCCCAGCCTCAGTGCCCGGGATGCGCCTTGGCGAAGGCGGCCTTCTGCGCAGCGCTCGCCTCGGTCTGGTACTTCGCCTGCCACTCCTTGTACGGCATGCCGTAGATGATCTCGCGCGCGTCCGGATCGGCGAGCGCGATTCCCTTCGCCTCGGCCGCCTCGCGGTACCAGCGCGACAGGCAGTTCCGGCAGAACCCCGCGAGATTCATCATGTCGATGTTCTGCACGTCGGTGCGCTCGCGCAGATGCTGAACCAGACGGCGGAATGCCGCGGCCTCCAGCTCCGTGCGCGTCGCGGGATCGATCTCGGGTGCAGCCATGCGCTCCTCCATGGGCTCGGTCACGGGGGATAGATGGCGCGCCCCTCCCCGCTTCGCCATACTCCGCACGGACGCCAGCGAGGGAGGGGCGAGCAGCGTGGCTTCGTGGGATGACGCGCAGGCGCGTGCGGCACTGCGTGCGGTGTTCGACGCGGCCGTGGCGGCCGCCGATCCGCGGCGGGTGCTGCCGGCGCATCTGCCGGCGCGCCCGCGCGGCCGGACCGTGGTGGTCGGCGCCGGCAAGTCGGCCGCCGTCATGGCCGCCGCCGTCGAGGATGCCTGGGACGGATCGATCGACGGTGTCGTGGTGACGCGCGACGGCCATGCGGTGCCCACGCGCTCGATCGCGGTGCTGGAGGCCTCGCATCCGGTGCCCGATGCGCGCAGCGAGGCGGCGGCGCGGCGCATCCTGGCCGCGGTGCAGGGGCTCGGGCCGGACGACCTCGTCCTCGCGCTGATCTCGGGCGGCGGGTCGGCGCTTCTGGCCCTGCCCGCGCCGGGCCTGACGCTCGCGCACAAGCAGGAGGTCAATCGCGCGCTCTTGCATTCGGGAGCGACCATCCACGAAATGAACTGCGTGCGGAAACACCTCTCGGCGATCAAGGGAGGGCGCCTCGCCGCCGCCGCGCACCCGGCGCGCGTGGTGACGCTCGCGATCAGCGACGTGCCGGGCGACGATCCGGCGGTGATCGCCTCGGGTCCGACCGTGCCCGACCCGACCAGCTTCGCCGATGCGCGCGCGCTGATCGACCGCTACGGCATCGCCCTGCCGCCGGAGGTCGCGGCCCATCTCGATCGCGCCGAGGACGAGACGCCGAAGCCCGGCGATCCCCGGCTCGCCGGCGCCGCGTTCCGCATGATCGCGACCCCGCAGATGGCGCTCGAGGCCGCGGCGGCGAAGGCGCGCGAGCTCGGCCTCGCGCCACTGATCCTCGGCGATGCGCTGGAGGGCGAGAGCGCGGTGCTCGGCACGGTGATGGCCGGGATCGCGCGCGGCTGCCGCGCGCACGGCACGCCCGTCACCCCGCCGTGCCTCTTGCTCTCGGGCGGCGAGACGACCGTGACCATCAAAGGGCCGGCGGGGCGCGGCGGACGCAACACGACCTTCCTGCTCGGCCTCGCGCTCGCGCTGAAGGGCGAGCCAGGGATCTGGGCGATCGCCGGCGACACGGACGGGATCGACGGCACCGAGGACGCGGCCGGCGCGATCGTGACACCCGACACCCTCGCCCGCGCACGCGGCTCCGGGCTCGATCCTGCCGCCGTGCTCGCGCGGTTCGACAGCTACGGGCTGTTCGCAGCCCTCGGGGACCTCGTGGTCACCGGCCCGACGCTCACCAACGTGAACGACATCCGCGCCGTCCTGGTCGCCTGACGGAGCCCCTCGATGCGCCAGAAACCCGCGCTGCGCCGCCACCGCCGCACCAAGATCATCGCGACCCTCGGTCCGGCCTCGTCCACGCCCGAGATGATCGGGCACCTGTTCCACGCCGGGGCGGATGTGTTCCGGCTCAACTTCAGCCACGGAACGCACGAGGATCATGCCGCGCGCATCGAGGCGATCCGCGCCCTTGAGAAGCGGAGCGGCCGGCAGATCGCCATCCTTGCCGACGTGCAGGGGCCGAAGCTGCGCGTCGGCACGTTCCGCGGCGGGCTGGTCCAGCTCGCGACCGGCGCGCGCTTCCGGCTCGATCTCTCGCCGGTGCCGGGCGATGCCGCGCGCGTGCAGCTGCCGCACCCCGAGATCATCAAGGCGGCCGGGATCGGCTCCACACTCCTGATCGACGACGGCAAGGTGAAGCTGCGGGTCGACAAGAAGCGCGCCGATCATCTCGAGTGTGAAGTGGTGGTCGGCGGGGCGGTGAGCGACCGCAAGGGCGTGAACGTGCCGGACATCACGCTGCCGATCCCGGCGCTGACCGAGAAGGATCGGCGCGATCTCGACTTCGCGCTCCAGCACGGCATCGAGTATGTCGGCCTCTCGTTCGTGCAGCGCCCCGAGGACGTCGCCGAGGCGAGGGCGATCATCAACGGCCGCGCCTGGATCATGACCAAGCTCGAGAAGCCGTCGGCGCTGGAGGCGCTCGATCAGATCGTCGCGCTGTCCGACTGCGTGATGGTCGCGCGCGGCGATCTCGGCGTCGAGCTGCCGCCCGAGAACGTGCCGCTGGCGCAGAAGCGCATCGTCAAGGCGTGCCGGGCGGCCGGCAAGCCGGTGGTCGTCGCCACCCAGATGCTGGAGAGCATGGTCTCGACGCCGACGCCGACGCGCGCCGAGGCCTCGGATGTCGCGACCGCCGTGTTCGATGGTGCGGATGCCGTGATGCTGTCGGCCGAGAGTGCGTCCGGCAGCTTCCCGCGCGAGGCGGTGGCGATGATGGACCGGATCGTCTCGCGCGTGGAAGGCGATCCCACCTATCGCGAGATCGTCGAGGCGACACGGCTCCTGCCCGAGCGGAGCTCGGCGGATGCGATCGTCGCCGCGGCGCGCCAGGTCGCGCATACGATCGGCGCCGAGGCGATCGCGACCTTCACCATGTCGGGCTCGACCGCGCTCCGCATCAGCCGCGAGCGGCCGATCGCGCCGATCCTCGGGCTCACGCCGCGCGAGGAGACGGCGCGACGGCTCTGCGTGGTGTGGGGGGTCTATCCGATCGTGACGGCGGATGCGCACAGCATGAGCGAGGCCGTGGCCAAGTCGCTCCGCATCGCCGCGCAGGAGAGCTTCGCTGGCACCGGCGAGGAGATCGTCGTGGTCGCGGGGATGCCGTTTGGCACCTCGGGCACCACCAACGCGCTCCGGATCGCGACGATGCCGTGAACGGCGCGCGGAGCCGGGACGCCCCACGAACGTCCAGGAGGGAGGCATGGAGTTCAGGACACGCGTCGCCATGATTCTGCTCGCCACCGCGCTCGCGCAGCCGGCCGGTGCAGTCGAGGCGCCGTCGAGCCTGCAAGGCATCTGGTCGCCGGATCTGTCCTGCGACACGGCCGCGCTGCGCCACATCGTCGGCCGGACGACGCTGGAATGGCGCGACGGCGGGGAGCGTATCGCCGAGGCCGATGTCCACTACCGCGTCCGCGGCAACGACATCGCCGCGACGGTGCAGCAGGTACGGAATGGCGATGCCTCGCTCCGACCGGGCGATGTCGTGACCTACCAGAGGGTCGCTGGCGGGCTGAGGCCGCTCACGATCGAACGCAACGGGGCGGCGATCGACATCAGCCGACCGCGAACCTTCTTCCAGTGCCGCCGCTGAGCGGTTCGCGACGCCGCCATACCATGCAAGCCGATCTGCGCTAGACTGCATGCCGCGTCGGCACGCGCCGGCATCCACGGTCGGGAGAGCTGGGCCATGCGTCGACGACTCCGTGTGGCCGCGCTCCTGGCGTTGGCCGCGAGTGGGCAGGCCGCTGCCGAATCGCCCTCCGATCTGCGCGGCATCTGGTCACCCGACATCTCGTGTGCCGAGACGAGCCTCCGCCACATCATCGGTGCGAACACGCTGGAGTGGCGCGATGGCGGCAGGCGTCTCGTGCTGGCGGAGGTGCGCTTCATCATCCAGGCCGACCGCATCGCCATGCAGGTGCGCAGGGCCGAGAACGGAGAGTCGCCGCTGCGTCCTGGCGACGTGGTGCAGTACCGCCGCGTCCCCGGCGGGATCAGGCCGTTGGTGATCGAGCGGGACGGCACCTCGACGGACATTGCCCAGGTCAGGGTGATGTACCGCTGCCGGCGCTGATACCAGGCTGCCAAAGGTTATACCATTGGCAGCCCGGTATCGCGCGCAGGGCTGGTGTGGCGGCTGCGCGCCAAAGGAGACCTCATACCCGGCGCACGAAGGTGAAACCTTCGTGCGCCGGGTATGAGGCGTCAGCGCCGCCGGAGAAACACCAGCCAAGCAGCCAGGAGCAGGGCGCCCGCGAGATCCGCCCAGGCGATCGGCGCGACCAGCGCCGCCCCCGCGAGTCCCAGCAGCGCGCGATCGGGCGCCGCCAGCCGCCGCGCCAGCCACCCCTCCAGAGCCGCGGCGAGCGCCACCACACCGGCGAGCGTCGCGGCGAGCGCCAGCACGATCGACAGCGGATCGCCGATCAGCAGCAGCGCCGGCCGCCAGACGAAGCAGAACGGCAGCACGAAGCCGACGACCGCGAGTCGGCAGGCGATCACGGCGATGCGCAGCGGATCCGCACCCGCGATCGACGCCGCGGCGAACGCCGCCACCGCCACGGGCGGCGTGATCGCCGACATCGAGGCGAAATAGACCACGAACAGGTGGGCCGCGAGCATCGGTACGCCGAGATTGACCATCGCCGGCGCGGCCAGCACCGAGGCCAGCACGTAGACCGCCGGCGTCGGCATCCCCATGCCCAGCAGCAGCGTCACGCCCGCGGTGATCAGCATGACCACGGGCAGCAGATCAGGCGCGAAGGAGAACAGCAGCGACGAGAACTTGCCGGCAAGATCGGTGATGGTGAGCGAGCCGACCACCAGTCCGGCGACCGCGCAGGCGATGCCCACGGGCGCGGCGCGACGGGCCGCCTCGATCGCGGCGGTCAGGACGGTCGCTGCCGTGTGCAGCGGCGCGCGCGTGCGCAGCAGCAGGATGGCTGCCGCGATCACCACCGCAAGTCCCGCGCCGTAGACCGGCCGATCGGCGGACAGCACGAGCCACACCAGGGCGGCGATCGGCACCAGATGCCACCAGCCCGCGCGCAGCACGGCCCCGACCCGCGCGGTGGCGCCGTCGAACGCGCCGAGCCGATCCAGCTCCGCGCGCGCATGCACGGCGAAGAACACCGCGACGTAGTAGAGCACCCCCGTGAGCGCCGCCGAGGCGACGATCTCGGCATAGGGGATGTTGGTGAAGTCGCTCATCAGGAAGGCGGCACTGCCCATCACCGGCGGCAGCAGCGCCCCGCCCGTGGAGGCCGAGGACTCCACCGCCCCGGCATAGGCCGGGCGGTAGCCGAGCCGCTTCATCATCGGAATGGTGAGCGCACCGGTGGTGACCACGTCCGCGGTCGGGCTGCCCGAGATCGTGCCGTAGAGCGCGGACGAGACGACGGCCACCTTGGCCGGTCCGCCCGCCTGCCGGCCCACCAGCGCGGCCGAGAGGTCGAAGAAGAAATCCCCGCCACCGGAACGGTCCAGCACCGCGCCGAACAGCACGAACACGTAGACCAGGAATGCAGCGACCGCGAGCGCGGGGCCGATCAGGCCGTTGGTCGTGAACACCAGATGGTCGAGGATCTCGGTGATGCTGAGCGGGCGATGGCCGAAAGCGCCCTCCAGCCGGTCGCCGAACACGGCATAGGCGAGGAACAGCAGCACCAGGACCGCGAGCGCCAAGCCGATCGTGCGCCGCGTCGCCTCCAGCACCAGCAGGATCAGCGCCGACGCCGCGATCAGATCGCCCACCGAGAGCGGGCTCACCATCGGCCAGCGCAGCGCGTGCGCCTCGGCATGGACCAGGAACCAGCCGACCGAGACCCAGGTCGCGGCGACGAGTCCCCAGGACGGCACGGACCGGCCGGTCGGGCGTTGCGGATTCCCCGTGACGGTCAGGAAGCCGATGGTCAGCACCGCGCCGAGGAAGACGAACAGGCTGACGGTGCGATCCACCTCCCAGCCGAGGGCGAGCGCCAGCAGGAAGGCCGACAGCGCGGCACCGACCGCGCCGACCAGCGCCGCCTCCGCCGGGGGAAGCGTGCGCGGCCTTCCCGGCAGAAACGACGTGAGCAGGGTCAGCTCATCAGCCCGGCGGCGCGATAGGCGCGCTGGGCGCCCTCATGCAGCGCGACCCCGCCCGTGTCCGGCAGCGCCCGCACCTCCAGCCGCGCCATCGTCGCATGCGAGCGCTTGACCGCCTCGAAATGCTTGATGATGGCGTTCACGACCGCCTCGACCGTGTCGGCCGGCACGGCGGCCGAGGTCAGCAGCACCACGTGGGCGCGGAACGTGTGCAGCGCCTCGGGCTGGAACGGGTAGGCATTGGCCGGGATGGTGATCGGCGTGGACCCGAGCCGCGCATTCACCTTCTCGACCAGGTCCGGTCCGAAGCCCAGGAACTTCACATCGAGCCCGCGCACCGCGTTCAGCACCTGGCGCGAGGGGAAGTCCACCACATTGGTGATGATGTCGACCTGGTTGTTCTTCAGCATCTCGAGCGCGTCGTTCCAGGCGACGTAGTGCACGCGCCCGCCCCAGCGCTCGATCTGCGGGAACGGTGCGCCGGCGGCGGCGAAGGCCTCCTCGGTGGCGAGCGCCATCATCGTGCCGCGCAGATTGGCGGTGACGCGCACGGGGGCGCGCTTCTGCGCGATCTCCTCGAGCGTGGACACCGGCGCGCCGGCGCGCACGATCGGCTGCCAGGCCGCCTCGCTGTCGATCAGGCTGACGCCGCGGATATCGGGCATCGCCCGGTCGAACGGCGCCTCGCCCTTGATGGCGCGCAGTGCGATCTGCGCGTGCGCGATGCCGAGCTGCACGCGCCCCTGCGAGACCAGCGTCACGTTCGCCGCGTCGCGGCCCGGCTCATACGAAAACGCGGTGCCCGGATGCTCACGCCGGATCGCCTCGCCGATCGCGTTGCCGATCGCGCTCCAGGCGCCGCCGACCGAGCCGCCGGCGAGGGTGAGGCGGAGTGCCTCCTGCGCGTGCGCCAGCCCGAAGGCGGGCAGCGCCGCGGCGGTGCCCAGAAGCGTGCGTCGTCCCAGTGTCATGCCAGTCTCCCCTCGATGGGCGCCTCAGGCGCCAGTGCCTGCTCCACGGCGCGCAAGGACGCCGGAACATCCGGCAGGATCGACCAGGCGCCGGCGAGATGCGGGCGCAGCACCCCGGCCGCCCCGAACGCCGCCATCATCGTGGCGAAAGGCCGCCAGAACCCCTCGACATCGACGAACAGCGTCGGCTTGCGCGCAATCCCGACATCGAACCAGCTGATCATCTCAAGGGCCTCGTCGAGCGTGCCCACGCCGCCCGGCAGGGCGACGAACAGGTCGGAGAGATCGGCCATGCGCTGCTTGCGCTCGGCGAGGGAGTCGACCAGGTGGAGCTCGTCGATATCCGCGGCGGCGCGTTCGCGGCTGATCAGGTGGCGCGGCATCACCCCGACCACGCGCCCGCCGGCCGCGCGCGCGGCGCGCGCCGCCTCGCCCATCAGGCCGCGCGAGGAGCCGCCATAGACCAGCGTCAGCCCCCGCGCGGCAAGGCCCGCACCGAAGGCCGAGGCCGCGGCCCGGAACGGCTCGGGCAGCGTGTCGTTCGCGCTGCAGAACAGGCCGACCGCGCTCACCCGCCGTGTTCCAGCGTCGCGTCGAGGCCGATATCCACCGCCGGAGCGCCCTGGGTGATCCGCCCGACGCTGATGAAATCGACCCCCGTCTCGGCGATGCCGCGGATGGTGTCCAGGTTCACCCCGCCCGAGGCCTCGACCGGGATGCGTCCGGCGACGATCGCCACCGCCTCGCGCAGCATGTCGATCGTCATGTTGTCGAGCAGCAGCATGTCCGCGCCGGCCTCGACCGCCTCGCGCACCTGATCGAGCCGGTCGCACTCCACCTCGACCTTGGTCAGCACCGGGGCGGCCGCCTTGGCGCGCGCCACCGCGGCGGCGATCGAGCCACAAACCGAGATGTGGTTGTCCTTGATCATGATCCCGCCGGCGAGGTCGAGGCGATGGTTGCGCGCCCCGCCCAGCGTGGTCGCGTGCTTCTCGATCGCGCGCAGCCCGGGCGTGGTCTTGCGCGTGTCGATCAGCTGCGCCCGGGTGCCGGCGATCCGCTCGACGTAGCGGCGCGTCAGCGTGGCGATGCCGGACATGTGCGAGAGCAGGTTGAGCGCGGTGCGCTCGGCGGTCAGCAGGGCGCGGGCGGGACCGGTGACGGTGGCGAGCACGGTGCCGCGGGCGACGCGGTCACCATCGGCGGCGCCAGGCGCGAAGCCGCAATCGGGGGCACGGCGGCGGAACACGGCCTCGGCGACCGGCAGCCCGGCCAGCACGATCTCCTCGCGCGTGCGCAGCACGAAGGTCGCGCGGGTGCCGTCGGGGATGACGATCTGGCTGGTCAGGTCAACCGCGCCGATATCCTCGGCCAAGGCGGCGTCGATGATCCGGTCGACCGCAGTCCACTCGAGCACGGGACGTCCCCTGATCGTTTGTATACCTATGATCGAGTGTGTGCCGTCGCGGCAAACCCGTCAACGCCCCCGACCGGGCGCGGGCGAGCACCCCAGGGAGGCAGCCCCGCGCGCGGCCGCCTTGCCTGCCCGGCGCGGTTCGGCTATCCCGCCCGCTCTCGCGCGGCGGTCGGCATCGCCGCGCCATTGCCGGTGAAAGGTCGCGGGCCATGAAGAAGGGCATCCACCCGAACTACCACGAGATCACCGTCGTCATGACCGACGGGTCCTCGTTCACGACCCGGTCCTGCTACGGCAAGCCCGGCGACACGCTGCGGCTCGACATCGACCCGAAGTCGCACCCGGCCTGGACCGGCCAGCAGCGCGTGGTGCTCGACAGCGCGGGTCAGGTCTCGAAGTTCAACAAGCGCTTCGCGGTCGATCTGTCGAAGATGAACATCAAGGCCGCGGCGAGCATCAACAAGGGCGCGAAGGCGGCCCCCGCGCCGGCCGCCGGCGCTGGCAAGCCGGCCCCCGCGAAGAAGAAGTAGCGCCCGGCACCCCCTTGAAGGGGGGCCCCCCGCCTCCTACGTCGTCGATGCCGGGATGCCTCCGGGGTCCCGGCACGATCGGTCAGGCTTCGGCTGACCATGAGGGTGCCGTGCCCGACCGACCGGACCTTGCTTCCATGAAGGAGGACCGACGATGAACGCCTTCGACTTCTCTCCGCTGTTCCGCTCGACCATCGGCTTCGACCGGCTGTCGCGCCTGATGGACACGGCCCTGAACGCGGCCGATGCGAGCTATCCGCCGTACAACATCGAGAAGCTCGGCGAGGACCAGTACCGTCTGACCATGGCGGTGGCCGGGTTCGGCGAGTCCGATCTGGAGATCAGCCAGAAGGACAACGCCCTGGTCGTGACCGGCAAGGCGGCCAAGGAGGCCGAGCCGCGCCAGTTCCTGCATCGCGGCATCGCCCGGCGCGCGTTCGAGCGCCGCTTCGAGCTGGCCGACCACATGGTGGTGGACGGCGCGAGCCTGGAGAACGGGCTGCTCCACATCGCGCTGCGCCGCGTGGTGCCCGAGAGCCTGCGGCCGCGGCAGATCCCGATTACCAAGGGCCAGCCGCAGGTGATCGAGACCGAGGCGCGCGCCGCCTGAGTGCGCGTCGCGACCGTTCGGCCGCGTGACCCGGCGGCGTCCGGACGGGGTGCGCCAGCGCCCCGCTCCGGCGCCGCTTTCGCATGCGCGCGCCCCGCTTGACCCGCCGGGCAAACCCCGCCAGAAGGTCGCATCTTCCCGACCTAGCGGGCGCGTAGCTCAGCGGGAGAGCACTACCTTGACACGGTAGGGGTCAGAGGTTCGATCCCTCTCGCGCCCACCAGGATGCCGGCATCTCCACCGCCCCCAGTGCCAGGGTGTCCGGGGCATCGCCGCCCTGCGCAGGCAGCAGCGGACAGTCCGGCGCCGCACAGAAGCTGAGCCGGACGGGGCGCCGCGCCAGCGGCGTCGGCACAGCCGGGCGAGCATCCGAGACGGCGCAGCGGCAACGCGGCCATGTGCGGGGACAGCTCGTTGCCGTGGGCGGCAACAGGATGCAGGCGGCCACACCAGGCTGTTCCGCCAACAGTTCGAGCAGATCCAGCACACGCTGCGCGCAGGCCTCGAACACACCGAGCATCATGCCGAACCGCTCGCGGGCGAGCGCGGTCGGCGTCAGCGGCTCGCCCGGCGCGAGCCAACCCTCGGCGCGCAGCCAGGCGAGGTGATTCAGGATGGTCTGTCGGCTGACCTGGGCCCGCTCCTGCTGGCGCGGCACGAACAGAGTCGCGGGCTGCGGCCCATCCATCACGAGGTCCCACAGCAGCAACGCCCGACTGGCGACAGTGAGCCGCCGCCCGCGCGCAGCCGACCGGCCTGTCTTGTTGACGCAGAACTCGGCATGCAGACGCCGCCACGCATGCTCGGCCGCTTCGGTCAACCGCGGTGTCGGGTCCGGCCGGCCGGTGAGCTGACAGGCGATCGCGACGTAGTTGCGCCGCCGCGCGTCGGCCAAGGCGCGCAGCGCCGGCGAAGGCTCGAACACGAGCCGGCGCCGGTCGTCCTCCGCGCGCAGTGCGACCAGGTCGCCCGCGAGCCGCGCATCGCGCAGCGCGAGCTGCACCGACTGCACCGACAGGCCGGAGAGCCGCGCGAGTTCGGCCACCGACAGGCTCGCGGCGGTACCGTTCAGCCAAGCGGAGCTGCGGATCAAGGCGTGGAAAAGGATGCAGCGGCGGTGGTTGCGAAGCCAGATCTGCGCGAGCGGGTCGCCCCGCGTGCGCGCGCCCATCCCCGGCAGCGCGCGCAGGATGCGGAACCGCGGCTCCGCCGGATCGGCCGGCGTGAAGGGAACATCGGGGCGATCGCCGTACAGCGCGTCGAGGAAACGCAACGCCGAGACCTGCTCGACCAGACTCCGCGCACGGACGAAATCGCGCAGGCCCGCGCCATTCATCCCTGCTCCTTCCCTCCCCGATCGCAACGACGCTGCGCGGCGTCGCGTCCTGCCGCCAGAGACCGCTTCGAGCCGTATGCGGTTGCTTTTCTTGCTCGTCGTTCAACTTGCACGCGCCGGAGGTTAGGAACGGATCAACGGAACGGACAAGACGTTCGTATGCCGGGGCGATCGACAATTTTTGGAGGCATAGAATCAGACGGCCGGCAGTGCCGCCTCGTCCGACGGCACTCCGGGTCTGCATCGGACCCGCTCCGCCGGCACGGCGCGGATCGCGCGGTTGCGCCGGACAGTCTGCCACGGCTTTCCGAAACCGATCGGCGCCGCCTGCGACAGGGTCACGGCTTCGGCGATGACGTCCGGCAGCGCGCCGAGGGCCGGCCGCGCGAGCAGATAGCCCTGGAAGTGCCGGATCCCCATGTCGTGCAGGGCGGCCAGTTCCTCCGGCGTCTCGATCCCCTCGGCGATCATGGTGATGCCGAGGTCGTGGCAGACGCGCGCGATCGCGGCCACGATCCGCGCCCGCACCGGATCGCGATCGACGCCACGCAGCAGCTGCATGTCCAGCTTGACGATGTCGGGCTGGAACTCGACCAGCAGACCGAGCCCGGCATAGCCGGCGCCGAAATCGTCGATCGCGATCCGTACCCCGTGCGCGCGCTGCGCGGCGACCGTGTCGCGCAGGCGGCCGGGATCGCGGCTCTGCTCCGCCTCCGTGATCTCGAACAGGATCTGGTCGGGCGCGAAGCCCAAGCGCCGTGCCGCCGCCAGCGTCGCGCCGAGGCACGTCTCGGGATTGAGCGTGGCACTCGGCAGCACGTTCAGCGACAACAGCGCCTCCGACCGGTGCAGGCCGAGGGCGGCGGCATCGCGCAGGCCGGCGAGCCGACAGGCCAGATCGAGCACATGCGGATCGGCTGCCTGTCGCAGCGCCGCCAGCACCTCGCCAGCCGGCTCGCCGGCGGCGCCGCGCACGAGCGCCTCGTAGGCGAATACCGACCAGCCGCCGTGCCGCTCGACCACGATCGGCTGGAACGCGACGCGGAGCTGCCGCGCCACCAGATCACCGGGGCCGCAGGTTACACACGGCGAGCCTGCCGGGCGCCAGGCCGTACAGGACGCGGTCGCCCGCGCCGCCGCCCGGGCCAGCGCCGAATCCAGTTGTCGAACCAGGGTCATGGATCCTCGGTGTGCTGGTGGCGGGTCATGCCGCGCGGCATCGCCGTCGGCCACGCCGAGGCTGCGACGCATCGGTGAAGCAGAGGTGAATCGCCCGCTGCCATAAAATGGCGCGACCGCAGCATCGTGCGTATCGGCTGCCCTGCATGTCTACCTCGGTCCGGAAGGCGATCGTCACTGTCTCGCGTCGATCCGCCTCCATGCCGATCACGACAAAAACTGTCAGCGCGGCTTCACCACTCGTTCACCGCCGGTCCCGACCATCGTGATCGTCTGCCGCCGCGTCGTGTCCACGTCGGTAACCCACCTGAAGCAAGGAAGTCCTCGTCATGTCCGAGTCCGTTGCAGAAAGCACGCTCGCCCGTCGCTCTGCGTTCATGCGGCTCGACGCCGCGGCGTGTGCACGCCTGCGCGAGGCCTGGACCGTCGTCGAACCGGGGCTCGACGGTCTGCTCGACCGCTTCTACGGCCATCTCGCAACCCATCCCGAGATGGCCGCGATGCTCGCCCGGCACGCCGCCCGTGGCATCGAGGGCCTGAAGCAGGCGCAGCGCGAGCACTGGCGCCGTCTGTTCTCCGGCCGGTTCGATGCCGCCTACGAGGCGGGCGTGCGGCGCGTCGGCAAGGCGCATGCGCGCATCGGCCTCGATCCGCGCTGGTACTACGGCGGCTACGCGCTCGCGCTCGGCGAGATCGGCCGGTTGATCGCCGCCAGGACGCGCTGGAACGCGCCGCGTGCCGCCGCACTGATGGATGCCGTGACGGCGGCGGTGCTGCTCGACATGGACCTGGCGATCGAGGTCTATTTCGAGGAAGGACCGGCCGCGCAGGCGCGCAAGCGCGAACTCGGCCAGATCGCCGCCCGGCTGGAGGGTGCGGTCGGCAGCGCCCTGGAGGCGGTCGCGGCGACCGCGACGGACGTTCAGTCCAGCGCCGCCATGCTGGAGCAGCTCGCGCAGCGGACCGAGGGGCGGGCGCAGAGCGTCGGCGCCGCGAGCAGCCGGGCGAGCGCGAACGTGCAGACCGTCGCTTCCGCCGCGGAGGAGCTTGCGGCGTCGGTCGGCGAGATCACGCGCCAGGTGAGCGAGAGCGCGCGCATCGCCTCCGATGCCGTGCGCCGCGCGCGCGAGACCGACGCGACGGTGCAGGGCCTCGCGGACGGGGCGAAGCGCATCGGCGACGTGGTGCGGCTGATCAACGATATCGCCGGGCAGACCAACCTGCTCGCGCTGAACGCGACGATCGAGGCGGCGCGCGCCGGCGAGGCGGGCAAGGGCTTCGCGGTGGTGGCCTCCGAGGTGAAGAACCTCGCCTCGCAGACCGCCAAGGCGACCGAGGAGATCTCCGCCCAGATCGCCGCCATCCAGGGCGATACCGGCCGGGCGGTGTCGGCGATTCAGGGCATTGCCGCCGTTATCGAGGAGATCGATCGCATCGCGGCTGCGATTGCGGCGGCGGTGGAGCAGCAGGGGGCGGCGACGGCCGAAATCGCGCGCAATGTCCAGCAGGCCGCCGCCGGCACGACCGAGGTCAGCGCCTCGATCGCGGATGTGAACCTTGCCGTGACCGAGACCACCGCGGCGGTCACCGGGCTGCGCGGCTCGGCGGCCGAGCTCGCGCGTCACGGCGATGCGCTGCGGCAGGAGGTCGCAAGCTTCCTCGGCACGCTGCGCGCGGCATGACGGCGCGGGAGCGCGCGGCGACCAGCGCCCTCAACCGCCGTTCGTGCCGTACTGCACCACACGCACCTTCTCGGTCGTGACCAGCGCGCTGCCCAACATCGGACCGAGTTCGACAAGGAACATGTTGATGCGGTCCTCGGCATCGACGATCTCGATCACCAGCGGCAGGTCCTCCGACAGCCGGAGGATCTTCGCGGTGTGCAGACGGCTCGACCGCCCGTAACCCATCGGCCCGCGAAGGACAGTCGCGCCGGCCAGATGCAGCTCCCGCGCCCGCAGCACGACCGCCTCATAGAGCGGACGGCCCTCATAGCTGTCGCTCTCGCCGATGAAGATGCGCAGCAGCAGTGCTTCCTCGGGGATCTTCATGGTCTATCTCCTCAACCGGTTGATCCGGGTGGCAAGCGTCCAGCCCAGCCAGACCGCCGCGAGCCACAGCAGCACCGACACGCCGATGACGGTTCCGGCAACTGCGACGCGTCCGGCCTCGATCAGCAGCACCGTCTCCAGGCTGAAGACCGAGAACGTCGTGTAGCCGCCGCAGATTCCCGTCATGACGAACTGGCGCTGGCGCGGACTCGCGAGCAGCCGGCCGTCAGGTCCGGCAAGCGCGGCATAGCAGCCGATCAGGAAGGATCCGGTGACGTTCACGAAGAGGGTCCCCCACGGAAACCCCGCTCCCGCCCAATGATGCATCCACTCGCCGACCAGCCAGCGAGCGGTACCACCGATGACGCTGCCGGCCGCGACGGCGGCGTACAGCATGGCGGTTGCGTAACGGGCATGGACCATGCGCGTCAGCCCACCCGAACAAGCGTGGCGCCGGCCGCCAGCCCGAGCGCCGCGGCCGGCAAGCAGAGACAGAGCGAAAGGGCGACGTTGCCGGCGGCCCGGCGGAGATCGCCGTCGCGCGCCAGCGCCAGCGTCTGCAGGCTGAACGACGAGACCGTGGTGTAGCACCCCAGGAACCCCACCACGATCAGGCGCCAGCCTGGCAGCTCGGAGACCCAGGACAGGTTGGATGACGCCAGCGCGGCGACGATGCCGATCACGAAGGCCCCGCTGACATTGACCACCATGGTGCCCCAGGGGAAGGTCTCGCCGAACCGCCGCCCGACCATGCCCGAGACCCAATAGCGCGCCATGCCGCCGAACGCGCTGCCGAGCGCGACCCAGGCGAAACCATGCACCACATCCTGCATCCGCGGTGACCTCTGCGTGATCCGTCCCGGAATGATGCCACGCCAGCGCGCGAGTCACCCCGGGCTCGTCTGGGGAGCGTCCTGCCCCTCGAAGATCCTGCGGTACAGGTCGTCGGCGAAGGTCGTCTGCAACGGCTCGCCCACCGTCATTCGGAAGGTGCGCATCCCGTCGCTTCGCCGTTCCGCGCGCAGGAACAGCGCGTCCGGCCGCGACCGGTCGTACAGGCCGCGGGCCAGGGTGTGCAGATGCGTCACGAACGCGACCTTGATGCGCCGCTCGCCGAGGGCCTCGACGATCCGGCGGGCGATCTCGGATCCCTCGCGCTCATTGGTGGCCGCGAATGACTCGTTGAACAGGACCAGCGCATCGGGTGCCAGATGGTCCACGATGCGGCTCATGCGAGCGAGCTCCTCATCAAGCTTTCCGCTCCGCAGCGCGACATCCTCCTCGCGCTTGTAGTGCGTGCAGACCGAGCTGCAAACATTGGCGCAGAAGGACTCGGCCGGTACCGTCATGCCGGCCTGCATCATCAGCTGCGCAAGGCCGAGGCTGCGCAGGAAGGTCGACTTGCCGCCCCGGTTGGCACCGGTGACGACGATCAGCATGCGCCCATCCGCGTCCGCATCGTTGCCCACCACCCTCTGTCCGGCAGTCAGCGCGAGGCAGACATCGTAGAGACCGGAGAATCGCAGGCACCGCTCGCTCGCGGCGGTGGGCTCGGGCATGCACAAGGGTTCGCCGAGTGAGGCGAGTCGCCGATGCAGGTTCAGGCAGCCAAGATGGAAGGCGAGCTCGGCGCGGAGCTGGACGAAGAAGCCGAGGATGTGATCGCCGGACTGCGCGAGGGCGTTCGCGGCCTGGGCGATGCCGCGTCCCTCGAGCTCGGCGAGCGCGCGTGCGCCGCTCTCGTCGCGCGGCGCGAGCTGGAACGTGTAGGCCGGGGCGCGCCCGGCGAACAGGCGCTGGAACCAGCTCCCCTCCGGCGGATTGGGTTTCCGCAACGTGTAGTCGCGGCCCTTCGCGCCGCTGCCGAGCCGCGCACTGATCAGCGTGCCGTCGCCGAGCTTCAGGGCACGGAGGTGTTGCTGCACCTCGGCCAGGTACTCGTCGCCCAGGCCGCTTTGCAGCATTGCGAAAAAGTCCCGAAAGCCATCCGACGAGAAGCGGGGGCCATCGGCGTCAGCGATGCGCCGCAACCGCGTCAGCGCCTTCACGAACAGGCCGATCACTTCCACGGAGCGGCTGAGGATCACGCGCGGGTACTTGGAGTAGATTCCCCAGTACGCCTTCTTCTCCGCTTCGATGGCCTCGACCGTGATGGCGTAGATCTCGCGCACCAGTTCCTCCTGCGCGAGGCAGTCGCGCAGGACATCCTGCCGATACCGGATCGCTGCGGGATCGGTGAGCGGGGAAAGAAGGGCGTGATGGGCGACCTTGCGCAGGAACTCGTCGCCGTCCGCCATGGCGTCGAACAGGGTACGGAGCTCAAGATCCTGGACCAGGTCCTGCTCGTTCCAGGGGAGGGCATGGTCAGGTTCGAAGCTTCCCTCACGATCCATCAGCCGAGGTTTCACGACGGGATCCGCTCCAGGATCTCCGGCTGCGTCAGCCCGTGTTTCCGTGCGATCGCCACCGCGTGCGAGAGCCCGTCCGCCGGCGCGCGGACGATCCGAAAGGTGCGCCGCGCCGGGTTGTCGGGATCGACGGTGCTGACAAGGCTGACGGTGCTCGGTCCGAGCGAGGCGAGTTCCACGAGGAACGTCACGCACACGCACAGGAGGTCGAGTGCCACGATACGCTCCATGATTCGCCGCCCGAGCAGGATCGCGTCGTGCAGGGTGGTCGAGGTCAGCATCTCGTTGAGGATGATGATGCTGTTCGGGGTCGCCTGATCCAGGATCGTACGGACCCGGACGAGTTCGTCCTCCAGCTTCCCGCGCAGCGTGGCGAGATCCTCCTCGCGCTCGAAATGGGTGAACAGCCGATCGAACAGGAACAGCCGCGCCTCGGTACCCGGCACAGGGCAACCCAGGCTTGCAAGGTGGTGCATCTGACCGAAGGTGCGCGCGAAGGTCGTCTTGCCGCCCTGGTTCGGACCGGAGACGACGAAGATGCGCTCCGGTCCGTTCAGGTGGAAGTCGTTGCGCACGACCTCCACCTTCTCCGCGACCAGCCGGGCAGCGAGGGCGAGATCATAGCCCCGAATGCTCCTCACATCCTTCGCGCTGGCGGCGATCTCCGGATAGCAGAACGCGAGTCCGGCGCGGCGGAAGGTCCGCATGTACTCCAGATAGCCGAGATAGAACTGAACCTCTCGGTCGAAGGCGGCAATGGTGGGTTCGAGAAACTCGGCATTGCGGGTACAATAGGCGTCGAGCGCACCGAACACGTCGGGGAACAGCTTTGCGACACGTTCGAGCACCGCCCCTTCGATGTGATTCATCGGCAGCACGTCGGAGAACTCGACGAGGTGATCCTTTCCTGCGCCGTGCCGGAACCGCGCGAATGTGCGTTCGATGTCGGCGCCGTAGTCGGCTTCCGCGTTATAGCGGCGCACCGTGATCCGATCGCCCTTGATCAGCAGGCAATAATGGATGCCGTCGAGGGCCTGTTCGCACTCCCGCGTCTCGCGCTGCAGCGCGATGAACGCCGCCGAGGCAAGGTACTCGGCCAGGAAACGCCGCAGCGCCAGCCAGCCTTGCGCACGGAGTTCAGCGGCGGCAAGCGCGCTCTGGAAGGCGTTCAGTGTCGCGCAGTACGTCGCGACGGCATCGAGGAACAGCCTCTGCTTCTGGTAGTGCTCATGCAGCGTGCGTGCGCTGTCGAGCCGCTCACGCATTGTCTGCATCCCCTCCGCGAAGCCGCGCACGCAGCGGAACAGCGGTTCGCGTTCGAGATCGCGGAAGATGTCCTGCCGATACCGGATCGTCGCCGGATCGTGCAGGGGCGCGTGGAAGAACGGCGCGAGATCGTAGTGCTCGCGCCCGACCGTCACGGCGGCGACGATCTGGTCGAGATGGAGATCCCTGAAATATCCCGGCACCGCGTGCTCAGCCGCGGGGGCGCCTACCGGGCTCAGGATACTGTGGAAATCGACCGGCGACGGTCGGTCCCCGATTCCGGCCGGAGCCTGCGTGCGCGCATCCGATGACGCGCTGGAGGCGGCCGACCGTGACGCCAAGGCTGAGCTGCGCGCATCACCATCAGCGGTCAGCCGAGCCGGGTCATTGCGTTCGGCGGTCATTTCACAACGAGGACGGCGCATGGCGCCAGTGCGACCAGGCGGTCCGTCGTGCTGCCGATCACACGGTTGTAGAGCGCCGAGTGTCCCATGAAGCCGACCACCAGAAGGTCAGCGCGTTGGCGTTCGACGAACTCGACGATGCTCGGTACCGCGTGGCCCGCCACGACATGCACCTCGAGGCGCACGCGGGCGGCCTTCGCGCGGCTCTGCACGCGCGCGATCAGCGGATCGAAGTGCCGGTTGGCCGCTGCCTTCTCCTCCACAACCTCGTCGATCGTTGTGGGGATCTGCGGAAGCTCCTCGACCGAGATCATCTGGAGCGTTGCCTTGTGACGCTGGGCGAGCTCGAGCGCCGCATCCAGCGCCTTGGCTGCACCCTCTGATCCGTCATGGGCGATCACGATCCTGCGGAACATCTCAGTGCTCCTCCGCCGGTGCGGGTTGACCGGGGCTTGCGCCCTCGATCCCGCTGGGCAAAGGCTGGAACCAGCGCTGCGCGATCAGCGTGGGCACCACCGCGCTTGCGATCACGGCGCTGACCAGGACGGCGTACTGGCGCTGGTCGATGATCCGGTTGGTCAGCCCGAACAGCGCCGAGATCGTGCCGAACGTCAGCCCTGTGGACATCAGCAGCGTCGTGTACATCCCCTCGCGTCCGTCAAAGGCGAAGGCGCGTGTGAGCGGCAGGATGCCGATGAACTTGGTCGCCATCTTGATCGCCAGGAACACCGTGATCAGCCCGGCCGAAGCGATCACCGCATCGAGGTCGATCAGGGACCCCGCCTTCAGGAAGTAGAACGGTGTCAGGATCGTGAAGGCGATGATCCGCATCCGGTGCGGCAGTTCCGGCTCCGCGATGAAGGCGGGGGCGAGTGCCATGCCGACGAGATAGGCGGGCAGCACCGCCTCGCTGCCGGCGATCGTTGCGAGCCCGCCAAGGCCGAGCAGGATCAGGGCGATGAACTTCGTCTCCGGTTCGCTCACCCGGTGTCCGACCTTGGCGAAGAACCAGGGCGCGAAACGCGGCAACATCGCCAGGGCCGCCGCGGTCGCTGCGCCGAACACAAGCAGCCGCGCATCGAAATGCGCGAAGACGATGCCGAGGGCGAGCACCGTGGCGAGATCGGTCACGAAGCAGGCCGCAAGGATGATGCGGCCCATCTCGGTGCGGTTGAATCCCGTCTCGATCATCACCGCGTAGACCACCGCCACCGAGGTGGTGGAGAGCGAGATCCCGGCGATCTGCGCCGCCGGCCAATCCCAAGCGAGCGCGAAGCGCGCGAAGCCCACGCAGCCGAGATAGGGCGCGGCGAAGCTTACCGCACCGATGCCGAGACTGGGCGCCAGTTGGCGGCGCAGCGCGCGCGGATCGATCTCGGCGCCGGCGAGGAAGGTGATCATGATTGCGCCGAACCCGGCGAGGAAATTCACCCATTCCGTCAGCTCGAGATGGACCAGGTTGCCTGCGGCCGCGCCGACGACGATCTCGATGAGCGCGACCGATACGGCGAGACGGATCGAGATGATGGAGGCGAGCAGCGCGAGCCCGAGCCAGAGCGCGGAGGTCAGCCAGACATTCTCCACGGTGCGACACTCCTTCCGGCGGTCGCCGGTGCTGGTGTGTGCACGAAGACTGGCAGCGAGGTGCCCGACCGCGGGCAAAACACTCCTGCGCGTCTTCACGCGGCAGGAGTCATCAGCCCGGAGGGGCGGTTTCGGGGGACTCCATCCCCATCGAAGTGATTCAAGTTTACGCATCGGCATCGAGCGCCGCAATTGCCTTGGCGCAGGGCCGTCATGCGACCGCATCGGTTGAACCAGCGGCCGGACCCTTCGCGTTGCAGCCCCTCAGTGCCGGTGTATGATTGCTGACAGTCCGCGCCCCCCGACTCGGCGCCCCACCCCGAAGCGTGACGAGGTTCCCCTGGCCCTCTTCAAGCGTCCCAGGACCGACGCGCCGGCGGCCGCATCCGATGCCGACGCCGGCTATCGCGACGGTGTCCGCCCCGTGTCCGACGAGGCGGTTGCCCGCCCGACCACGATCCGAAAGGAAGGCCCCTCCCCCATGGCGTTGAAGCCGAATTTCCCGGCAACCGGGATCCCGCCGCAGCCGACCCAGCCCACCGCACCGTCCGCCGGCCCCGTGGCGCGGCCCGCACCGGCCGCGAGGCCGCAGGCGGGCGACCGTCGGGCGCTCGTGGTCGGGCGCGGCATCGCGCTGGCGGGCGGGGCGATCAGCGATTGCGAGCGGCTGGAGGTTCACGGCACGGTCGAGGTGTCGATCCGTCACGCGCTCGAACTGATCATCGCCGATTCCGGCGTGTTCCGTGGCGAGGCCGAAATCGAGGAAGCCGACATTTCCGGCGCCTTCGACGGCTCGGTCACGGCCACCTCGCGGCTGGTGGTGCGCTCCACCGGCAAGGTGACCGGCACGATCCGCTGCCACCGGCTGATGGTCGAGGAAGGCGCGCAGGTCTCGGGCAAGATCGAGATGATCCCGGGACCGGCCGCCGCCGCCGCACCCGCGCGGGCGGCTGCCGCCCCCGCGGCCGAGGCGCCGGCCGCGCCGCCGGTGCCGCCCGAGCCGGTCTACGCGCGCAGCTAGCCGCAAGCGGGCACAGGAGCGCGCCGCCGCCGCCCATGGCCGCCTCTGCCCCCGCGGCCCTCGCGCTGCTGGCGGGGGCCGTTGCCCTGATCGGGTGCGCCGGCTCTCAACCGGAGCGCGAGCAGGCAGCCCTCGACCACGCGCTGAGAGACATGGCCGCGGCCCAGGCCGGGCTCGAGGCGATGCGTCGTGGCTTGGCGCCGCACGAGGTCACGCCCCGGCCCATCATGCCGCTCGCCGCGCGGGTCGGCAGTACGCGCTCCCCGCGCGCGGCCGGCGATCTCGCCGGCCTCACCGGCGGCGAACTGCGCGCCGTGATGGGCGATCCCGATCTCGTGCGCGACGAGGGCGAGGCGCAGGCCTGGCTCTATCGCGGCCCGTCCTGCCTGCTCGACGTGTTCCTCGAGGGCGAGGGCGAACCGCGCGTGGTGCTGGCGACCGCGCGTGCCGCCGGGCTCGAACGCGTGCCGGAGGAGGTCTGCCTGCGCGCGCTCTCGCGCGCCCGGGCGCGGTTGTGGTGAACCGCGCTCACGCGAGCGCGTAATCGGCCTCCGCCGTGTAGTGCGCCTGGTCGCGTGCCAGGTGCGATGAGAACAGCGTGAAGCGCTCCACCGGCACGGGGGCCGCCCGGAACAGCCCGTGCGTGCGCAGGAACTCGCCGAGCTTCACCGGGTCCGGGTTGTCGAGCCGCGCGAGCGTGACGTGCGGGGTGAAACGCCGCCGCTCCGGCTCGCAGCCCGCACGCACCACCGCGCTCTCCACCTTGGCGCGCAGGTGTTCGAGCGCCGGGTTCTTCTCCACCCCGACCCAGAGCGCGTTCGCGCGGCCGCGCGCCTCGAACGCGCCCACCCCCGCGAGCGTGAGATCGAACCCGCGCGCGCTGACGCCCGAGAGGCTCGCGTCGATGTCGTCGGCGCGGCCATTGTCCACCTCGCCGATGAACCGCAGCGTCAGGTGGTAGTTCTCCGGCGGCACCCATTTCGCGCCGGCGAACCGGTGCGCGACCAGGAGCCTCAGCCGCTCGCGCAGCTCCGCCGGCAGGGCAAGGGCCACGAACAGGCGCACCACGTCACGACCTCGCCTTCTCGATCAGCCGCTCGACCGCGGGCAGGATGCGCTCGACCATCACCGCAACCCCGCGCGCGTTCGGGTGGATCCCGTCCGGCTGGTTGAGCGCGGGCTCGGCCGCGACACCATCCAGGAAGAACGGATAGAATACCACCGCGTGTTCACGCGCGAGCCGCTCGAAGGCGCCGCGGAACGCCTCGCCGTACTCGGCGCCGAGATTGGGCGGCGCGAGCATGCCCGCGAGCAGCGCCGGCACATTGCGCTCGGCGAGCCGGCGCAGGATCGCGTCCAGATTCGCATAGGTCGCCTCGGGCGGGATCGCCCGCAGCCCGTCATTGCCCCCCAGCGCGACGATCGCGACATCCGGCCGGTCGGCGAGCGCCCAGTCGAGTCGCGCCCGCCCGCCGGCGCTGGTGTCGCCCGAGACACCCCCGTCCAGCACGCGCGCCGGGATGCCCTTGGCCCGCAGCGCGGCTTCGAGCTGGGCGACGAAGCCCTCCGACCGCGCGAGCCCATAGCCCGCGGTCAGGCTGTCGCCGAGCGCGAGAATCCGCACCTCGCGCGCCTCGGCCCGCCCTGACATGGGCGTGAGAACGGCGCAGGCCACGAGCGCCAATGCTTTGCGCCGCGGCAGGCCCGAGCCATATCCCTGGTGTTCTCTGGAGGATGTTCCCGACATGGACGCCATGGTTCACCCCGCTCGGGCGGGCGGCGATGCCCTGATCGACGTGCGCAACCTGGAGTTCACGGTGGCGTCGCAGGCGGGCGAGGTCAACATCCTCCGCGGCATCACGTTGTCGGTGGCCGGGGGCGAGGCGGTCGGCGTTGTGGGCCCCTCGGGCTCGGGCAAATCGACGCTGATGATGCTGCTCGGCGGGCTCGACCGGCCGACGGGCGGCACGGTGCGGGTCGCCGGCCACGATCTCGGCGCGCTGGACGAGGACGCGCTCGCGCGGTTCCGGCGCGATCATGTCGGCATCGTGTTCCAGTCCTTCCACCTCGTGCCGACCATGACGGCGGAGGAGAATGTCGCGATCCCGCTCGAATTCGCCGGCGTGCGCGACGCCTTCGGGCGCGCGCGCGCCGCACTGGAGAGTGTGGGCCTCGGCCACCGCATCCGCCACTATCCCGCCCAGCTCTCGGGCGGCGAGCAGCAGCGCGTGGCGCTCGCCCGCGCCTTCGTCGCCGAGCCCGCGATCATCCTCGCCGACGAGCCGACCGGAAACCTGGACCAGGCCACCGGCGCGCAGGTGATCGAGTTGCTGTTCGGCCTGCGCGCGCGCCACGGCACCACGCTGGTGCTGATCACGCATGACCCCGATCTCGCGCATCGCTGCGGGCGGATTGTCTCGCTCGCCGACGGGCGCGTGGTCTCGGACCGCCCGGCGCTGCCCGAGGCCGCCTGATGGAGGGCACGCTCGCCCCGCCCCGCCCGGCCGTCGCGGCCAAGGGCGGGCAGGGATCGGTGCTCGCGACCGCGTGGCGGCTGGCGCTCAGGGAACTGCGCGGCGGGACGCGGGGCTTGCGCATCGTCATCGCCTGCCTCGCCCTCGGGGTCGCCGCGATCGCCGGCGTCGGCACGCTGGCGAGCGCGGTCAACGAGGGGCTGCGTGCCGACGGGCGGCGCATCCTCGGCGGCGATCTCGAGATCTCCACCGGCAACCGGCCGATCCCGGCGAATGTGCTCGACTGGATCGCCGCGCGCGGCGGGCGCGTGGCCGAGGTGGTCGAGATGCGCTCGATGCTGGTGGTCGAGGACGGTGCGCGCGACCGCATGCTGGTCGAGCTGAAGGCGGTCGGCCCAGCCTATCCGCTCTACGGCACGGCGCGGATCGAGGGTGCCCCGGATTTCGCCGCCGCGCTCGCGGCGCGGGACGGCGTGCCGCGGGTCGCGGTCGAGCCGGTGGTGATGGAGCGGCTCGCGCTTACACCCGGCCAGCGCGTGCGGGTCGGCGATGCGAGCTTTGCGGTCGCCGGCGCGATCGCCGAGGAGCCCGACCGGGTGGCGCGGCCGACCGTGTTCGGCCCGCGCGCGATGATCAGCCTCGACGCGCTGGAGGCGACCGGCCTCCTCCAGCCCGGCAGCCTTGTCCGCTTCGACTACCGCGTGCGCCTGTCCGACGGCGAGGAGGCGCGCGCCTTCATCGCGAGCCTCCGCGCGACCTTCCCCGAGGGCGGCTGGCGCGTCCGCAGCTATGCCGAGGCGGCACCCGGCGTCATCCGCTTCGTCGAGCAGACCGCGCTGTTCCTGACCCTGGTCGGGCTCACCGCGCTGCTGGTCGGCGGCATCGGCGTGGTGAACGGCGTGCGTGCCTGGCTGGAGAGCCGCCGGCGCACCATCGCGACCCTGAAATGCCTCGGCGCCCCGGCCGCGACCGTGTTCGCGACCTACGCGATCCAGTTGGCCGCGATCGCGGTCCTCGGGATCGCGATCGGGCTGGTCGTCGGCACGGGCGCGCCGTGGCTCGGCGCGGCCCTGCTCGCCGATGTGCTGCCGGTGCCGCCGCGCTTCGGGCTCTATCCGGCGCCGCTCGCGCTCGCCGCGCTGTTCGGGCTGCTCACGGCCGCGACCTTCGCGCTCTGGCCGCTCGCGCGCGCCCGCGAGATTCCCGGCGTCGCTCTCTTCCGCGACGACGTCGCGCAGGTGCGCGCGCGGCCGCGCGCCTGGGTAATCCTGGCGAATGTCGCGCTCGCCGCCGCACTCGTCGGGCTGGTGGTCGCGGTGGCGCAGGACCGGCAGTTCGCCGCCGCGTTCTGCGCCGCCGCCGCCGGCACGCTGCTGTTGTTCCGGCTCGGCGGCTGGGCGGTGAAGCGTGCGGCCGCCGCCGCGCCGCGCCACCTGCCGCCGGCGCTGCGGCTCGGCCTCGCCAATCTGCATCGGCCGGGTTCGGCGGCCGCGCTGATGCTGGTCTCGTTGGGGTTGGGACTCTCGACCCTCGCCTCGGTGGCGATGATTCAGGGCAACCTCCAGCGCCAGGTGGGCGAGCGCCTGCCCGAGCGGGCACCCGCGTTCTTCTTCATCGACATCCAGAACGACCAGGTGGCGCGGTTCGACGCGATCGCGGGCGCCATCCCCGGCGTGGGCGAGATCGCCCGCGTGCCCTCCTTGCGCGCGCGCATCGTCGCCGTGAACGGCACGCCGGCCGAGCAGGTGCAGGCGAGCGAGGACACGGCCTGGGCGCTGCGCGGCGATCGCGGGCTCACCTATGCCGCGACCCCGCCCGAGGGCACGCGGCTGGTGGCCGGGTCCTGGTGGGCGCCCGACTATCGCGGCGAGCCGCTGGTCTCGTTCGATGCGCGGCTGGCCCATGGCTGGGGCATCGGCGTCGGCGACCGGCTGACCATCAACGTGCTCGGCCGCGATCTCGATCTCCGCATCGCCAGCCTGCGCGTGATCGACTGGCGCAGCTTCGGGCTGAACTTCACCCTGATCGCCTCGCCCGGGATGCTGGAAGCGGCGCCGCATACGCATATCGCCACCGTCCACGCGCTGCCCTCGGCCGAGGCGGCACTGATGCGCGCCGTGACCGACGCCCTGCCGAACGTCTCGGCGATTCGGGTGCGCGACGCGCTCGACTCGGTGAACCGGTTGCTGGGCCGGATCGGCGATGCGCTCTCCTCGACCGGGGGCATCACGCTCCTGTCGGGCGCGCTGGTGCTGGCGGGGGCGATCGCGGCCGGGCGGCGGCAGCGCATCCGCGACGCGGTGGTGCTGAAGACGCTGGGCGCGACTCGCCGGCAGATCCTCGCCGCCTACCTGGTGGAGTTCGGCATCCTCGGCGCCGCCGCCGGCCTGCTGGCGGCGGCGGTGGGCTCGGCCGCGTCCTGGGCGGTGACCACCTATGTCATGCGCGCCGACTGGGCCTTCCTGCCCGGCACGCTCGGCGTGACGATCCTCGCCTGCATCGGGCTCACCATCGCGTTCGGCTGGCTCGGCACCTCGGCGGCGCTGCGGGCCAAGCCGGCGCCGCTGCTCAGGGCCGAGTAGGCCGCCCTGCTCCCGATTTCATTTGATTCCTGACCCGGCCCGCCCATATTCCGCATCGTCTGGCTCCAACCCACGGGAGGTTGTCTCAAACCATGGCCTGGACTCCGGAAACCCGCGCCTATGGCGCAACGCAGACGGTGCCGTCCGCCGGCGTGGACGCCGCGCGGCTGGATACCGGCCTTCGGAAGTACCTGCTCGGCGTCTACAACTACATGGCGTCGGGCCTGCTGCTGACCGGCATCATCGCGCTGCTGTTCGCGACCACGCCGGCGCTGCTGTCGCTGCTCTATGCCCCGGTGCAGACGCCGGCGGGCATCGTGCGCCAGCCGACCATCCTCGCCTGGGTGGCGATGCTGAGCCCGCTCGCCTTCATCCTGGTGCTGAGCTTCGGCATCAACAAGCTGTCGAAGACGGCCGCGCAGGGCCTGTTCTGGCTGTTCGCCGGCGCGATGGGGCTCAGCCTGACGAACATCTTCCTGGTGTTCACGGGCGAGAGCATCGCGCGCGTGTTCTTCATCACCGCGGGCACCTTCGCGGCGATGAGCATCTGGGGCTACACCACCCAGCGCGATCTCTCGAAGATGGGCTCGTTCCTGATCATGGGCCTGATCGGGATCATCATCGCGAGCGTGGTGAACATGTTCCTCGGCTCGTCGGCGCTGCAGTTCGCGATCAGCGTGATCGGCGTGCTGGTGTTCGTCGGCCTCACCGCGTGGGACACCCAGCGGATCAAGAACGACTACATCCAGTATGCCTATGCCGAGGGCACCGAGATCGCCGGCAAGCGTACCGTGATGGACGCGCTGGCGCTCTACCTGAACTTCATCAACCTGTTCATGATGCTGCTCCAGCTCTTCGGCCAGCGGAACGAGTAACCCGCGCGGCAGGCTGAGCGATCGAGGGCCCGGGGAGCGATCCCCGGGCCCTTTCCTTTGTCATGCCGGGCGCGGCTCGGTGCCCGCGCTCCCGATCTCCGCCTCGCGCAGCCGCGAGGGCCTGAGCTCGCCCTTGCTCTCCAGGATCGGATGCGCGACCGCGGTCAGGTGCGCCACCACCCGCTTGAGGTCGCGCAGGATGTCGAGATGCATCGACGAGGTCTCGATGGAGGCGAGCGTGCCCTCCCGCAGCCGGCGCAGATGGTTCTCGGTCGCCTCGCGCTCGATCGTCCGGACCCGCTCCTTCGCCTCGACGAGCTGGCGCGCCATCTCGGCATCGCGCGTGACGAACACCGCGACCGCGAGGCGGAGCTGCTCGACCGCGAGCTGATGGAGGCGCTTGATCTCGCTCCATCCCTCCTCCGAGAACGAGACGCGCAGCCGATGCTTCTTCGCCGCGAGCTCGAGCAGCGTCTTGTCGATGATGTCGCCGACATGCTCGAGATTGGTGGTGAACAGGATCAAATCGAAGGCCTGGCGCGACTGCTCCTCGGTGAGCGGCCGTCGCGTCAGCCGCGTCAGGTAGAGCTTGACCTCCTCCTGCGCCCGATCGACCTCGGCATCGAGCCGCTTGATCGCCTCGCGCCGCGCCGCGTGCGCCTGCTCGAAGGGCAGGATCGCCTCGCGCAGCATCACCTCGACCGTGTCGGCAAGCCGCATGACCTCGCGCGTGGCCGCGGACAGCGCGACGTTCGGCCGATCGAGCGCCTCCTCGTCGAGATGGCCGATCGGCTGCGTCCCCGGCGCGGGCAGCGGGTCGGGCAGCACCTGCCGCAGCAGCCTCGCGGCCGGTCCGGTGAGCGGCAGGAACGCGACCGCAAGGAGGAGATTGAACAGCGTATGCGCGTTCGCGGTCTGGCGCGCGACATCCGCATCGACCAGCGCCAGCAGCGCCGCGGCGTGACGGACGAACGGGAGCGCGGCGAGCGCGCCCAGCGTGCGGAACATCAGGTTGCCGACCAGCATGCGCCTGACCGCGGGCGGGGCGCGCAGGTTCACGCCGAGCGGAATGAATCCCGAGCCGATATTCGCCCCCAGCACCAGGGTGAAGGCGAGTGTCGCGTCGAGCACGCCGGCGAGGGCGAGCGAGATGAACAGCAGCACCGCCGCGACCGAGGAGTGCATCAGCCAGGTCAGGATCGCCGCGATCGCGAGCGCGAGCAGAGGCTCGCCGCCGAGATGCGCCAGCACCTCGATCAGCAGCCAGTTGTCGCGCAGCGGCTGCGAGGCCGTCACGATCAGCCCGAGGGCGAGGATCATCAGCCCGAGCCCGATCGCCACCCGGCCGAGCTGCTTCACGATCGCATTCTCCGAGATCATGAAGGCGAGCGTGCCGGCCAGCAGCAGGGCAGGGATGACCGGGCGCGGATCGAACGACATCGCCTGCACCACCAGCGTCGAGCCGATATCGGCGCCGAGCAGCACCGCGAGCGCGGGGGCGAGCGCGATCAGCCCGCGCTCGGCGAAGGAGGTCAGCAGCAGCGCCGCCGCGGTCGAGCTCTGCAAGGTGGCGGCGGTCGCGACCCCGGCGGCGCAGGCCGCGACGCGGTTGCGCGTGGCGCGCGCGATCAGCCCGCGCAGCCGTTCGCCGAAGGCGCGCAGCACGCCGGTGCGCACCATGCGGGTCGCCCAGATCAGCAGGGCGACACCGCCGAGCAGGTTCAGCAGCAGCATCTGCCCTGACATGCGACACGATCCTCCTCAACCGGTGCAGTATATGACAGTTCGATGACAGTCGCCTGCCGGCACCGCGCCGGGACTGGGTTCAGGCTTCGAGCATCTCGAGGATCTCGCCGGTCGGCGCGAAACAGGCGGCGACGAGTCGCCCGCCCAGGCCACAGCCGGCATCGAGCGTCACCCCGAAGCCGTGCTCCACGGGGCCGTCGGCGCGCCGGCAGAAGCCGCGCACGAGGCGCGCGAAGCCGCCCCAGCCGCGCCTCTCGCCGTCCTCGCCGATGACGCCTGAGGCGGCGCGCTCGAAACCGGGATCGTCCCACCAGAACGAGTCGCCCTGGGCATCGAAGGGGCGGTCCGGGTTCAGCCCGGCGGCGACAAACAGCACGCCGGGCGCCTCGCCGGCGAGGTCGTGCGGCACGGTGAAGGCGGCGCGCTTCAGCGTCGTCAGCAGGTTCTCGTGGCCCGGCCGGGCACGGATCGATCCCATGAGCCCGGCGGTCCAGCGCGCCCGCTCGACCGCCCCCTGCCCGGCCGCGCGCAGCCCCTCGGCGACGGTCGCGCCATAGGCCGCGAGAGTCGCGCCGATGCCGTGATCGGCCATCCAGCGCACCGCCTCGACCGCGGTCGCGGGCCCGGGCGCGTATTGAAGCCGCAGCAGGCGATGCAGCATCTCCTCCTGCGCGCCGCGCAGCAGCACCACGTCCTCGGGCTCGAAGCCGGGCCTCGCGAGCACGGCGCGGCGGAACAGCAGGATCTCGTCGAGCGTGCCCGCGACATCGGGCCCCACGCCGAGCACGTTGCCGAGATAGACCAGCCGGTCGCCGAGCCAGACACGCGTCTCGAGTGCGGCGTGCAGGGCGGAGAGCCGGGCGCGCTCGCCGCGCACGGCCGCGACCGCCCAGACGCGGCGGGCGGGCGCGAGCCTGGCGAAACGGTCCGGAGCGGGAGCGGCGTCGGGCGGGGTCATCCGGGCGCGATCATGCCCCGGCTTGCGCCGGCGCGCGACCGCGCCCCGGTTGTCAAGGAAACCCGGTCAGGCCGCCTTCAGCACGGTGGCGAGCTTGGCGGCCGCGGTCGGCTTGTCCACCTGCTCGATCGCGGCGAGCTCGGCGGCGAGGCGGTCCATCGCCTGCTCGTAGATCTGCCGCTCGCTGAAGGACTGGTCGGGCTGGCCGGCGTTGCGGTGCAGGTCGCGCACCACCTCGGCGATCGCGATCGGATCGCCCGAGTTGATCTTCGCCTCGTACTCCTGGGCGCGCCGGCTCCACATCGTGCGCTTCACGCGCGCGCGGCCCTTCAGCGTCGAGAGCGCCAGGTCGATCGCCTTGCGCGAGGAGAGCTTGCGCAGCCCCGCCGTCTTCGCCTTCGCGACCGGCACGCGGAGCACCATCCGGTTCTCCTCGAACTCGACCACGATCAGGGGGAGCCGGTGGCCGGCGATCTCCTCGGTGACGATGCCGGTGACGCGGCCGACACCGTGGGTCGGATAGACCACGTGATCACCGACGGCGAATTCCGGTTGCGGGGCCGCCGCCGGCGGCTCACCGGCAGGAGCCGCATTGGCGTTGGCGGCGACCGGCGGCTTGGCGGGAACCGGCTTCTTCGGCGGCAGTGGCCGATCGGCCACGGGCGCGGCGACCGGCGCGGCAGCGACAGCGGGGGCGGCCGCCACGACCGGTGCCGGTGCCGGCGGCGCTGGCGGCGGAGTGGCCGGCGCGGGCTTCGCCGCAGCCGCTGGCTTGGGCTTGGCGGTCGATGCAGGGGCCGGCTTCGCCGCCGCGACCTTCGGCGCGGGGGCGGGCTTCGCCTCCTTCACCGGAGGCTTGGCCGGTGCCGATGTCTTCGGCGCGGGCTTGGCAGAGGCCTTGGCAGCGGGCTTCGCCGCCGGCTTCGGGACAGCTTTCACGGGCGGCTTGGCGGCCGCCTTGGGCATCGGCTTCGTCGTCTTTGCCGCGGACTTGGTTGCCGGGCGCGCAGACTTGCGCGCCGCAGGCTTGGCGGTCGCACCCTTCCCCGTCACTTTGGTCCTTCCCGTCGTCTTCGTGGCCATCGCCCGAAATCTGCTCGAAGCCCCGCGGGCGCCACCCCGGTCCGAAAACACAACCCCTGCACCGCGGCGGGCAGCCGCAGACGGCACAGGCGGTCAACGGACGGTGATGGCGGCCCTCACGGCCAGACTTGAAATATAGCAGCAATCGCGACGGATTTCAGCCCCCGCCTGGGCATGGCGGGGTCGATCTGTTCAGGGCGTTCCGGGCTCCGGACTGAACAGCCTCATCTTGTCGGGCTTGCCCTTCCACTCGTCTGCATCAGCCGGGGGCTCGCCCTTTCGGGTTATGTTGGGCCAGAGTTGCGCATACTGTCGGTTGTGTTCCACCCATGCCACTGCACGCTGCTCCGTATCCGGCAGGATCGCCTCGGCCGGGCATTCGGGTTCGCACACCCCGCAATCGATGCACTCGTCGGGGTGGATCACCAGCATGTTCTCGCCGACATAGAAACAGTCGACCGGACAGACCTCGACGCAGTCCATGTACTTGCAGCGGATGCAGGCATCGGTGACGACGTAGGTCATGCGGCGCTCCAGTCATACCGGCTCGCCGAGAGTCAAACCTTCGGCGAGCCGGTATCGGGGGTTTGGTTCGCGCGCGGCCGCCCCACCAGCCCCGCGCGCGATCCTCGCTTGCCGAAGATTGAACCTTCGGCAAGCGAGGATCAGCCGGCTGCACTTGGGGCAAACCGTGCTGCGGCGCAAGAGTGCGGCAGCATGTCAGCCCGGCGGCGGTTCGAGGTCCTCGTAGAGCTGGCGCGCCTCCTCGGCGGGCCCGCGCCGATTGCCAAGCGCCAGCACGCGCACTACGCGCACCGAGGGGCCGATGCCGAAGGTCAGCACATCGCCCGGGCGGACGCGCGCATGCGCCTTCTCGGTGCGCTGGCGGTTGATGCGGATGCGCCCCTGCTCGGCGAGCCGCGCGGCCGCCGCCCTGGTCTTGATGAAGCGCGCGCACCAGAGCCAGCGGTCGAGCCGCTGCCAGCCGAGCGCTCCGTCCTCCGGGTCGTCGGCGCTCACGCCTTGGCGCGGAGGGACGCAAGGGCGGCGAACGGCCCGTCGCCCCCGCCCCGCGACTCGGCGGGCGGTGCGGCGGGGGCGCGGCGGCGGGCGCGTACCATGATCGCCCCGTCCTCGCCCGGGCGGAGCGCGAAGCCGAGGCCGCGCAGCACGGCGGGCAGTTCGCCCGCGCGGCAGCCGAGCCGGCTCGGCAGGCCGGACGGCAGCGCCTGGGCGCCGGCGCGGGTCAGGCGGGCGAGCTCGGCGCCGACCCGCTCGGCGACATCGAGCCGCACCGCCACCGGGCCGAGGCGCAGAAACCCGAGCATCTCCACCCAGCCCTCGGGCCAGGACCCGTCGGGCCGAACCGCGACGGTGCCAGCCGTCGGCAGCGGCGGCTGGACGACCCCGCGCCGGACCGCCCAGAGCCGGGCCCTGAGCGCGGTCGCGCCCGGGCGCAGCAGCGCGGGCAGGAATGCCGCATGCCGGCCGAGCCGCACGCCGAGCGCCTTCAGCCGGCCGCGATCGAGCCCGGTCGCGATGACCTGCTCGCGCGGCACCACGCCCAGCCCCTCCTCCAGCAGATGCGCAAGCCCGCGCAGCGCCGGGTCGGCGGCCGCCGGGCCGAGTGCCAGCAGCGGCCCGAGCGTTGCCGCGATCCGCGCCGCGAGCCAGGCGGCGAGGCGTGCCCGGATGCGCTCGCGCTGCGCGCCGTCGAGGAACTCGCCCCCCGGCACCTCGACCAGCGGCCGCAGCGCCGAGGCGCCCGGCTTGAGCCGCGCCACCTCCGCGCCGCGCCAGGCGATCCGGCCGGCGGCGGTGAACGCGAAGGCCGTGTCCTCGTCAGCCTCCAGCGCCGCGACCCGCCGCGGCACCTCGGCCGCCATCGCCCGGCGCGCGGCGCGCAGCACGGCCTGCTTGCCGACGCCCTCGGCCTCGGGGTCCGGGTGGAACACGAAGCCGTCCACCCGCCCGACCGCGTGGCCCTCGACCACCACCGTGCCGTCGCGCGTCACCGCCGAAAGAAGCTCCGCGTCCGACGCGGCATCGAGCCGGCGGATCAGGTGCGCCGCACGGCGATCGACGAAGCGCGCGGTGAGGGTCTCGTGCAGCGCGTCCGAGATCCGATCCTCGAGCGCGCGGCAGCGCTCGATCAGCGGCGCCGGTTCGGCGAGCCAGCCCGGCCGCCCGGCGATATAGGACCAGGTGCGCACCGAGGCGATGCGCGCCATCAGCGTGTCGAGCTCGCCATCGGTGCGGTCGAGCACGTCGAGCTCGCGGTTCACCCAGCCGGGATCGACGCGGTGCGGGGCCTCGCGCAGGAAACGGAAGATTCGAGCGCAGATGCGGGCGTGGGAATCGTCGCCGAGGCGCCGATAGTCCGGCACCTGACAGGCATCCCAGAGCAGGGCCACCGCCTCGCGGCCACGGGCGCGCCCGGCGGTATCCGGGTCGCGCGCGAGGCTAGCGAGGGCGAGATGGTCGGCGGCGTCCGGCCCGCGCACGAGGCCGGGGCCGGGTGGCGGCCGGTCGAGGGCCGCGAGCAGCGCGCCGACGCTCTGGAAGTCGAGGCGGCTGTTGCGCCAGACGAGGTGATCGAGCGGGTCGAAGCGGTGCGCCTCGACCGCCTCGACAATCTCGGCGCCGAGGGCCGGCGCCTCGGCGGTGGTGCCGAAGGAGCCGTCCGCCATGCCGCGCCCGGCCCGCCCGGCGATCTGCGCGACCTCGGTGGCATAGAGCCCGCGCGCGCGATGCCCGTCGAACTTGGCGAGGCCGGCGAAGGCGACATGGTTCACGTCCATGTTCAGCCCCATGCCGATCGCATCGGTCGCGACCAGGAAATCCACCTCCTTGGCCTGGTACATCGCGACCTGGGCGTTGCGGGTGCGCGGGCTGAGCCGGCCCATCACCACCGCGCAGCCGCCGCGCCGGCGACGCAGCGCCTCGGCGATCGCGTAGACCTCGGCCGCCGAGAAGGCGACGATGGCCGAGCGCGGCGGCAGGCGCGAGAGCTTGGCATGCCCGGCATAGGCGAGGGCGGAGAGCCGCGGGCGGGTCTCGATCTCGGCCTCGGGGACGAGACGGCGGAGCAGCGGGCGGATCGTCTCGGCGCCGAGAAACATGGTCTCCGCGCGCCCGCGCGCGTGCAGCAGCCGGTCGGTGAAGACGTGGCCGCGATCGGGATCGGCGCAGAGCTGGATCTCGTCGACCGCGAGGAAGGCGAACGGGCGATCCAGCGGCATCGCCTCGACCGTGCAGCAGAACCAGCGCGCGCCCGGCGGGACGATCTTCTCCTCGCCCGTGACGAGGGCGACGCGGGCCGGCCCCATGCGCGCGGCGATCCGGTCGTAGTTCTCGCGCGCGAGCAGCCGCAGCGGGAAGCCGATCACGCCCGTGGCATGGGCGAGCATCCGCTCGATCGCGAGATGGGTCTTGCCGGTGTTGGTCGGGCCCAGCACGGCCCGGACGCGGGCAGACTCGACGGCCCCGTGCATGGCGCCAGACTGGACAGAGAGGGCGGGCGGGTGCAACCGCGAAGTGGCGACCTCAGCGCAGCGCGACCTGTCCGGCGGCGATGATCGCCCCCTGGCGCGGACGCTGCAGCACCAGCGCGATGCCGTCCGCCCCATCGGCCTCGGCGGCACTGACCGTCAGTTGCGCCGGCACTGCCTCGATCGCGGCCATGGGCGCGGCCCAGCGCACGACATTGGTGTGGTGCAGCGTGTGGCCGGCATTCTCGCCGTCGAACACCTGGCGCACCTCGCTGCGCGCGAAGGCGATGACCCAGAGCTGCGCCCCGCCCTGGGGCAGCGCGAGGTCGGGGATCTCGATCCGGAGTGTCGGCGGCTGGCGGGCGGCGAGCGCGATCGTGATGGACGCGGAGGGCGGGGCGGCTGCGATCAGCCGTTCGATCGCGGGCCGGTCGTGGCCGACGGCATGGGCACTGCCCTGGACGACGAGCTGCGGCGTATAGACCGAGCGCTCCTTCATCGCCCGCGCATAGCCGCGCTGGCGCTGCACCGAGACCGGCAGGGCGAACGGATCGCGCCAGCCCATGTGGTCCCAGTACGGCACGTGGAACGACAGGGCGATGATCCCGTTGTCGCGCGCGAGCTTGGCCAGCAGCTTGTCGGCCGGCGGGCAGGCGGAGCAGCCCTGACTCGTGAACAGTTCCAGCACGACCGGGCCCCGCTCGCTGCTGGCGTCGGCAACGCGCGGGGAGACGGCGACGGCAAGGGCGAGGACGACGAACAGCAGGCGTGCCATGGCGGAGAACAATCGGCGGGCCGCAGCCGATGGCCAAGCCACACGCGCGTGAAGCGCGCCACAGGTGTGGCCGATCGGCATCACGATCCGGTTGACGCCCGCGTCGTTCAGCCGCCTCCCCCGCTTGCGGTGCGGCCGGCCCCTCCGTAAGCGGGCGGCCATGACCCCGGCGCGACGGCTGGCCCTGTTCTACGCGACGGCCTTCGCCGGACCCGGGGCGTCCCTGCCCTTCCTGCCGCCCTTCCTTGGCTCGCGCGGCCTCGGGGCGGAGGCGATCGGACGGACGCTCGCGCTCGCCATGCTGGCGCGCCTGGTGGTCGCGCCCAGCGCCGCTGCGCTCGCCGATCGGCTCGGCGAGCGCCGGCGCGTGGTGTTCGTGTTTGCGGGGCTGGCGGTGGCGGCGAGTGGGCTGCTGCTGGTGCCGGTGCCGTGGGTGCTGGCGCTCGCGGTGGTGCTGTCGGGGGCGGCGACCGCGCCGTTGATCCCGATTGCGGATTCGCTCGCGGTGCGCGCGGCGGCGAGCGGGCACGGCGATTTCGGACGGATGCGCGCGGCGGGCTCCGTCTCCTTCATGGCGGTGACCGGGCTCGCCGGCGTGCTGATCGGCGCCGGCGGCGACGTCGCGCTGCCGCTGCTGCTGCTCGCCTGCCAGGCGGCGGTCGTGCTCGCGAGCCTCGGCCTGCCCACCCTCGGCATCGGCCGGGCCGCGCCGGGGGGGCTGGGGGCGCTCGCGCTGCTGCGCAACCGCGGCTTCGTGCTGCTGCTGATCGTCTCCGGCCTGATCCAGGGCAGCCACGCGCTGTACTACGCCTTCTCCGCGCTGCACTGGGGACGCGCCGGCCTCGGCCCGCCGCTGATCGGCGCGCTCTGGGTCGAGAGCGTCCTGGTCGAGGTGCTGCTGCTGACCTTCGGCCGTGGGGTGGTCTCGCGGCTCGGGCCGGTGCGGCTGCTCGCGGCGGGCGCGTCTGCGGCGGTGGTCCGCTGGATCGGCACTGCGCTGACCACCGCCCCGCTCGCGCTGGCGGTCCTGCAACCGCTGCACGCGGCGAGCTTTGCGATGACCATGCTCGGCGCCGCCCAACTCATCGGCCGGCTGGTGCCGCCGGAGCGCGGCGCGACGGCGCAGAGCCTGCACGCCTCGTTCGGCCCGGGACTCGCGACCGCGCTGCTCACCCAGGTGTCGGGGGTGCTCTACGCGCGGCTCGAGGGAGGGGCGTTCCTGGTCATGGCCGCGGTCGCGGCGGTTGCACTGCCGGTGATTGCGGCACTTGCGTATGCGGCCGGGTCGGAACGGCCGGGACGCTGAGCAACCGCGACGGGGCGGGACAGGAGCCATTTCGCGCACTGCCGTGTCGCCGGTGCGTCTCGCCGCGCGGGGCGTGCGGTTCTCGTTGAGGGCCGTCATCACCGCGTACCCGAGCGAGACCATCGCGCCTCATGACACGCGCGGTTTCACCTCCATCATGACGGTGCAGCCCGCGCGCGGACGTTGGGCCGGACCGGGCGATCCGCGCGCGCCAAGTGGGTCACGAGGTCGGGCGGCGGGCCGCCGCCTGGGCAACCCAGTCGGACAGGCCAGCCTGCCACATCGCGTCGATGCTGTTGTGCCCTGCGCCCGGAACGATGTGCATCTCGGCACGCACGCCGCGCGCGCTGAGCTTCTCGATGTAGCTGCGCTTCTGCGACGGAAAGGCATTGGTGTCGTTCCCGCCGGTGTAGCCGACCACATGCGTCGTCGTGGGGACCGAGTCCGCCAGGCGATACGGATCGAGGCTCCGTGTCCAGGGTTGGCGGCCGAACCCATCACGCCATGCGCCGATGTTGCAGTTGCACGCCAGCAGGGCCGCCGCGTCGATCAGGCCCGGATCGCGCGCCAGGATGTTGGCGATCGTCGCGGCACCGCCGGAATGCCCGACGGCGATCACGCGGGTTGCGCCGGTCTCGCGCTTCAGCGCCCGGATCGCGCCGGCCATGATGTCCATGTTCGCGGCGGTGTACTGGTCGGTGCGATTGTAGTTGGTGCCGGAGGAGGTGTTGCCCGCGCCGTCCGGATAGCCCGGGCGCACCAGTGCGACCACCGCCGCTTCCGGCACGCGATCGGCAATGCGGCTCGTGAAAGGGAAATGGTAGCTCGCGGGGCCGCCCGACGAGACGTCACCGTGCAGCATGACGATCAGTATGTCGCTGGTCGCCTGGCCGTAGCGCCGCACGGCGATGCAGCCGCGCCCGTCCGCCTCGACGCGTTGCGGTCCCTCGCAGGCTGGCGGCACGCTGCCCGTAGCCGGGCGCTGGGCGGCAGGGTCGGTGGTGCAGGCGGCGAGCAGGGAGAATGCAGCGGCAAGCGGGACGGCACGTCGCATGAATGCGTTCTCCCGTAATGATACGGTAACGGATTTTCCGCGATCATCTCCCGGCTGTCAAGCGTGCGGCCGGCCATGTCTTCGTCTTGTCACACGGAGAGGTACTGCGCCTTGATCGCCGGCTCGGCGCGCAACGCGTCGAGCGTGCCGGTCCAGCGCACGATCCCCTTCTCGATGATCGCCGCGCGGTCGGCCACGCGCTCGGCGAAATGCAGGTTCTGCTCCGACAGCACGACCGTCAGCCCGGCCGCCTTCACGGCGCGGATCGCCTCGGCCATCTGCTGCACGATCACCGGCGCGAGTCCCTCCGACGGCTCGTCGAGCAGCACCAGACGCGGGTTGCCCATCAGCGTGCGCGCGATCGTCAGCATCTGCTGCTCGCCGCCGCTCATCCGCCCGCCCGGGCGGTCCTTCATCGCCGCGAGGTTGGGAAAGATCGCGAACAGCCGCTCCGGCGTCCAGGGATCGAGCCCGTCGCGCGCGGGCTGACGGCCGACTTCCAGGTTCTCCATCACCGTGAGGTCGGTGAAGATGCGCCGATCCTCCGGCACGTAGCCGAGGCCGAGGCGCGCGATCGCGTAGGGAGGGCTGCCGGCGATCTCGACGCCGCCGAACGACACCGACGAACCCGGGGCGGGACGCACCAGCCCCATGATCGCCTTCATGGTGGTGGACTTGCCCGCGCCGTTGCGCCCGAGCAGCACCAGAACCTCGCCGCGCGCGACCTCGAGCGCGACGTCGCGCAGGATATGCGCGCGGCCGTAGAAGGCGTTGAGTTGGCGCACGCTCAGCATCAGTGTCCGCCGCTCGTCTCGCCGCTGCCGAGATAGACCTCGCGCACCGCGGGATTGGCGCGGACCGAGGCCGCATCGCCCTCGGCGATCAGCGCGCCGCGATTCATCACGATGATGCGGTCGGCGTGGCCGAACACCACGTCCATGTCGTGCTCCGTGAACAGGCAGGCGAGGCCGCGCGCGCGCACCAGCGACTTCGTCAGCTCCATCAGTGCGATGCGTTCGGAGGGCGCCATGCCGGCGGTCGGCTCGTCCATCAGCAGCAGCTTCGGATCGTTCGCGAGCGCCATCGCGAGTTCGACGCGCTTGAGATCGCCATAGGCCAGCACGCCGCAGGGCCGGTCGGCCTGTTCCAGCATGCCGACCTGGGCCAGCAGCGCATCGGACTCGGCGACGAACTGCCGACGCGCGGCGCGCCAGAAGGTCCAGATGCGCCCATGATGGCTGAGGAGCGCGCACTGGACGTTCTCGCGCACCGTCATCGAGGCGAAGGTGGCGGTGATCTGGAAGGTGCGCCCCACGCCAAGGCGCCAGATCGCGCGCGGCGGCAGGCCGGTGAGCGTCTGCCCGGAGAGGCGCACCTCGCCCGCATCGGCCCGGAGCTGCCCGTTCAGCAGGTTGAAGCAGGTGGACTTGCCCGCGCCGTTGGGCCCGATCAGCGCCAGCATCTCGCCCGCGCGCACCGCGAGCGAGACGTCGTTCACCGCGTGCACGCCGCCGAACCGCTTGGAGAGGCTCCGCGCCTCCAGCACCGTCGCGCTCATGCGGCCTCAGGCCCCCGCGCGCGCTCCCAGCGCTGGCGCACGAACCCGGCGATGCCCTGCGGGAAGGCGAGCACCAGCAGCACGATCGCAAGCCCGAGGATGAAGCGCCACCAAGTGAAGGCCTGGAGCACGGTGAGGAACAGCGTGTGGAAGGCGAGCGCGCCGACGATCGGCCCCGAGACGGTCTGCACGCCGCCGAGCAGCACCATCAGCAGCGCATCGATCGATTTCGGGATCGAGATGTAGGTCGGGAACACGCTGCCCTTGGCGTAGGCATAGACGCCGCCCGCGAGCCCCGCGCCGAGGGCCGCGATCACGAAGGCGCCGAGGCGGACGCGCACGGCGTTCAGCCCGATCGCCTCGGCGCGGAGTTCGGAGTCGCGCGCGGCGCGCAGCGCGTAGCCGAAGGGCGCGAAGATGATGCGCCGGAGCAGCAGCGTCGCGCCGATGCAGAGCGCCAGGGCGAGCCAGAGATACGCGCCCTTCCCGCGCGCCCAGTCGGAGGGCCAGACACCGAGGATGCCGTTGTCGCCGCCGGTGAACTCGACCCATTGGAACGCCGCCGCCCAGACGATCTGCGCGAAGGCGAGCGTCAGCATGGCGAGATACACGCCCGAGAGCCGCACCGCGAACCAGCCGAACACCAGGCCGAAGGCGCCGGCGAACAGGGGTGCCAGAACAATCCCCGCCTCCATCGGCACCGCGAGGTAGCGCAGCCCCAGCGCAGCGCCGTAGGCGCCGAGGCCGAAATACGCCGCATGGCCGAAGCTGACGATGCCGCCCGGGCCCATCATGAAGTGCAGCGACGCGGCGAACAGCACGAACACCGCGAGCTCGACCAGGACCGTGACGATGTAGGGACCGGCGAAGAACGGTGCCGCGGCGGCGATCAGCAGCGCGGCCGCGCCGGCCCAGCCTAGGATCGCCGGGGCCGGCCGGATCACCGGCTCGACCGCGCCGGTCGCCGCGCGCGCATGCGCCTGCGGCCGGCCGAGCAGGCCGTAAGGCCGGATCATCAGCACGATCGCCATCACCAGGAACACCAGCACCAGCGTCGCCTTCGGCACGAGCACGATGCCGAAGGCCTGCACCTGGGCGATCAGCAGCGCGGCCAGGAACGCCCCCGGAACGGACCCCAGCCCCCCGACCACCACCACCACGAAGGCCTCGGCGATGATCGCGAGGTCCATCTGCAGGAACGCGCTCTGCATCGGCAGCACGATCGCGCCGCCGAGCCCGGCAAGAGTGGAGCCGAGGAAGAACACGCCGGTGAACAGCACGCGCTGATCCACACCCAGCGCCGCGACCATCTCGCGATCCTGGGTCGCCGCGCGCACCAGCACGCCGAAGCGCGTGCGCTGGAACAGGAACCACAGCAGCGCCAGCACGGCCGGGCCGACGAAGATCAGGATCAGGTCGTAGCGCGGGAACCGGCTGCCGGCGATCTCGACGAAGCGGCGCAGCCACGGGGGCCGGGGGAGGGGAAGGTCCTCGGGCCCCCACACCGCGAGTGCCAGGTCCTGGATCATCAGCACCACGCCGAAGGAGGCGAGCAGCTGGAACAGCTCGGGCGCGCGGTAGATGCGCCGCAGCAGCACCATCTCGATCAGCGCGCCGATCGCGCCGACCGCGAGGGCGGCGAGCAGGATGCCGGCGATGAACAGGGCGGGCTCGCGCCCGCCCCAGTCCCAGAGCGCGCGCGTGATGGTCCAGGTGAGGTAGGCGCCCAGCATGTAGAAGCTGCCATGCGCGAAGTTCACGATGCGCGTGACGCCGAAGATCACCGTCAGCCCCGAGGCGATCAGGAACAGCGCCGAGGCGTTCGCAAGCCCGGTGAGGAACTGGATGAGGATGAAGTCCACGACGGCATCCTGCAGGGACGGGGCGAGGAGCGCGCGCTGATCCCCCGGCCGCGGCGGCAGGCAGCGACTCCCCGTGGCGCAACACTCCCAGGAACGCGGCCGGCCATCAATGGCGTCGGGCCGGGGATGATCAGAACCGTCAGTAGTCCCGGAACAGCGCGCGACCCCAATGACCGCCGCGCACCCCGAACCAGGTGGACCACGGCAGCACGCCGAGGCGCGTGACCAGGCCCGCGCGCTCGGCCTCGAGCACCCAGGACTTCACCAGCGACTGCTTCACGTTGCCCTCGTCGCGCGTCTCGTAGTCGTCGAACACCAGCACGCAGTCCTCGGCCATCAGATCCTGATACGCCTCGATGTCGAGACCGACGCGCCCGTCGGCATCGATCATGCACAGCGTGATCTTGCGGCCGCCCAGAGCCTCCGCCACCTGCGCCTTGATCGCCGGCTCGCGGCTGATCCCGACCAGGATGCGCACGTAGTCCGTGAGCCCGACGCGCGCCAGATTCGCCTTGAGGTCGGCGACCGTGTCCTGCGTCGGCAGGGTCGGGTGGTTATGCGCGCCGCCGTGCTCGATGGTGATGAAGGGCACGCGGCCGCGCGTCGCCGAGGCGATGGCGATGGTCGACCCGCCGATATAGGGGCCGATCTCCAGCACGGCGCCCTGCGTCCGGCTCGCGAGCAGGTTGAGCGCCGCCAGCGTCTCGGGATGCAGCATCGAGACCTCGCGCGCGCGCGCCACGATCTCGGCGGCCGGGCCCTCGAGATGCGCGCGGACGCGCCCCACCAGGCGCCGCGACCGCAGGCTCTCCAGATACGCGTTCAGCCGGTCGAGCACCGAGGGTTCCCTGTCTCACGGCATGGCCCGAAGCGGCGCATTAGCCGCCGCAGCGCGGCCGGGCAAGCCCCGGGAGCGCGCTGACGGCCCTGTGCGGCCGCCGCCGCGTGACACGCCCGAGGCAGGATGCTTTCATTTCCGCCCCATGGACCTGCCGCTCGGCGCAGCCCCCCCCTCCCCCGCGACGCCCCCGCTCGACGAGCCGTTCGTGCTGCTCATGCCGTCGCGGCAGACCGCTCCGATCGTGTTCGCCTCGCCGCATTCCGGGCGCGCCTATCCGGAGGCGTTCCTCGCCCAGTCGCGGCTCGACCCGATCACGCTTCGCCGCAGCGAGGACAGCTTCGTCGAGGAGCTGTTCGCCGCCGCCCCACTGGCCGGCTGCCCGCTGATCCACGCGCTGTTTCCGCGCGCCTGGTGCGACGTGAACCGCGAGCCCTGGGAGCTCGACCCGGCGATGTTCGACGCGCCGCTGCCAGCCTTCGTCAACGCGGCGAGCCCGCGGGTCGGCGCGGGCCTCGGCACGATCGCGCGCGTGGTCGCGACCGGCGAGGCGATCTACCGACGCAAGCTGAGTTTCGCCGAGGCCGAGAGCCGCATCGCCAGTTGCTGGCGCCCCTATCACGCAGCACTTGCCGGGCTGATCGCGGAGACGGTGCGACAGTTCGGCTGCTGCCTGCTGATCGACTGCCATTCGATGCCCGCGCAGGTTCCGCCGCTCGGGCGACCGCGCCAGGCCGAGATCGTGCTCGGCGACGCGCACGGCACCTCCTGCGCCGCGCTGGCGACACGCCGGGTGGAGGAGGGGCTGGGCCGGCTCGGGCTCGTGGTCCGGCGGAACGAGCCCTATGCCGGCGGCTATGTGACGCGGCATTACGGGCGCCCGCGCGAAGGCGTGCATGCGTTGCAGATCGAGATCGCCCGCGCGCTCTACATGGACGAGGTGCGGATCGAGCGCGGCCCCGGCTTCGCTACCTTGCAGCGCGACCTGACGCGGCTGATCGAGGAGCTGGCGGCCGCGGACTGGACGGCGCTCCGGCCGTGACCCCGCCCGGGCCGCAGGGCGGGATGACGGTCCGCGACAGCACCGAGGCGGACATCGCCGCGATCGCGGCGATCTATCGCCATCACGTGCTGACGGGGCTGGCGAGTTTCGAGGAGGTTCCGCCCGAGGCGTCCGAGATGGCGCGACGGCGCCAGGGCGTGGTCGAGGCGGGCATGCCGTGGCTGGTGGCCACCGACGCCGAAGGGGTCCTGCTCGGCTACGCCTATGCCGGACCCTACCGGCCGCGGCCGGGCTACCGCTACACCGCCGAGGACTCGGTCTATGTCGCCCCTCGTCAGTCCGGGCGTGGGGTCGGTCGTGCGCTGCTGGGCGCGCTGATCGGACGCTGCGAGACCTTGGGCTTCCGCCAACTGGTCGCGGTGATCGGCGATTCCGGCAATGCCGCCTCGATCGGCCTGCACCGGGCGCTGGGCTTCACCCGGGTCGGGCTGCTGCCCGCGGTCGGGTTCAAGTTCGGCCGCTGGGTGGATGGCGTGCTGATGCAGCGCGCACTCGGCCCCGGTGCGGCCACGCTGCCCGGCTGCGCCCGTCCGGGCTGAACGGGAAAAAAATGGCCGCCCTTGTGGGGCGGCCAAGTTTAGGGAGGAAACGTCCAAGAAAGGCAGACAGCATGGCCGGAGCCACGTTGCTGCGACGCACAATCTAGGCACGGTGGGGCGTCGCCGCAAGGCATTTTTTGCGGTGCAGCAAACGCACATCGCCCCCGCAGCGCACGCATGACGGCGACGCTCGCGCGATCTGAGACGCGCCGCGCCCGCATCGGTTGTTGGCACGGGATGTGCGTCACGGCAGGCGACCCGATCGCCAGGACCGCATCATGCTGCTTCGCCTCGCCGTTCTTGTCATCGCGCTCGCCACCCCTTGGCCGGGCTGGGCCTCGCCGGGCACCGCCCCGGCCCAAGCGGTGAATCCCGCGGAACTGTGCCGACCGGCGATCCGCGCGGCCGAACGGTCGCACGGCATCCCGGTCGCCCTGCTGTCGGCGCTCGGGCGGGTCGAGAGCGGACGGCGCGACCCCGACAGCGGCACCTTCGGGCCCTGGCCCTGGACCATCAATGCCGAGGGACGGGGGCAGTTCTTCCCCACCAAGGCGGAAGCGATTGCCGAAGTCCGCCGTCTCCAGGCGCGCGGCGTGCGCTCGATCGATGTCGGCTGCATGCAGGTGAACCTGCACCACCATCCGAACGCCTTCGCCAGCCTGGACGAGGCGTTCGATCCAGCGAAAAACGCCACCTACGCCGCACGCTTCCTGGTCGAGTTGCAGCAGCGGTCGAACAACTGGCTCCAGGCAGCGGCGCACTACCATTCCCAGACGCCCGAGTTCGCCGAGGCGTATCGCCGCCGGGTGATGGCGGCCTGGCCCGAGGAGAGCCGGCTCGCCGCCCAGGCGCATCGCGAAGCACAGATCGCCGCCTGGCATGCCCGCCCGGCCAGCGTGCCGGGCGGCCCCGGTCGGGTGCTGTCGGTCGCCCCGTCCGGGCAGGTGCTCAACCAGGCGGGTGGGCGCGACCTCGCCGCGTACCGCGCCGCGCCGATCCCGCTGGTCGGACGTGCGGTGACGCCCGCGCGGATCAGCCGTTGATATCTCGGAACGCTTGAACCGGGCGCAGGGGGTTCGCTACTCTTCGCGAAAGAAAAACGCCGGTCACGCCTGCCAGGGAGAATGATCCATGCGCCTTCTCGTCGCCGCGGCGCTGTTCGCCGCCCTGAGCCTGCCGGCCGTCGCGGGTCCCTGCTCGGCCCCCCCGCCGCCGGTCAACACCTCGTCGCTGCCCGCCGGCCCCTCCGCCGGCTGAGGTCGCGGCCTAGCCGCTGACGAGCCGCCGCAGCATCCCTGCGGCGGCCGCATCGAGCATCGTGCCCTCGTCCAGCCCGTAGAGGCGGTAGAGCGAGGGAATGTCGCCCGCCTGACCGAACCGATCGACGCCGAGCGGCTCGATCCGATGACCGCGCACACCGCCGAGCCAGGCGAGCGTGGCCGGATGCCCGTCCAGCACGGTCACGATCGCCGCGTCGGGGGCGAGCGGCGCGAGCAGCGTCTCGATCCACGCCTGTTCCCGCCCACCGGCGCGGCGTCCGCGGGCAGCGCGCAGCCAGTCGGCGTGCAGACGGTCGGGACTGGTGACCGCGAGCAGCCCCGCGCCCGGCACATCCTCGCGCACCGCCTCCAGCGCGGCGAGCGCCTCGGGCACCACGGGCCCCTGACAGGCGATCGCCAGCGCCGCACCCGCAGCAGGCGGCACCAGCCAGTAGCCGCCGCGAATCACCGCGTCGCGGTCGAGCGGACGGGCGGGCTGGGCGATCGCGCGCGTCGACAGCCTGAGCCAAACCGACGAGCCTTCCGGCGCCTGCATGTGCGCGAAACCCCAGGCCATGATCGCGGCGAGTTCGTCGACGAAGGCCGGCTCGTAGAACGCGAGCCTGTCCTGGCCGATGCCGATCAGCGGCGTATAGACCGACTGGTGCTGCCCGCCCTCGGGGGCCAGCGTGATCCCCGAGGGCGTCGAGACCAGCATGAACCGGCTGTCCTGGTAGCAGCCGTACATCAGCGCATCGAGGCCGCGGCCGACGAAGGTGTCGTAGACCGTGCCCACCGGCAGCAGCCGCGCGCCGTTCAGGTCGTGGCTGAGCCCGGCGGCGGCGAGCAGCAGGAACAGGTTCTGCTCGGCGATGCCGAGCTCGATGTGCTGGCCCTCCGGCGTCATCACCCATTTCTGCGCCGAGGCGACCTTCTGGTCGCGGAACACATCGTTGCGCAGCGATCGGCTGAACACGCCGCGCCGGTTCACCCACGGCCCGAGCGAGGTGCTGACGGTGACGTCCGGGCTCATCGTGACGATGCGCGCGGCGAGCGGCGCGAGCTCGCCCTGGCCGCGGCCGATCTCCGACAGGATCTGGCCGAACCCCTCCTGGGTGGACATCCTGCGCCCCTCGGGCGGGCGCGGGTGGGGCAAGGACGCCGGCACCGGCACGGGTGCCGCGGCTAGGCGGCGGCTGGAGCGGCCGCTGGCATACGGCGCGTTCGCCAGAAGCGCGCGGGCCTCGTGCTCGAGCGGGCCGAACCCGGCGAAGGGCTCCCATTCCTGCCCGGGATCGATGCCGTTGGCGGCGCGGAACGCCTCCATCTGCTCCTTGGTCATCAGCCCGGCATGGTTGTCCTTGTGCCCGGCGAAGGGCAGGCCCATGCCCTTGATGGTGTAGGCGATGAAGGCGGTCGGCTGGTCGGTCGCCGCCGCGGCGCGCAGCGTGTCGAGCACGAGCCCCATGTCGTGCCCGCCCAGGTTGGTCATCAGCGCGGCGAGGTCGTCGTCGGACAGCGGATCGATGATCGCGCGCAGGCGCCGATCGCGTCCCAGATCGGCGTGCAGCGCCTCGCGCCAGGCGGCCCCTCCCTGGAAGGTGAGCGCGGCATAGGTGCTGTTCGGGCAGTCATCGATCCAGGTGCGCAACGCCGCCCCGCCCGGACGCGCGAACGCCGCCTCCAGCTTCCGGCCGTATTTCAGCGTCACCACGTTCCAGCGCATGTCGCGGAACAGTCCCTCGATGCGGTGGAACAGCCGGTCGGGCACGATCGAATCGAGCGACTGGCGGTTGTAGTCGATGATCCACCAGACGCCCTGCACGTCGTGCTTCCAGCTTTCGAGCAGGGCCTCGTAGATGTTGCCCTCGTCGAGCTCGGCATCGCCGACCACCGCGACCATGCGCCCGGGCCGCGCACCCTCGGGTGCCAGGCCCTTGAGCCGCACATAGTCGCGCATCAGCGCGGCGAAGTTGGTGATTGCCACGCCGAGCCCTACCGACCCGGTGGAGAAATCGACGTCGTCGCCGTCCTTGACGCGCGACGGGTAGGGCTGGATGCCGCCGATCGCGCGGAACTTCTCGAGCCGCTCGCGGCTGACGCGGCCGAGCAGGTACTGGATCGCGTGGAACACCGGCCCGGCATGCGGCTTCACCGCCACCCGGTCCTCGGGCCGCAGCACGTCGAGATAGAGTGCCGTCATCAGCGTGGCGACCGAGGCGCAGGACGCCTGGTGCCCGCCCACCTTCAGCCCGTCGAGATTGGGGCGGATATGGTTGGCGTGATGGATGATCCACGACGACAGCCAGAGGATGCGCTTTTCCAGCGCCTCCAGCACGGCGACCCTTCGCGCGTCCGCCGGCGCCTCGGCGATCGTCCGCAGCCCGTCCGCCATCACCCCCTCCCCCGGGCTCACACCCAGCCGCGCGCGAGCCGCTTCATCGCCGTCGAGGCCGCGCGCTTGCCCTCGCCGACATAGGCCTCGTGGTTCGCCTCGATCGCGTCGCGGTCGTAGAGGTAGTTCACCATCAGCCCGGCACTCTCCTTGATCCCCTTCTCCGAGGTGTCGGCGAGCCAGTTCAGCCGCTCCGCGCGCGCGCCGTTGGTGAGATGGAAATGCGCCACCGGATCGCGCGACCGGCCACGTCCGTCGCTCTCGGCGAGCAGGTAGCGCGCGCAGAGCCTGCACAGCACGGGCCGCGCGGCCTCGGCAAGCGCGGCATCGCGATGCCAGCCGCGCCGGGCGAGCAGCCGCGCGAGCGGCGGGGTCTCGGCGACCGCCTCCTCGCCCTGCACCGCCAGCGCCTCGGCCAGCGCCGCATCCTCGTCCTCGGAGAGCAGCCGGTCGCCGGCCGCGAGCTTCTCGTCGATCCAGCGGCGGAAGCCCGGGATCGGCGAGAGCGTGGCGAAGGTCTTGAGGTTGCGGAACTCGGCGGAGAGCCGGTCCACCACCTGCTTGATCAGGAAGTTGCCGAAGCTGATCCCCGACAGCCCGCGCTGGCAGTTGCTGATCGAGTAGAAGATCGCCGTGTCGGTCTGGGTCGGATCGAGCACGGGCGCCTTCTGGTCGAGCAGCGCGTGGACGTTGTCGGCGAGCCCCTTCACCAGCGCGACCTCGACGAAGATCAGCGGCTCGCCCTCCATCGCCGGGTGGAAGAAGGCATAGCAGCGGCGATCGGAATCGAGCCGGTTCTTGAGATCGCGCCAGCCGCGGATCTCGTGCACCGCCTCGTAGCCGACGAGCTTCTCGAGCAGGGAGGCGGGGCTGTCCCAGTCGATCCGGCGCAGGCGCAGGAAGCCCACGTCGAACCAGGCGGCGAGCAGATTGCGGAAGTCGTCGTCGAGCGCGGCGAGCGCGGGGTCGCCCCGGGTGTGGCGCATCAGTTCGGCGCGCATGTCGACCAGGAACTTCACGCCCTCGGGGATCGAGATGAACTGGGTGAGCAGCCGCACGCGCGGCGCTTCGAGGGCGCGGCGCAGCCGGGCGAGCGCCTTGGCGCGCGCGGGCGCTTGCTCGGCCTCGGCCGCGGCCTTGAGTGCGGTTTGCAGGACGGTCGGGTCGGCGTCGAACCCGGCCAAGGTCCGCAGGAACGCCAAGCGGCCCTCCACGTCGGCGGCGAGATAGGCCTGCGCGAGCCGGGCCGAACGCGCGCGCGCCGACACTTCGCCGCCCTTCGCCTCCAGGCAGGCGCGCATCTGATCGGCGATCGCCGCCCCCTCGTCGGCCCCGCCGGCGACGTCCCGCCAGGCGGTGAGCAGGCGCCGGAGCGCCCGGTCGAAGAGGCCGCCCTGCGCGGCTGCGGTGTCCATGGACCCTCCTGCCGTTGCAGGGCCAGATTACACCGCGGCGAGGACCCTCGGCAGATGGTCGGCGAGATCCTCGGCGATCATGTATGCGCCAGCCCCGCGCGCCGCCGCCGCGTGCGCCCAGGCAGCGGCGCAGCCCGCCTCCCAGGGCGGCATGCCCTGCGCGATGAGGGCCGCGGCGATGCCGGCGAGCACGTCGCCGGTGCCGGCGGTGGCGAGCCAAGCGGGCGCATCGGCGGTGATCGCGGCCCGCCCGTCGGGCGCGGCGATGATGGTGTCGCTGCCCTTCAGCAGCATGGCGCCGAACAGCCGCGCGGCAGCGGCGCGCGCGGCCCCGAGCCGGCCGGCGGGAGGCCCGAACAGCCGCGCGAACTCGCCCTCATGCGGGGTGACCAGCGCGGCGCCGGCGATCGCCTCGGGCGCGCCGCGCAGCGCATCGGCATCCGCAACGAGCGTTCGACCGGCGGCGAGGATCGCGGCCGCGGTCGCCGGGGCGCGCATCCCCCCGCCGGGCCCCACCAGCCAGACCTGTCGGCGGAGGTCGCCGAGCAGCTCCGTCACCGGTGCCTCGACCACGATCACGCCCGGATCGCCGGCGCGGCAGGCCGCCGCCGAGGCCGCGTCGGGGCAGGCGATCGTCACCAGCCCCGCGCCCGCGCGGCGCGCCGCGCGGGCGGCAAGCCGGGCCGCACCGGTCATCGCCTCGCCCGCGACGATGGTGAGCGAGCCGCGGCTGTATTTGTGGTCGCCCGGGTCTGGGCGCCGCAGCGCCGCGCGCCACAGCGCGGGGTCGTTGCGGAACAGGCGCGGCGCGATCCCCTCCAGCACCCGCGCGGGGATGCCGATCTCGGCGCACACCACCTCGCCGCAGAGATCGCGCCCGGGGCGCAGCAGATGCGCGGGCTTGAGGCGGAAGAATGTGACGGTGAGCGCGGCCTGCGGCGCGGTGCCGAGGACCGCGCCCGTGTCGCCGGCCACGCCGGAGGGCAGATCGACCGCCACCACCGGCGCGCGGCAGGCGGCGAAGGTCTCGGCGACCACGCCCTCGACCGGTCGGGCGAGACCGGCGCCGAACACGGCATCGACGACCAGGTGCGCGCGCGCCACCGCGGCGGGCGTCAGTGTCCCGACCGGACCAGACCAGCGCGACGCCGCCAGCGCCGCAGCGCCCGCGAGCCGCGCCCGCTCCCCGAGCAGCGCGACCCGCACCGGCCAGCCCGCTTCGTGGAGCCGGCGGGCGACCACGAACCCGTCGCCGCCGTTGTTGCCGGGGCCGCACAGCACCACGGTGGGGCGCGGGCGGAACCGGCGGCGGATTGCGCGCGCAACCGCGCGGCCGGCGTGCTCCATCAGCACGATCCCCGGCACCCCGCCCGCGATGGCGGCGGCATCGGCCCGCGCCATCTCGGCGACGGTGAGCAGTTCGATCGGCACGGCGAGGGTTGACATGCTCAGGAGCTTGATTTCTTCATGATTCTGAAAGTAGGACTCCGGAAGGTCCTGCGCAGCAAGGGAGGAATGCAGACCATGGCACGCAAGCCGGAGCGAGGGCTCGACGAACTCTACCGCAACGATCCCGAGCGCGCGGACGCGATCGTGTTCGGCCGCCGCGGCGCGCTGAAGGGGGCGTCGCTCGCCGCCATGGGGGCCGCCGTCGGTGCCAGCATCCCGTTCGCCGACCGCATGCCCTCGGGTCTCGTTCCCGCCGCCCTCGCGCAGGGCGCCCAGGGGCCGAAGATGTTCACCTTCGAGGGCAAGGACGCGATGATCGATCTCGGTCAGCGTCCGCTGGTGCTGGAGGCGCCGGAGACTCTGCTCGACGACGAGGTGACGCCGGCGCGCCGGTTCTTCATCCGCAACAACGGCACGCCCCCGGAGCCGGCGGCCGATCCGAAAGCCTGGAAGATCCGCATCGACGGCGAGGTGAACACGCCGCTCGAACTCACCGTGGGCGAACTCGAATCCCGCTTCCCGCTCGTCACCTACCAGTTGCAGATGGAGTGCGGCGGCAACGGCCGCGGCTTCTTCGTGCCCGAGACGCGCGGCAACCAGTGGGGCAACGGCGCGATCAGCAACGGCTCCTGGACGGGGGTGCGGCTCGCCGACGTGCTGCGCGCCGCCGGGCTGAAGGACAGCGCCAAGCATGTCGCCGGCTACGGCGCGGACGTGCACCTCTCGGGCGATCCGGACCGGGTCGTCATCAGCCGGGCCACGCCGATCGAGAAGTGCATGGAGCAGCACACGCTGATCGCGCTGCGCCTGAACGGCGAGCCGATTCCGCACATCCACGGCGCGCCCGTGCGCACGATCGTGCCCGGCTGGCCCGGCAGCCTGAGCCAGAAGTGGCTGACACGGCTCTGGGTGCGCGATCGCGAGCATGACGGCCCGGGCATGGGCGGCACTTCGTACCGCGTGCCGGTCACGCCGATCGTGCCGGGCTCGCGCGATGACGGCCGCAGCTTCCGCGACATCCATTCGATGTGGGTGCGCTCGGTGCTGACCAATGTCGCCAACGGTTCGCGCTTCCCGGCCGGCACGCGCGAGATTCCGGTGCGCGGCGCCGCCTGGGCGGGCGAGGACGCGATCTCGGCCGTGCATGTCTCGGTCGATTTCGGCGCGACCTGGACGGCGATGGAGGTCAAGGCCCCCGCCAACAAGTACGCCTGGCAGCGCTGGTCCGGCACCGCGCGCCTGCCCTCCGACGGGTATTTCGAGATCTGGTACCGCGCCACCGACAGCCGCGGGCGGATGCAGCCGCACGCCGCGGCCAACTGGAACCCGCAGGGCTACGGGGCGAACCCGATCAGCCGCGCGGCGATCCTGGTCGGCTGAGCGAGCGAGGGGCCGGTGAAGGGATTGATCGCGGGAGTCGCGGCGGCGCTGCTCGCCGGCCCCCTTCTGCTCTCCGCCCCCGTCATCGCGGCGGAGGAGGAGACACCCGAAGTCCTGGCACCCGGCGAGGGGCGCGAGGAGACGTTCTACTACTGCATCGCCTGCCACAATACGGCTCTCATCCGCCGTTCCGGCTTCACCCGCCAGCAATGGGACGAGCTGATGGACTGGATGACCGAGAAGCACGGCATGAACCCGCTCGAAGGCGAGCTGCGCGAGACCATCGTCAACTATCTCGCCGAGGCCTATCCGCCGCGGCGGCAGCGCCCGCCCGCCTTCACCAATCCGTTCGCACGCGACTGAGCCAGCCCTTGCGCGCGCGGGCGCGCGCGGCAGACTGAGCCGATGCATGTCATCGTTCTCGGCGCCGGCGTGGTCGGCGTCGCCGCTGCCTGGTACCTGCGCGAGGCCGGGTGCGAGGTCACCGTCGTCGAGGCGCGCGAGGGGCCGGGGCTGGAGACGAGCTTCGCCAATGGCGGGCACCTCTCCGCCGCCTCCGGCCCGTGGGCCGCGCCCGACGTGCCGGGCAAGCTGATCCGCTGGATCGGTCGCGAGGATGCGCCACTGCTGCTCAGGCTGCGCTGGGACACCGCGCTGATCCGCTGGGGCGTGCGCTTCCTCGCCAACTGCACCGAGGCGCGCTACGCCGCGAACACGGAGGCGATCGGCGCGCTCTGCCGCCTCTCGGCCGCGGAGACGATGGCGCTGCGCGACCGGCTCGGCATCGCCGACGAGACCAACAGCGCCGGCGTGCTGACGATCTACACCACCGAGAAGGAGTTCGCCGGCGCCGAGGCCAAGCGCGCGCGCTTCGCCGAGGCCGGGATCGCGGCCGAGGTGGTCGATCGCGCCGGCCTCGCACGGATCGAGCCGGCACTCGAACAGGCCGCCCCGCGCTATGTCGGCGGGCTGTTCGCCGCCGACACCGAGACCTCGGACTGCCACCTGTTCACCACCGGGCTGGCCGCCGAGGCCGCGCGGGCCGGTGTCGCGTTCCGCTACGGCACGCGCGTTGCCGCCGTGACCGTGGAGACCGGGCGCGCGACCGGCGTGGCGCTGGCGGACGGCGGCACGATCGCCGCCGATGCCGTCGTGCTGGCGGCGGGCTCCTGGTCGCCGGTGCTCGCGCGCGGCCTCGGGCTCCGGGTACCGGTCTATCCCGGCAAGGGATATTCCGTGACTGTGCCGATCGCCGGCCGCAACGGCGCGCCGCGCATGGCGGTGGTGGACGAGCACGCCAAGCTCTACATCGCCCGCTTCGCCGACCGGCTGCGCGTGGCGGGCACGCTGGAACTCGCCGGCTGGGACAAGACCCCGTCGCCGGCGCGCCAGGCGGCGACACTCGCGAAGATGCGCGCCCTGTTCCCCGATGGCGGCGACTATGCGCAGGCGGCGCACTGGACCGGGCTCCGGCCGATGACGCCGGACGGGCGGCCGCTGCTCGGCCCGACATCGATCCCCGGGCTGTGGCTGGATACCGGCCACGGGCCGCTCGGCTGGACCATGGCCTGCGGCTCGGGCCGGCTGCTCGCCGAGATGCTGACGGGTCGGACGGCCGCGATCGACCCCGCCCCCTACGCGCTGGCGCGCTTCTGAGCTTGGTCAGCCGCGAGTCCCCGCGATAGCCTGCGCGCATGGTCGCGGTCGTCGTCACGGTGGCGCAGCAGAAGGGCGGGGCGGGCAAGACCACGCTGGTCGCGCAGCTGGCCGCGGCGCTCGCCGCCGGGCGGCGCGTCGCGGTGCTCGACATCGACCCGCAAGGCAGCCTGACGCGCTGGCATGCGGCGCGGAAGACCGCGCTGAAGGCCGCTGCCGCCGGGCTCACCTTCGCCGACACCGCGGGCTGGCGTCTCGGCGCCGAGCTCGAACGGCTGAAGCACGGACACGACGTCGTCCTGATCGACTCCCCGCCGCACGCCGAGACCGAGGCGCGGCTCGCGCTCCGGGCCTCGGATCTCGTTCTGGTGCCGCTCCAGCCGAGCCCGCTCGATCTCTGGGCCACCCGCCCGACGCTCGATCTCGCCGCGGCCGAGAAACGCGAGGCGCGGGTGGTGCTGAACCGCGCGCCGGCGCGCGGCCGCCTGCTGGAGACGACGCAGGCCGCACTCGCCCGCGAGGGCACGCCGCTGCTCGACGCCTCGCTCGGCAATCGCAGCGCCTTCGCGATGGCGATGGCTGCCGGGCTCGGGGTCACCGAGAGCGCGCCGAAAGGTCTCGCGGCGGAGGAGGTGCGCGGGCTCGCGGCCGCGCTCAGGCCCTGGATCGGAGACGGCGCATGACCGTCACGGCGCTCTACATCCTGCACCTGCTCGCCGCGATCCTCTGGGTCGGCGGCATGGCCTTCGCGATCCTGGTCCTGCGGCCGTCGCTTTCGGTGCTGGACCCGCCGCAGCGGCTCGCCCTCCACGCGCAGGTGTTCCGCCGCTTCTTCCTGCTGGTCTGGCACGCCATGCCGATCGCGCTGCTCACCGGCTGGGCGATGCTGTTCGGCTGGTACGGCGGGTTCCGCGATTCCGGCTGGCACGTGCACCTGATGAACCTGACGGGCGTCATCATGGGCGTGGTGTTCGTCGCGATCTGGTTCGGCCCGTATGCGATGTTCCGCCGCGCGATGGCGGCGGGGAACGGACCGCAGGCCGCGCAGGCGGTGCACCGCATCCGCACGCTGATCACCGTCAACCTGGCACTCGGGCTGCTGACCAGCGCGGTCGCGGGGCTCGGCCGCTGGGGGATCTGAGGGAGGCAGAGATGGTCCGTTGCGGTGTCATGGCGCTGGCCGCCGCCCTGATGGCGGGCCCCGCGATCGCGCAGAACCTGCCGGGCGATCCGGTGCAGGGACGGATCATCGCCGAGCGCTGGTGCGCTTCGTGTCACGTGGTCTCGCCGCGTCCGGTGGGGCCGGTCGGCGACGGCGCGACGCCGTTCCAGACCATCGCCGACCGCGCCGCGACCACGGCGCTGTCGCTGCGCGCCTTCCTCGCCAGCCCGCACGGGCGGATGCCGGACCTGACGCTCACGCGGGCGGAGATGGACGACCTGATCTCCTACATCCTCAGCCTGCGCCGGCCCTGACGCCATTCAGCCGCCGCGCCGGCGCACGACCTCCCGGTGGAGGATGTAGTGACGTCGCTGCTCTCAACGGCTCAGAATGGCACACAGCACAGGCGCGGCAATCGCGATGTCATGACCGGGGTGAGAAACGCCCCTGGCTGTGCTGGCCGCGGATGGTGGGATACCTCAACGGCTGCCGAGGCTCTTGGTGACGGGCCACTCCGCTGACTGACCGTCGACGGGCCGTGGCAGTCAGCTGTCCTCTTAACCATCTTGCCTGACGGATTGTTGGATGGTTTCGATTGGCCTGCGTCCTTGGTTTCGGTAGCCGAGATGCGGCCGTTCGGTGTTGTAGTGGATCAGCCAGGCGTCGAGATCGGCCTGCAGCGCCTCGACCGAAGCGTAGACCTTCTCGCGCATCGCCACGCGGAAGAACTCGTCCAGCACGGTGCCGTTGAAGCGCTCCACGAAGCCGTTGGTGCGCGGCGTGCGCACGCGCGTCCTGCGGTGCTCGATCTCGTTCAGCGCCAGGTAGAGCTCGTAGGGGTGCG